>NZ_JBVJFA010000038.1:0-59200 GCF_055588085.1 Streptomyces sp. NPDC046303
CGGAACCGGATCCTTCTAGCCGAACGCGTACCACACTGGGCAGATCCCGCCCAAACCCCTCCAAGCCCGGCATAACCCGCAAGACACAGCCAAGCTGTATTGATCACGAGCGTTGTTAACGCCGACTGGGTCTTGATCATGGCGAAGACCTCCGGTGTGGTGGAGGTGTCTAGGCTCCACACCACACACGGAGGTCTTCGTGTCCCACCGTAATGCCCGGCTGACCGTTCACGGCAGGCGGATCCTGGTCGAACGCGTCCTGGCCGGACGACCTGTCGCACACGTGGCGGCCGAGATGGGCATATCCCGGCCCACCGCCCACAAGTGGGTCCGCCGCTGGCGGGCCGAGGGCGAGACCGGACTCCACGACCGCTCCAGCCGGCCACACACCACCCCGCACCGCACGCCCGCGGCGGTCGAGGCCCAGGTCTGCCGGCTGCGGACCGGCCGCAAGCTGGGACCTGCCCGGATCGGACCGATCCCGGGCCTGCCCACCTCGACCGTCCACCGCATCCTGGCCCGGCACGGCCTGAACAAGCTGGCCTTCCTCGACCGGCCTACCGGCAGGATCATCCGCCGCTACGAACGTTCCCGGCCCGGCGAGCTGGTCCACGTCGACATCAAGAAGCTCGGCAACATCCCCGACGGCGGCGGCTGGCGGGTGCTGGGCCGGACCGCCGGCGACCGCAACCACCAGGCCACCACCGACCAGCGCAAAAGCAGCACACCGGTGATCGGCTACTCCTACATCCACTCCGCCGTCGACGACCACTCCCGCCTGGCCTACAGCGAGGTCCTCACCGACGAACGCCAGCAGACCGCGATCGCGTTCTGGCACCGGGCGCAAGCCTTCTTCACCGCGCACGACGTCACCGTCGAGCGGGTCCTGACCGACAACGGCTCCTGCTACAAACCCAAACTGTTCACCCGCACCCTGGCCGCGGCCGGAATCGCCCACAAGAAGATCCGGCCCTACCGGCCGCAAACCAACGGCACGGTCGAACGCTTCAACCGCACCCTGCTCGAGGAATGGGCCTACCAGCGGCCGTACACCGCAAACGACGAGCGAACAGCAGCCCTGGCAGACTTCCTCCACACCTACAACCACCACCGCTGCCACACCGCACTCGACGGACACCCACCCATCAGCCGAATCAACAACACTGCGGGTCAATACACCTAGTCTTGGACGGCACATCGTTTAGACGGTTTCGGGGAGCGGGCACTGTGACCGCTCCCCGACCGCGTCCTGAGGCCACCGTCTACGACCAGTCCGGCTCCGAAGTGGACTGTGGACACCAGCGTCCCTCCGGACCTGGACCGAGTCGGCCGCAGCCGCCGCCTGTGAACGTTCTCGTTATTCCCCAGGGGTAAGTTCACGTAATTCCCCAGGCCCTGACCTCGGGCGGGCGTCAGGTTGGCCTGCGTGAACTTGCTGGGGTGGAGCTATCGGTATGTGGGACCGCCTGATCTGCGGGCCCTTGTCCGGCCGGAGGCTGAGGGCCGACGCATCCACTCGGCGGCGGACTTCGCCGACTGGGCTTCGTCTCTGGCGGCGGTGGAGCTGGCCGAGCCTTTCACGTTCGTCATCGACTTGGCGGGTGTGCTGCGGCTCGCGCCGCGCCGGAGCGAGCACGTGGTGTGCGCTGGCGGTGGCCCTGTTCTGGGCGCCGGGGAGATGAGCTTCCGCGAGGAGTCCGGGCAGTGGGTGGTCGCCGAGGTGAGTAACCAGTCGACCGGATTCTGCCCGGATATCAGCTCATGGCCGGCCGTCGCGAAGGCTCTGGACGCAGCCGGGATCGAGCACACTTCCGGCTTCACCCATGAGGTGATGTTCCGGCGCTGTCCCTCCTGCAGTCAGCTGAACATAGTTCGGGAGGAGGACTTCGTCTGCGTCTTCTGTGACGAGGACCTGCCGCGGGAATGGAACGTGGACTGGGCTGGGCGTTAACGGACCGGGGGCTTGTCGGGCTTGTCGGTGGGGTTCTTGGGGCGCTTGTTGGGCCGGTAGCTGGGACCGTTCATGATCACCTGGTGGCTGGTGTTGATCAGCCGGTCCAGCAGCGACTCGGCGACGACCGGGTTCGGGAAGAGGGGATACCAGTCGCTGGGCGCCCGGTTGCTGGTGATGATCAGAGACCGTCCCTGCCGTTCGCTGACCAGTTCATAGAGGTCATCGGCCTGGGACGCTTCGAGCTGGCGCATGGCGAAGTCGTCGAGGATGAGCACGTCGGGCCGTACCAGTTCACGGATCCGCTTGTCCCAGGTGCGGTCCGCGTGGCCGCCGGCGAGGTCCGCAAGGATCCGGCTGGTCTTGGCGAACCGGACGTGGGCGCCCTGGCGGACTGCGAGGTGGCCGAGGGCCTGGACGACGTGTGTCTTTCCGACCCCGACCGGGCCGAAGAGGATGACCGACTCGCCCGAATGAAGCCAGCGCAGGGCTCCGAGGTCGCGGATCTGGGCGGCGGGAAGTTTCGAGGAGGCGGTGAAGTCGAACTCCTCCAGGGTGACCTGCTGCTCGAACTTCGCCCGGGTCAGGCGCCGTTGGAAAGCGACGGTCTCGCGGCGGGTGATCTCGGCCTGGCAGAGGACCTGCAGGAAGTCCAGATGCCCGAGCTCGCCGCCGTGGGCCTGGGCCAGGCGGGCATCGAGGGTTTCCAGCATCCCCGAGAGACGCAGCGACTTCAGCGACTCACGCAGAGCAGAATCCATCACGCTCATCAGATGCTTCCCTCAACTTCGCCGTGGACCTGGTCGTCAAGGAGCTCATCCGCCGTCTCGGACGGGGCGACGGAGGCGAAACGCCGCTGGGGCCCGTGAAGGAATGCCGCGGCGCCCGCGTCCCCGCTGGATTCGGGCTCCGGGTCGGTCTCGGTGCCGGCGATCAGGATGCCCTTGATGGTGCGGTAGGACGGATCTCCGACCGTGATAGCCCTGGCGCAGGCGGCCTCCAGCCTCGCGTCGCCGTACTTCTTCTTCAGGCCGAGGATTCCCTGGGCGGCGCGGAGCCGGCAGAGCGCGTTGACCTCCAGCAGCTGGTCGACGACGGTCCGGCAGGCGTCCCCGACCTCGATGCCTGGGTCCGGCACCAGATCGGCGTGCGCATCTGGAAGGCGATCTTCTCCGGCGGGTAGTCGCTCCTGTCGGTGCGTTTGCCCTGCTCGAGTGCCACGTGGGTCTTGACCAGGACGCCGTCGAGGAAGACCTGCACCATCGTGGCGGTCGAGCGGACATCGACCCGGCGGCCGATCAGTTTCCAGGAAACCGAGTAGAGGGTGCGGCCGACCTTGATGTGGATGTCCGGCCCGACCACCGCCGTCGACCAACGGGCCAACACGAACGGAGTGGGCGGCAGCGGCAGCAGGGTCTCGGCTTCGACGGCCTCGAACACCGTCATCGGGGCGGCTCCATGCAACGGCCGGCACTGCCGGCGGCCGGCCACCTTCTGGCTCCAGGTCACAGCCTCGGCCTGCATGTGCTCGATCGAGGTGAACTCCCGACCCCGCCAGAACGAGTCACGGATGTAGGGCATCGGCCGCTCGACCCGCGGCTTGTCCTTGGGCCGGGCCACGCGGGCCGGATCGACCAGTGCCCCGTAGTGGGAGGCGAGCTCGGTATACGCCTTGTTGATCTTCGGGTCGTAGAGATCGGGATTGTCGACGCCGGTCCGCAGGTTGTCCGGCACCAGCCGGCGCGGGACACCCCCGAAGTAGCGGAAGGCGGCGACGTTTGCTTCGGTCCAGGCGGGCTGGTGCAGGTAGAGGACCGGGCGGACGAACATGAGCCGGGAGCACAGCAGCACCATCACGAAGGCCCAGATCCGGTGCCGCTTGCCGGTCTTCGGATTGGTCCACTGGCCCAGGTGCCCGTAGTCGATCTGAGCCTCCGAGCCCGGCTCGACGTCATCACGCAGGACGGTGACCTGGGACCTTGTCGTCTCGTCGGGCAGCGTGGCATGCACCCAGCGGCGGAACGAGGAGATCGACACGTCCAGCTTGTGCTCGTCCCGGAGCCGCTGGTGGATCGTGGAGACGGTCACCGTCCCCAGCAGGTTCTTGATGTAGTCGCGGTGCTGGTCGATGTCGGGCCAGGTGATCTGCCGCAGCCGCCGGTCGGCGAGTTCGGGAAACCAGCTCTTGATCAGCTTGGCCCAGTCGGCTTCCCGCATCGGCGGCCCGCCGGGCGTGATCCCGGACGCCTCCGCCGGCTCCAGGTACTTCCTGATCGTCTTGCGGTCCACCCCCAGTGACGCTGCCAGCTGGCTCTTCGAGCGGCCCGCGTACCAGTGGACGTAGATCTCGGTGATGTCGACCACGACGAACGTTCTCCTTGCCATCCGGGCTGACCATCGGCCTTCCGAACCACAGGCCCAGGGCCGCCCACGCGCCTCCGCGATGACCCAGGTCCCTCGATCCCGAACTCCGTCGTACCCATGGCCAATTAGGAGAAGTCGGGATGGGGAATTACATGACGCTCAAACCACCCGAGATGGGAAAACGTGAAGCTCACAACTGCTGCTCCCCGCGCACGCGGGGATGGTCCCGCTTGGGGGACGTGGACGGAGATGGTCTGCGTCTGCTCCCCGCGCACGCGGCGTGGCGCTCAGCAGGCATTCCTCGCCGAGTCCATGGCCTCACTAACCTGATCGAGAATCTGGCGGCGGCCGTGCGGGCACCAGCTTGTTTGAAGCTGAAGCCCACGACCGAGCACGCCCTTCCACCAAAGCACACTCGGAACAGACCTCGCGCCCGGGCCCGGCCTGAGCAGACACCGCCCGCCGTTCCGGCCAAACAGTGACCTGTCGCAGTGAAGGTTGAGCGTTTCTCGCCGAAGATTGAGCGGATGGCCATTCGAGGCAGCCCTGCCATGCAGGTCAGCCTTCGGCGGGGATCCCACTTCCCATGCAGTTACGCCCCTCCCCCCCCCGCTACGAGGGGAATGCCGATCCGCCGCGGGGCGGTCGTCTGCGTCCGGGATCGCGCAAACGGGACGGGTGGGCATGCCAGCGCCATAGGTCAAGTCGAACGTTAGGTCTCGGCCATCGATCAGCACTGAAGGCGATGGATGGCTGAAGTATCGAACTGGGTAACCTTTTGAGACCAATCATCTTAGAGTAGGCGATAAGGAATCCAGAAATATCCGGGCGATAGTACGCGAATCGGTCAGGGGGTTTTGAGTCAACGGGTTCAATTTTCCTTTGCTGGCAGGTTCGGACCGGTGAAGGATCTCTCCCGTTCCCAACAGGGGGAATCAGGGGAGGGAATTTCATGAAGATTGCCGGTAGATCCGTCGCTTTCGCCATCGCGGGCGCAGCCGTTGCGGCTGTAGGCCTCGCGACGCCGGCCACCGCGGACGCGTCTGCAACCGCCAGCGCCTCCGGAGCCGCCGTCACCGTCCACCACCGTGGGGACGGTACCCAGCCGCCTGCAGGGCTGGGCAACCCCTCTGAATGGGGTGTGGTGACGTTCAAGATGGACGCTTCGGCGGGCTCTTTTAGCCCGCTGTCGACTACATGCGTCAGCCCGTCCAGCGGTGGCACCTGGTGTTACGGCTGGTACGCAACAGAGGTCAGCCCCGGGGTAATCAATAAGTACTGCTACTCGAATTACTATCACCAGACGAAGGGGCACTCGTCCACGGTGAAGCTCGCGGGCAGTACGCGTCGCGTTTGGGCCGCAGCCGGCAACACCTCTAACGCGAACCTCACTGCGGGTCTCGCCTACACCTGCTCCACCTACTACAGCGTCGATTAGGTTCTGATCGCCCGCACCAAACGGTAACTCCGCGGAAAGTGCGGTAGGTTGGTGAGCCACTCTGGGCCTGCTCGGCCGCCCGCGCAGCCCCAGAGTGGCGCCACCTCTAACTCGGCTCACCCACTGAACGGGGGAAGTACAATCACACGCTTTACACGTGCTCGCGTTGTGCCGATCACTGTGTCTCTCGGAACGGGTTTGCTACTTGGCCTGGTGGGCCCCGTTGCCGGCAAATGGGATAACCCCATTTGCGTCGCCGCGAGTATTGTTTTTTCTAGTGGCTGGCCGTGGGCCTGCTATGCATTGCTGGTGGGCTATTTCCGCCGATCCAAAATCGAGTCGGCATTGCTGGCATCTTTCGGATTGACCATCGGCGTCGTCGCATATTACCTTTTCAAGGACATGAATCCCACCGTTCCGGTCGGAATGGAACCCGCCACCTCTATTCCGGCTGAAATGCAGTTGGAATCTAGCGCCTCCAGCGAGGGGCAAATTCTTGTGTGGGGAATAGCGGCTTTGGTGTTTGGTGCGCCTGTGGGACTTATGGGGAACGTAGCACGAACGCCCGGAGTTGGTGGCCTCCTGTTCCGTCTGCTTGTTCCGTTCATCGCCTTCTTCGAGGCGACCCAGCGATTGAGCGTAGAGGCGGACTTGCAGGGTCCGGTTTTCGCTATAACCTGGACCGTAACTCGCGTAGCAGCATGCGTCGTCGCCGTGGCTCTCATGGGACACACAGTGTGGAGCTGGCGTGTTCGGCGTAGCCGAGCCCACGGACGGCCGGAAGCTGCCGCGCCTGCACGGCGTCTCTGACCCCTGGTCCGCCAGGACAGCTGAACCGCGACAACGCAAAACAGCCCCGCCCCAGTGGGCTCGGCGGGGGGCTCGGCCTTCTCCACGGTCTCGCCGGCCTTCTTGGCCTCGATGAGGGCCGCGACCTTCTCCTGGAACGTGTCGTGGAACTGCTCGGGATCCCATTGCATGCTCATGGCCCCGATGAGCTGCTCGGCCATCTTCAGCTCCTTGTCCGAGGCCTTCGTCTTTCCGGGCAGGGTGTCGATCTCCTTGTTCGGATCCCGGATCTCGTCCGCCCAGTGCAGGGTGTGCAGCGCGAGGAGGCCGTTCTCGGCCTTGAGGGCGACCAGGTACTCGTGCTGGCGCATCACGAAGGTGGCGATGCCTGCCTTTCCGGTCTTGGCCAGGGCCTGCTCCAGCAGGCTGTAGACCTTCCCGTACTCCTTGCCGCGGGGGCCTAGGTAGTAGGTCTTGTCGAAGAAGATCGGGTCCACCTCGGCGAGGTCGACGAACCCGGCGATCTCCAGCGACTGGGATCGGCTTCTGAGAGCCGTCAGCTGTCGATCGACGTCGTTGGCCACCCCCACTGGAAGAGCGTTCCCACCGACATCATGGTGGCGAGCCGCATGCAGCTGAAGCAGCAGGCCCGCCGCACGGAAGCCCCCGAAGCAGCAGAGGCGGCGTAGCCGCCATGCGGGAACCTCTTCTGCCTTTGCCCCCGGGACTGGACCAGCTCCTGGTCATACGCCGCTGGCTGGAGCTCACCCTCTCCCGTGTCGACGAGAAAATCACCGTCGTCCGGGCCGCGGATGCAGAGCAGGCACGCCGGCGGCCGCCGCCGGAGCCTCCCCGCTGGTGGATCGAGTACGGCATCGGTGCCACCCGCCGGCCCGAGCGTGTCCACACTGGCGCCTGCCCCATCACCAGCCGTGGCCGGGCGGCCACCCGGGAGTCGGTACTGGAGCTCCTGCGGACCGTGCCGTCGGTCATCGCTTGCCCGCTGTGCAGGCCCGACAGCGAGCTGGGGCTGCTTGACAGTTAGCTTGAGTTTTAACCTCGTACGTCAACTTGAGGTTGCTCTGCCCTTCCCACCGCTTTGGGAACACAGCCCCACGCACGGTCGCCTCTCCGGTGTTCCCTAACCTCCTCCCATAAGCATCGGCGTACACATCCCGGAGTACCTGCAGGACTGCGAGCTGGTTGCGAGTGAGGACCTCGCGCGAGATCCCGCATTCTGGCTCGCTCATGTCCTGTTGACGATGGGCGATCCCGGCGATCCATCCGAGCCGTACGGTGTGGACTCGTCGGCTTACGACGAAATGGTGGATCGCCTCGGTGACCCCGAGCAGCCCTGGCCTGCCTTGCGGGTCTGCTTCGACGGTGGGCATACGGTCTATGCCGTCTATGCCAACTGGGAGAACGAGAACAACGTCGACTTCTTCATCCGCCATCCCAGGTGGGGGCGCCTCGGCCATCTCGGCCAGTGCGGCGCCGACGAGGCCGGCCCCGGCTTGTCCTGGACGGAGCTCCTCACTCTCGCTACGAGCACACAGGAAGGCGGCGAGGGCTTGACCGATCCATCCGAGCGCCTCCTACTCCTGCTGCCCATGCTCGGCGACGCCGACATGCCCGGCGATGCGCGTGACACCGTTACCCGCGCGCCGTCCCACTGTGGGATCCGCGCGGAAGCTGCCAGCGATCTGGCCGCGATCCTGCTGGGGAAACAAGACCTGGCAACCGGACCCCGGTGGGCCCCGGCCGGCGACAACCCGATCGCCGTGTGTTCCTCCCCGTACAGCCCCCGCCAGGTACCGCTCGCCCTCGGGATCACGCCCGGCCAATCCCAGGCTCTGGCTACCGCCCTCAGCAGGCTGGCACCCGGGCAAGGGGAGGTTGCGGAACACCAGAGAGACGAGCACTCGGCGGGCAGGCTTTCCTGACCTGAGTCCTGCCCACCACCAGTCGATGGCCCAGACGCCGACCTGCACAAAGATGAGCTACCGGGTGACGTGCGGGGTTAAAACTCAAGGTTAGTACCTGTCCCTAAAGCCCATCACCGATTTAAAGGGCCAGGACGTGGGATCTTCTGCATCTGTCAGGGTGAACCAATCGGTATGCGTTGCCGGGCGGCATGTCGCGCACCAAGGCATGGCCTTATGCAGCTAGTTTCCACCTGCTTGTCATGACCGAACGCGATCGGAATCAGGGAGACTTCGTGCACCGTGCAGGACGGTTGATCACAGCTCTGACAGTGGCGGCGGGCGCGCTCGTCATCAATGTGTCACAAGCTCACAACGCCCAAGCCGACGGTCTCCTGGACGGCCTCCTCGGCGGCGGCATCCTCACGCAACAACTGTGCACACCCGTCCAGTCAGGTGTGGGCAACCAGTTCACCGCGCCGCAAAACACCCAGTGCAACCAGGGTGCGTCGTCCTCGACCACGACCCCCGCGCGTGGCGGCATCACCGGCTACGAGGTGGTCCAAGGCGATGATTTCAGTCTCCTTCCGGGCGAGACTGACAGCGATGCTATCTTCTGCCCCGCGGGTAAGCGGCCCCTTAGTGGTGGCGTGCAGGCTGGTGGCGGAGACGTCGACAACCTCCGTCTGGTCTATTCCTACCCACACCAGATTGATCCGACGGAATGGGTTGTCGGGGTGACCCACGAGGGCGGCCTAGGCGCGGCTCAGGGTAACTTCTTCGTCATCTGTGCGAACGTCGCCGAATGACGCCGCCGATGCAGCAACCCCGCGGTCCGGCGGTCGACTAACGTCCGTCAGCTTGCTGACGGACCCCTTCTGCTCGTTCCGAGCGGAGACCGCTGCCTGTTGGCAGGCTGATGGCCCGGCTGTCGCGTGGGTGGGCTCCGGAAGGCGACCAGGTCGTGGTCGCTGTGGGCGTGGGTGCCGTTCCGGCGGGCCGGTGCGCGGGTCGTACAACGCCGCCCCGGGCCCCTCAGAGATCCAGAACCTGAGGAGCGGAGCTCACGCGGACCAATTACCCGGCAATCACCCCCGGGCGGGTACACGATCGGCGCCGTGGCTGCTACCTGCCCGCCGTCTCTGCGGGCGGGCAGCCGGTCTACAGACCGGCAAGTCAGAATCCGGTCCGAGCGGACGGGCCGGCAGGCACAGCGCCGTCAGCCAGCCAGCCAAGAGCCGAGCTGCCCGATCCGATCGGGGTGAGCCCCAACGCCAGATGCCGCCGGTCTCGAGGCGAGAGTCCTTCACCTCTCCCTCGCGTGCCGTCACTTACCGTGACATACATCGCCAAACTCCCCCGAGTACCGGGTCCAGCCCCCGCCTGCCAGCCGCTGCACAGCCGCGCGGTGCGGGACCAGGTAGGGGATCTTGAGACCGCCGGCAACCCATGGCAGGCTCGTGCCGCATGATCGAGGAATTCGCGAAGGGCAACCTGCACGGGAGATTGCGGCGGGACCGCGAGGCGCTGCTCTGGAAGCTCGACGGTGTGTCCGAATACGATGCCCGGCGGCCTTTGACAGTGACCGGGACCAACCTCCTCGGCCTGGTCAAACACGTGGCCACCGTGGAGGCCAGGTACTTGGGCGAGGTCTTCGACCGCCCTTTCCCGGAACCGCTGCCCCGGTGGCAGGAGTACGACGGCAGTGATCTGTGGGCGACCGAGGACGAGACCCGCGATCAGATCATCGGGTTCTACCGGCGCACGTGGGAACACTCGGACGCGACGATCAAGGAGCTTCCCCTCGACGCCCCCGGCCACGTGCCGTGGTGGCCGGAGCCTTATCCCAACACCAATCTGTTCGCCATCATGGTCCATGTTCTCAGCGAGTCCGTCCGGCATGCCGGGCACGCCGACATCCTGCGTGAAGGCCTCGACGGCCGGACCGGGTTGCGCGCCGAACTCGAGCAGCAGCTCGACGAGGAAGCCCGTGCAGCCTATTGCGCGAGGATCGAGCAGGCCGCCAGGTCGGGCGCACCATGCCAGGGGTGACGGCGGGCGGGGGTGGCGAGGATGGCGTCGGCGAGCGCGATCGCGGGGCGCCTCAGTGGAGTACCGGCGACTGTGTTCAAGGGGAGCAGGAGCCCTGGCAGCAGCCCGTCGTCGGCTCCGGAGCGGCAGCTGCCGCCGCGACCGTCACTACGCTCCGGAGAATCTGCGCACACCGATCTTCTGTACGTCGTTACGTTTTGCCTGAGTCAGGGGATGGCGGATGACCTACCGACATGGCCCTGTCAGTCTTTCGGCGCTGCTGCAAGAAGACCCACCGCTCATAGCCGTGCTCAGCGCGGGGTGGCGATCAGGGAGGCCAAGCCGTCGAGGTGGCGGGCGAGGCCGAAGTTGAACAGGGATTCGCCGGACAGGGACAGGCCGGGGTCGGTGCGGGCGGCGGTGAAGGCCGGGAAGGTGCCGTCCGAGAGCAGCTCGGCCATCTTGGCCTCCTGGACCTGCATCCACTGGTCGCCGGTGACACCGCTGGCGTGACGGGCCTCCTGTTCTGCCGCGAGGTCGACCGCGCAGCCCCTGACGAAGGCGAAGAGGGAGACCGCCGCGTGCATGCGGAGGTCAGGGTCGAGGCCGGTGCCTTCCAGGGCTGCCAGGGCCCATTCGATGTGGCGCATGCCGTTCGGTGCGAGCAGGGGGCGGGCGAGGTTCATCGTGGCCGCCAGCCAGGGATGCTTCTGGTAGAGCTGCCATTGGGCGCGGGCGGAAAGCTCCAGGCACGACCGCCAGTCCTGTGGGGGCGGGGTGGGCAGCTGTGCCTGTGCGTAGGCCGCGTCGACCATCAGTGCCAGGAGCTGGTTCCGGTTCTGGACGTGGCGGTACAGCGACATGGCGGAGGTGCCGAGTTCGGCGGCCAGTCGGCGCATGGTGAGTCCGGTGACCCCTTCCGCGTCGGCGATGGCGATTCCTGCCCGTACGAGGCGCCGGCGTGCGGTGGTCTCTTGCGACGGCTCGTCCGCCCGTCGGCCCCCCGGGGGTGTCCGCGGCGCACGGGGGACGGCGCAGACCACGGTCCCCACCCCGGGCACCGGCCGGACCAGACCCTCCTGCCGCAGGACGGCCAGCGCCTTGGTCGCCGTGGCCATGGCGACCCCCCAGCGCTGGGTGACGGCACGTGTGGAGGGCACGTGGTCGCCCGGCCGCAGTTCACCGGCCTCGATGCGTCGCCGCAGGTCGGCGGCGATCCTCGCGTACGGCGGCAACTCGGACATGATGCACTCCTCGGTGTACTAGTGCGCCAAGGTTAGTGCACTAGGGTGGTTGGATCAACATTGCACTTCAGTTGGCGGGGGTGGCGTCGTTACGTTGTACGCATCGAGCTGAGAGAGGACCAAGATGACCGAGAACACCACCGCCGCCCGCACCGTACTGATCTCCGGCGCCAGCGTGGCCGGGCCGGCGCTCGCCTACTGGCTGCGCCGCCACGGTTTCGTCCCCACGGTGGTGGAGCGTGCCGAAGCGGTGCGCGAGGGCGGCTACGCGGTGGACTTCCGGGGTGAAGCCCTGGACGTGCTGGACCGGATGGGTCTGCTGGAGCAGATCCGTGAGCTGGACACCGAGATGGGCGACGCCGCCATGGTGGACGCCGAGGGCCACTCGTACGCGACCCTGCCGGCCGTGATCTTCGCGGGGGATCTGGAGGTCCTCAAGGGCGATCTGACGAAGATGCTGTACGAGGCCACCCGCGGTGACGTCGAGTACGTGTTCGGGGACTCCATCGCGGGCCTGGCCGAGGACGCGCACGGCGTCGAGGTGACCTTCGAACGGGGTGCTCCGCGCCGCTTCGACCTGGTCGTCGGCGCCGACGGCCTGCACTCGCGGACCCGGGCGCTCGCGTTCGGCCCCGAGGAGCAGTTCGTGCGCCACCTCGGCATCTACACCGCCATCTTCAGCCTGGACAACTACCTCGGCCTGAAGAACACCGGCCGCCTCTACACCGCCCCCGGCAGGGCGGCCAACATCTTCACGGCCCGCGGCAACACCGAGGCCCGCGCCGCCTTCCACATCGCCGCCGAGCACCTGGCCTACGACCGCCACGACCGCGCCGTACAGCAAGGCATCATCGCCGAACACTTCGCGGCCGACGGCTGGGAGATCCCGCGCCTGCTCCGGGAAATGGCGGGGGCAGACGACTTCTTCTTCGACGCCAACGCCCAGGTCCGGATGGATACGTGGGCCAAGGGGCGGGTCGTCCTGCTCGGCGACGCCGGCTACTGCGCCGGTCCGACCTCGGGCCGCGGCACCTCGCAGGCCCTGATCGGCGCCTACATCCTGGCCGGTGAACTCGCCGCGGCCGGCGGCGACCACACCACGGCATTCGCGGCGTACGAGCAAGGGATGCGGGGCTACGTGACGGAGCACCAGGCTCTGGGCCGGGAGGGGGCAGAGCGGTTCTTCATGCCCGCCCCCACCCAGGAGGTCTTGGACATGCTGGCTGCCCAGGCGCCCGAGAACACCCGCGCCACCCCCGTCCGGCTGCGCGACTACACCAGCGCATCGCCGTCACCCGAACCGGCCGGGACGGCTGTGGCCGTGGGCACCGTCTGAGGGCAGGGCTCCACGGGGCCTCAGCTCATGTGTGGGGACGGGCTCCGTCGCGTCGCTGTTCGGGGCGGAGGTTGCGCAGGCGGTCGCGGGTGGCGGCGGGCAGGCCGGTCACCACGCAGTCCCAGGCGTGGTGGAGCATGTCGGTGAGGTCTTCGTCGGGCACCGTGCCGTCGTCCAGGCCGACGGTGATCCAGTGCCATCGGCGGCCCTGGTACCACGGGCGTACCGCCGCGTGCTGCTCGCACAGGTGCAGGGCGAGGTGGGGTTCGCACTTGACGGTCACCTGGTTGGGGCGGGTCGGGGTCGCTGCCGCGAGCATGGCGAAGATGCTGCCGCCGACCTTGTAGACGGGGCGGTGGGGGCCGTACGGCTCCTCGTACGTCACCTCGGGCAAGGAGAGGGCGAGCTCCTCGATGTCCTCGGGAGTCATGGCGTCACCCGCGCTTGCGGGCGGCGCTGATGCAGAAGGGCTGGCCGGAGGGGTCGAGCAGTACGGTCCAGTGCTTGCCGCCTGGCTGGTGGGCGGGCTTGGTGGCGCCGCGGCCGAGCAGGCGCCGCTCGGCGGCCTCCATGTCGGTGAAGGTGAGGTCGAGGTGGAAGACGAGCTCGTCCGCGGGCCAGTTCGGCGCTTTGAAGGACTCGGCGGTGTAGAAGACGTAGCTGGTGGTGCCATCGCTGATCATGGCGGCGGTGTCGCCGTACGTCTGGGTGACCTTCCAGCCCAGGGCGGCGGCGTAGAAGTCGGCGAGCGCCTTGCCGTCGTGTCCCCAGAAGGCCGCGCATTTCACGACGGCGCCTGCGGCGGTGGTGTCGGTGGTGTCGGGGTTCTGCGTCACTGTGGTCACCAAGTCTGCTTCTGGGTGACGGCGATGACGTAGCCGTGGGGATCGGTGAAGTAGAAGAGCTTCTGGCCCTGGTGCTCCATGACGTCCTTCTGGACGGTGACCAGGGGGCGGATGCGCTCGACGTACGTGTCGAAGTCGTCCACGGCCAGGTAGAACATGCCGAACGCGCCGACCGGGGTGTCCTTCAGCACGGGCAGCCAGCCACGCAGGTGCTCGTCCCGGTAGACCATCAGCGCGAACTCGCCGCCGAAGAGCAGGATGCGCAGGTCGTCGTCCGGGTCGTTGCCGGCGGGCAGGGCGGTGAAGCCGAGCTTCTCGTAGAAGTCGACGGCCGCCTGGGTGTCGGGCACGCCGAGGCACGGGGAGATGGCGGGAGGCTTCATACGGGGCTCCTGGAAGGAGAGGGCGAACGGAAGGGCGGAGCTCCTCAGGGGCGCGCAGCCTCCCTGGAGAAGTCCTATCGGAAGCATGTCCTCCATGTAGGACAGCCGCCGTCCTACATGGCCGGACCCCGGGGTTTTCACACGGGGGATGGGGTGCTTCCGACGCCGGGGCGAGTGGGGCGACGATGCGCCCCGACTGCCCGCCCGGGCCGGGGCCGCTGGCGCGCCTTGACGAGGCGGCGGACTGGTATCGGGAGCTCATGGCGCTCCGGTGAGGCGGAACGCCATCGGGGCGCCGTCGGGGAGGGACTGAGGGTCGTCGGGCGCTTGCGGGGGCGGAATCGGGGTTCGGTCCCTGTCGTGTTCAGTCCCTGGGGGTGGAGAGGGGCCGGAGGCCCTCCCTCGGTGCTCCCTCCCCCGACAGGGGCTGAAGGACGGCTCGGACCCTTCGGTCCCTGTCGCTTCAGTCACTGCATAAACCTGCAGGTCAGGCGGGTGCGGTCAGGGACTGAGGGACTGAAGGGACTCAACTTCGCAGTTATGAGCCACATATGCACTACCAGGCTTCTTATATGCGCGCGCATACATGCACACGCATGAGGACTGGAAGTAGTGATTCTGAGTCCCTTCAGTCCCTGCTATGAGACTCACACCACCTTTGACCTGCATGTTTGCGGAGGGACTGAACGAGGAGGGACTGAACGAGGGTCTGGGGCTTCAATACCTGGGGGCATATCGGTATATATGGGGCAAGAGGGGTGGGCGGTGACTACCTCTCTCCAGGGGCGGGGGAGAAGGGAGGGCGCGACACGCCCGGCCGTGCACGGGGACGGAAGAGAGACGCTTTGGGGACGGGACCGGGTAGAACCTCAAGGACTGAGGGACTGAAGGGACTCAAGTCTCGATACAGCGGATATCGAGCGCGGGTGGCCGGGGGCTCTGGGGTAGTCTCCGAGATAGTGAATCTTCAGTCCCTCTGGTCCCTGAGATGCAGGGCCAGGGATCGGACGAACCGTCCCTAACCGTGCGTCAAGGAAGAGCCAGTGCCCGTCTATTCCGAGGATCCGCCACGATGTGTCGGCGGCGGGACGGCGCTGGACGTGGCGACCTGGATGGCCTCGCGCGGCTACCCGGTGCACCCTCTGGCCCCGGGGACCAAGACGCCGGCCCCGAACTGCCCCGACTGCCGGGGGCACCGGCACTCCCCGCAGGAGTGCCCGTGCCCCGCGCAAGGCCGTTGGTGCCACGGTTTCCACGCGGCCACCACGGACCTTCGTACGGTGCGCCAGTGGTGGCGGACGGAGCCCGGGTTCGGCATCGGGGTGTCCTGCGGTCCTGCGGGACTGGTGGTGATCGACGTCGACGCCCACCCGGCGGCCCTGCCCGACCGGCAGCGGCTGCTGCCGGGCATCCCCATCGACGACCGCGTCGACCTGACCGGACTGCAGAGCGGATTCGACACCTTGGCGCTCCTGGCCGCGTACCGTTCCCGGCCCAACCCCTGCGAGGACACGTCGACGCTGCGCGTCCGCACGCCGTCCGGAGGCATGCACGTCTGGTACCGGGCGCCCCGCGGCGGCCCGGCGTTCCGGTGTTCCAGCGGCTCGAGTTCCAAGGTGGCGCTCGCCTGGCAGGTCGATGTCCGGGCCGTCGGGGGCTACATCGTGGCGCCGGCGACGCGCACGGACGCGGGCGTGTACGAGGCGCTGCCCGGGGCCCGGGTGCCCGCGGCCCTGCCGTTGTGGCTGACCGCCGAGCTCACCCGTACCGGGCACAGTGTCGGAGCGGGCCCTGTGGCGGCCGTGGGGGCTTCTGTGGGGGCTTCTGTGGCGCGTCCGCGGGGTCACAGGCCCCGCGGGGCCGGGCAGCGCGTGCTCGGGCCCCTGCTGGACGAAGTGCGGGCCTGCGGGGCCAGTCCTGAGGGGACCGCCTTCAGCGAGAAGCTCAATCGGGCTGCCTTCACGGCCGGGGGGCTCGTCGCCGCCGGGCACCTCGCGGCCTCGGAGGGCAGGCAGTTGCTCCTGGAAGCAGCGGACCGCGCACGGCCCCACCAGCCGCGCCGCAACGTCCTCATCGTCGAAGCAGGACTCCGAGCCGGAAGCGATCGACCGATCCACCCCAAGGAACGCCCATGAGCAACGCCGGAAGCACGGGGTTCAACGCCCAGGCCGCGGCCGAACAGCTCGCCGCGTTCACCACCGAGACCGCCGCGCCGCCCGGTCGGCGGCTGCCCGCCCAGCAGAGCGGAGCTCCGGCGGCGGCCGCCACCGGAGCCGGCGACTTCATCGGGTCCGGTCTGCTGCAGAACCTCACCGACCGGGGCAACGCCAAGCTGTTCGCCCACCTCCACCACGACCGGTTCCGGCACGTGGAGGGACTGGGCTGGTACGTGTGGGACGAGTACCGGTGGAAGCGCACCGGCGGGGAGAAGGCCGCGATCTGGGCGGCCGGTGACATGGCGGAGGACCTGCCCACCCACGACCCGCGCGGCCACTTCACCGACCGGGAGCTGGCCAACCACCGCAAACGCGCCATGTCCACCTCGGGCGTGAAGGCCATGCTCACCCAGGCGAAGGCCTCGCCCGAGCTCGCCCTGGACCCGGACACCCTGGACGGCGACAAGTACGCCCTGTGCACCCCGGCCGGAGTCGTGGACCTGCGTACGGGCGACCTGCACAAGCCCGACCCCACGCGGGACCTCCACTCGCGCGCCACGCACCTGGCGCCCGAGGCCATGCCGACGCCCCGGTTCCACCTGTTCCTGAACCAGACGTTCGGCGACGACGACAAGGGCAAGGAGATGATCAACTTTCTTCATCTCCTGCTCGGCTACTCCATCACCGGTGACGTCGGCGGGCAGGTCCTGCCCTTCCTCTACGGCGTCGGCGCCAACGGCAAGTCGGCCCTCCTGGACGTCGTCATCAAGATCCTCGGCGATTACGCGGACGTGGCCCCGCCGGGCTTCCTGATGGAACGCGGCAAGTTCAACGAGCACTCCACCGAGCTCACGGAGCTGCACGGCCGGCGCCTGTTCGTGTGCAGCGAGCTCAAGCCGCACGACAAGTTCGACGAAGCCCGCGTCAAACTCCTGACGGGCGGCGACCGGCTGAAGGCCCGCCGCATGCGGCAGGACTTCTTCAGCTTCGAGCCGACGCACAAGCTGTGGCTGCTGGGCAACCACCGTCCGGAGGTCGGCACCGGCGGCCATGCCTTCTGGCGCCGGATCAGGCTGATCCCCTTCGAGAAGGTCGTCCCCGACCACCGCAAGATCGACAACCTGGCGGAGGCCCTCGTCCAGGAGGAGGGCCCGGGCATCCTCCACTGGATGATCCAGGGAGCGAAGGCCTATCTCGCCACCAAGCCGGCGCTGACCGGGCCGAGCGTGGTGCGGACGGCCACCCAGGCGTACGCCACCACCGAGGACCACATCGGGCGGTTTCTCGCCGAATGCTGCACCACGGGGGTGGATCTGCCCGACCCTCGTGACCTCAAGGTCGAGCAGGGAGCCCTCTACCGCGCTTACAGTGCCTGGTGTCTCGACGGTGAGGGCCTGCGTCCCGCGACCACCCGCGCGTTCGCCACGCGCATCCGGGCCGAGGTCGGCGTCGCCTCGCCCAATGAGATGCTCCGTTCGAACGGGCAGAAGTTCTACCCCGGCCTGGCCCTCCTGGCCGACGAAGAGCAGCCGCCGCGCGAGGCGAACAGGGCAAGCGCGACCTGACTGGCCGACGTGTGCCACCGCCCCGGGGCGGGCACGCCTACGATGGACAAGGACGATGAACAGACCCACCAGCCGGCTGTGGCCCGAAGGGCCCCGCCGCATACCGGATTCGGCGCCGTTCGCGGCGTGGAGGAACCAGGGGCCCGGAAGGGCCGACGTGAACGAGGAAGGACCCAGGCCATGAGCTCGCTACTGACAGCAAGCGATCTCGCCCACGAGGACAAAGTGGTGTGGCTGGAGGATCCCGAAGAGCTCGACTACGTGCGCCAGGCCCTGGACAAGACTCCTCGCCGCCGGGGAAAGCCGCGCTACCACCGTGACGGGCGCATGATCGGCTTCACCGAGCTCGGCGACACGGCGGAGGCCGACCCGGACAGCGGTCTGCAGAAGCGGCGCGTCTTCTACCTCCTGCCGCACGACCGGGACGCCGAGCCGCACGGTCTGTACCGGGAGGGCGCGCCCGGCGAGGCCGTGGACCCGCGCACGATCGGGCCGCGGCAGGTGGGGCGGAAGACCGAGCGGTCGCAGCGGGGGCTGTCCACGCCGACCGTTGCGTGATTCGGTCCCTTTGGTCCCTTCCGTCCCTGCTTCCGTCCCTGCTTCCGTCCCTGTTTCGGTTCCTCTGGCCGTGTGAGGACCTGCGGGTGGGTGCAGGTGTGTGTGGCTTGAAGTGTTCGAAGGTAATGGCGAAATTCGGTCCCTTGAGTCCCTTGGGTCTCTGTTGGGTCTCTGTCAGAAGGCGAAGTCGACGTAGTCGATGTCCGTGAACTCGACCAGGAGGTTCGTCGCGCGGGCGCCGTTGTCCTTGAAGTAGATCTCCTGGAGGCCTTCGGCCGCGATGGCGCGGAGCTGGGACTCGGGGGCGCCCGATTCCTGGGCCGCGAAGAGGCGGCTCGCATACTCCGGGGGCAGGTGCTGGGTGATGCGGCGCATGCGGCCGTCGTCGGTGGTGCCGGGGGCGGCGGTGAAGCCGAAGCGGGCGCGGGTTTCGATGACCAGGCCCGTGGTGGTCGCGGCCCTGGCGCGGGCGCGCTTGCGGACCACGGGCTGCCAGCGCCGCCGTACCTCGGTCTCCAGACGGGCGGCCAGTTCGGGCTTGGGCTGCCTGATCTGGTTCTTGACGTACCGCTCGACCGTGCGCTGGGAGATGCCGAGGGTGGTGGCGACCGCTCGGGTGGTCTTCAGCTGCTTCAGCAGGAAGCGCATCTGGGCGCCCGCCGACTTCGGGATCGGGCGGGTGAAGTGCAGGGTGTCGGCTTTCGTGAGGCTGTCTGAGATGTCGTCTGGCATGGGTTACTCGCCGTCTGCCGCTGCGTCGTGGCCCTTGATGTGGCGGGCGGGGTTGAGGTGTTCGTCGAGCATCCCGACGGCCCAGAGCAGGCTCTGGGTGCCCTCGTGCTTGACCATGCCGGGGCTGACGCCGAGGCGGAAACCGCCGGGGAGGGGCTTCCCCTCGGGGGTGCGCGGGAGGAAGTCGAGGGGGCTGGGGCCGTCGGAGAGGTAGACGGCGCAGTCCGAGAGGACCGCGATGGGGTGCAGGCCCGCCACGGTGGCGAGTTTGTTCATCTTGCGGTGCATGTTGACGCGGGCCGTGGCGATGACCGCGGCGCGGATGTCGGGACGCCAGGTGGGGCGTTCGAGGGCGGGCCAGCGCTCGCCGGGGCGGTAGCCGGCGCCCTGGGGGCGTTCGCGCAGCTTGCCGATGCCGCCCTTGACGGTGGACTTGATCGCCGAGAGGACCGCCGCGGGGACGGGGCTGTGATGCTCCGAGCGCGCTTCCATCGCTTGGAGGAACTCCTCCTCCGTGAGGGCCGGGGTGATGCCGAGGTCCGCCATCGTGGCCATGTACGCGTCACGCAGGCGGGTGTACCAGGCGTCGAGGTAGGGGCCGTGGTCGAGGCGGAGCCAGGCCTCGGCGGGGCGGACCTCGTGGCCGAGCTCCTGCGCGTAGGCGAGGGTCGGGGTGGCGTACCAGGCGGGGCCGGTCGGGGCCTTGCCGTGGGGGGTGAAGGGGCTCGGCAGCCGGGGGTCGAGGGGGAGGGAGGAGAGGTCGGCCAGCCAGCAGCCGGGGGTCTTCGGGTCGAAGCGGGGGTTCGTACGGTGCGTCGCGGGGCCCAGGCCGACGGTGAGGCGGTTCGCGGCCGCGGCGAAGGCCATGTTCACGTCGATGCCGACGGCGTGGGTGCGGGCGCACTCGGCGTCGGTGAGGAGCTCCGGATCGCGGATCCAGTCGTACGCCTCCTCGTCGAGGACCTGGTCCGGGGTGCGCTGGTGGGAGCGGGGGTAGAGGGCGGCGACCACCGGGTGCTCGTCGGGGGCTTCCGGGGGAGCGGGGTCGACGGGGTGGGTGAGGGAACCTGCGACGGGAGCGGATTCCCAGGCGTGGGTCACGGGGTTGCGGGCCGCGCGGGTGGGCGGACGCAGGGCCGTCATGAGTTCGAGGCCGGTGACGGCGGTGGAACCGCGGGGGGTGAGGACGCGGGTGGCGTAGGTGGTGAGGAGCGCGGCGAGCTCGGGGGCCGGGAGTCCGGCGGTGTCCTCGCCCCAGGCGCGGGGGTCGAGGGCGCCCCAGGGGAGGACCGCGAGCTGCACGCACTGGCGGCCGGTGGTGGGGGTGGCGGGGCGGTAGATACGGGCCCAGGGGCCGAAGCCGCGGCGGGTGAGCTGCCACTTGTTCTTGGTGAGCTGCTTGATGACGGGGTGGTTGTCGGGGAGGCGGAGCCCGCGGCGGTCTTCGAGGGTGAGGGGCAGACCGAGTCGTTCCACGGCGGGGGCGGTGAGGACGAGGAGGGGGTCGCCGTCCCTGCCGTTGCGGTGGAGGCGGGGGGAGCGGAGGTTCGCGCCGCTGCCGCTCGGGTCGAGCGCCCAGGTGATGAGGGCGGGGAGGTCCCCGGTGGGGTGGTCGAGGATGAGGCCGCCGGCGGTGTGTGCCTGGCCGGTGCCGTCCAGGACGGCCAGGGGGCCGTGACCTGCCGGGGGTGGGGGAGTGGGAGTGGTCGGGGTGCTGGTGGTCGGGGTGGGCTTTCGGCGGGGGCCCTGGGGGGTGGTGCGGGCCTGGGGGGCCTGGGGGGCCGGCGGGGCCGGGGACTCCGGCGCGGCCGGCGTGGTGGGGGTGGGGGGTTCGGGAGCCGGGTCGTTAACGGCGTTAATGGGGGTGGGGGGTTGGGGGGCGGCGGTATTGGCGGCGTTAACGGCGTTAACACTGTCGACCGGGGTGGGGGCGTGAGGGGGTGCGGCGTTAACGGCGTTAACGCCGTTAACGGGGTGGAGGGTGGAGAGGCCCTCCAGGAGGCGGGCGTATGCCGCGCGCTTCGGGGGGCGGGGGGAGGTGCGGCCCGTTTCCCACGAGGTGACCGTTTCGCGGCGGACGAGCAGGGCCTTGGCGATCTGGTCCTGGCTCAGGCCTGCGGCCTCGCGGAGGCGTTTGCGCTCGTCCGGGTGCGGAAGCGGGTCCTGGGAGGCTTCCTCGAGCAGCGCGTCGACCGCTGCGAAGAGGCTCTCTTGTTCGTTCGGCATGCGTACCTCCAGCGACAGCCTATGCGAATCGCACCACTGAACGCACCCGAAACACACGTGGGGGCGTTAACGGCGTTAATGCCGTCAGCGCCCCCGGCGTGGGTGGTGCCCTCCTCAGATGCGCTGCATGAGGAGCTCCGTGACGGCCTTGAGGTCGTCCGGGGTGAGGTGTGCCGTGAGGGCGTCCGCGATGGTTTCCGGGGAGATCGTGGAGATCGTGATGCGAGGGGAGGGGGAGGGGGAGGGGGAGGTCGGGCTGGGGGGTTGGGGGGAGCTCCCGGCGTTAACGGCGTTAACGGCGTTAACGCCGTTAACGGGCTTGGCGGGGTGAGGAGTGCGTTGGCGGGGCGGGTTGACGGTGTTGATCGTCTCTTCCGCTGCGGCCTCCTGGACCTCCTGGGGGAGGCGGCCGATCCGGCGGGCGGGCTCGACCTTGAGCTCTCCCGTCTCGACCTTCTCCTGGAGGGTGGGGGTCAGGTTCAGGAGGCTCAGGCGCTGGGAGACCCAGGCCGCCGTCTTGCCGAGGCGCTTGGCGACCTGGGCCTGGGAGCCGTGGACGTCGACGAGTTCCTGGAGGGCGCGGGCCTGGTCCATCGGGGCCACGTCCACGCGGTGGACGTTGGCGATCAGCGCCGACTCGAGGATGTCGGCCGCTGATGCGGACAGGGCGTCGTTCACGTGGATGTGCAGCGTCTTGAGGCCGGCCCTCTGGGCCGCCGCCAGGCGGCGGTTGCCGTCGATGACGACGTACGGGGCGCGGCCCAGGCCGTCGGTGGCGCCCGGGTGGGCCTCCATGAAGGCCATGCGGGTGGCGACGGCGAGGGGCTGGAGCTGGCCGCGAGCGATGAGGGACTGGGCCAGCTCGTCGATCTCCGTGAGGTCTTCGCGGAGGTTGAAGGGGTTGTGGGCGAGGGCCTCGATGGGGACCTCGGACGGCGGGACCACACCGGAGGTGGGCGCGCCGGTGGCCTCCGCGATCGCCGCGCGGCGGGAGCTGACACCGACCGGCTGGGCCCGGGCGAAGGACGCCGAGACGCCGAGTTTGTCGGCCTTGCTGCTCATGAGATCTCCCGGGCGAGGGCGCGCAGGGCGACCGCTTGGTCGCCCTTGGGCGCGTAGACGAAGAGGGGTTGCTTCACGCGGACGGCTTCGCGCTGTTCCTTGAGGTCCGGGACGATGGCGACGACCCGCGGATCCTTTATGTCCATCCAGGCCTGGAGCGAGGAGGTCGCGATGTAGCCGCGGCGGCCGTCGTAGAGGTTGACGACGAGGCCGAGGTAGTCGATGTCGAGGCTGAGGTCGTCGCGCAGATCGTTGATCTGGGAGGTGAGGAGGTCGTAGGCGTCCGCCGAGGAGTCCTCCGCCTGGACGACGATCAGCGCGCCGGAGGCGCCCGGCTGTTCGGTGTCGCGGCGGCGCCCGTAGTAGATGGCGGCGTCCATGCTCAGGCCCAGGCTCGGGGGGCAGTCGACGAGGATGACGTCGTAGTCGGACTCGACGGGGGCCAGGGCCCGTTCGAGGGCGGCCTCGCGGGCGCGGACGGTGGAGAGGCGGACGTCGAGGAGGAAGGCGTCCGTGCAGGCGGGCAGGATGTGCAGCCGGTCTCCGAAGCGCTCGTCCGCGATGGGGACGATCAGGTCGGAGAGCGGGCCCTTGGCCTCGCCGGCCATGTGGCAGGTGAGGCTGTCGCCGCCGATGGGGAGCGGCTGCTGGCCGAGCTGCTTGGTGAGGTGTCCCTGCGGGTCGAAGTCGATGAGCAGTACGCGCATGCCCAGGCCCGGGAGGTCCTCCAGGTCCAGGGTGGCGGACGCCGGGTCCGGCTGGTGTTCCTCGTCCGAGGTGAGGCGGGCCAGCTGGCGCGCGATGCGGACCGGGTGGAGGGTCGAGGGGTCCTCGGCGAGGGCCTCGGCCGTCCCGGCCGTGATGGCGGTCTTGCCGACTCCGCCCTTCTGGTTGCACACGATGATGCGGCGTACGACGGAGGGCCGCTTGACCGTGGGGGCCGGGTTCATCTCCAGCCAGAGGCTGACGGCCTGGGCGAGTCCCTGGATGAGGGAGACACCGCGGTGCTTGGAGTCGGTGCGGAAGGACTCCCACTGGCCGGCGGGCAGCCACGTGGAGAACGATTCGGCGCCGGAGGTGTCGACGGGGGAGGGGGCGGAGGCGAGCGCGCTCCAGTGGCTGATCCCCTGATGGACGGCATCCTGGATGTCCACCCGCAGTTGGGCGGTGCGGATTTTCAACTCCTGGCGCAGCCACGGGGGAAGCTTGGAGACAACCTTCTCTCGGTCGCTCTGAGACGAGGGCGAAGTCATGAGAGGGACTTTACTAACGTTCAGGGGTGCGCGTGGGCGCCACGCTTGGGTTTTGCTAACGAAATGGCGTGGTTCTGGTTCCGGACGCGCGACAGGGCGGCCTCGCACACGCCGTAGCGAGCACCCCCGTGGTTCACCACGGCGTGTGCGAGGCCGCCCTGGAAACGCCGTCAGGCGGGCAGAGCGAGTTCGGCCCGGCACGAGGGCGAGCCCGCCGGGTCGAACAGGGGGAGCCGGTCCGCCGGCACGATGCCGGGGAGCAGCAGGTTCCACAGGTCGACGACCCGGGCGTGGAGGTCCTCGCGGCCGGTGCGGACGTGCGAGGTGATCTGGACGCCGGTGAACGCGCCGACCAGGAAGGTGGAGACGTCGTACGGGTTGAGCGACGGCAGGAGGTCACCGCGTTCCTGGGCCGGCGTCAGGCAGCTGTGGCAGGTGTCGATCCAGGTGTTGTACGGGGCGGGGTCGGGGCGGGTGAAGGAACCGAACTCCACGACCAGGCGGATGCCGGCCCGGATGCGGACGTTGGTGCGCAGTCCGAACGCCATCTGGTGGCTGAGGTCGATGACCGTCTGGAGCCCGGGATTCTCGATGGCGGGGACGTCCGCGGAGACCTGGAACTGCTCCTCGATCAGGGTGCGGGCCAGGGCTTCCTTGGACTGGAAGTGGAAGTACAGGGCGCCCTTGGTGACCCCGGCGTGCCGGACGACGTCGCTGAGGCTGGTGCCGTCGAAGCCGGAGCGGTCGAAGGCGGAGGCCGCGCCGTCCAAGATGGCCTGCCGGGTGATCTCGGCCCGTTCCTGCCTGGCCCTCGCCACGTGGGTTCTCCCGATTGCTTGGTGCGGGAGTGGGTCCCCCGAAGCCAATGTAGTGGGATCAAGGCAAAAAAAACCAGTCGACAGGTACTTTTTTGGCGGGGGGAGAGAGGGGGAGGGGGAGGGCAGGCGCCGAGGTGTTAACGGCGTTAACGCCGTTAACGGCGTTCATGGTCAGGCGGTTGTGCCGGCGGTCTTGAGGGGCGTCGGGTAGTCGGGGAGGGCAAGCGTCGTCGCGTCGGCTCCGGCCTTCAGCATCCAGTCGAGGATGCGGCGCCTGCCGAGCAGGCCGTTGCGCAGGCGCAGGCCGAGCCTGGTCGCCGGGGCGAGGAAGGGGCCCGTACGGTCGCCGCTCTTCTGGCAGCCCTGGGCGTACTCGCGGAGCAGGGACTCGTAGCGGGTGAAGGCGGCCCGGTGGTCCTCGGGCGAACGGGCGAGCTCGCCCGCCAGGACGTACGCGGCCACGGTGCCGGTGCCGGTACCCATGCCGCCGATGGTCGCACCGCAGGCGGCGTCGCCGACGAGGGCGATCCGGCCGCTGGACCAGGCGGGGACGTCTGCGCGGCTGATCGAGTCGAAGTAGAGGTCGTCGGCGGTGGTGAGGGAGCCGAGGAGCCGGTCCACCTGCCAGGGCAGGCCGGTGAACGCCCGGCGGAGGAGGGCCTTATGGGCCTCGGGGTCGTTGCGGTCGTACGTGAGCTCCGGCGAGGCGAAGACGAAGAAGGCGCGGGCCCGGGTGGGGTCGGTGTGGTCGGCGCCGACGCTCGCCAGGCGGCCGGGGGCGTTGTAGGCGACGGAGCCGGGGCTGTGGGCCGGGCTTTCGCCGGGGTCTTCGCCGGGGTCTTCGCCGGGGTCTTCGCCGGGGCCGACGCCGGGGTGGAGGCCCGGGTGGTGGTCGTGGGGGAGGCTCCAGGTGGCGGCGTAGTAGCCGAGGTGGGTGACGTGGTCGGCCTCCGGGCCGAAGGCGAGGCGGCGGACGTTGGAGTGCAGGCCGTCGGCGCCGATGACGAGGTCGAAGGTGCGGGGCGGGGACGCGCGGAAGGTGACGTCCACGCCGGTGGGGGTTTCCGTGAGGGAGGTGATGGAGTCCCCGAAGACGTACTCGGTGTAGGGGAGGGAGGCCTCGTAGAGGACGCGGGAGAGGTCGCCGCGCAGGACCTCGATGTCACCGCCCGCGAACTCGGCGGGCAGGTGGAGGAGCTGCTTGCCCTCGGCATCGACGAAGGTCATGGGGCTGCCGCCGGTCTGGACGCGACGGAGCTCTTCGAGGATGCCCATGCCGCGGAGGACCGAGAGGTGGGTTTCGCCGCGGAAGTCGACGGCTTGGCCGCCGGGGCGCAGCGCGGGGGCGAGTTCGACGACGGTGGGGCGGAAGCCGTGGCGGCCGAGCCAGTGGGCGAGGGCGGGGCCGGCGACGCTCGCGCCGGAGATGAGGACGGTGCGGGGTGTCGGCCGCGGGTGGGATTGCGGGGTGTGATGCCGGGTCATGGGTACTCCTTGCATTAACTGTGTCCAGCGGACACTGAATCGATACCGTGTACGGTAGACGCAGTTTTGGCGCGAGCGCAAGGGGATCCGATGACGGACGAGCAGTGGGGCGCGGCGGTGCGGCTGTTGTGGGGGCCGCCGGCCACGCCGGCGCGGGGGCCGAAGCGGGGGCTCACGTTGGAGGGGATCGCCGGGGCGGGGGTCGCCATCGCCGACGCGGAGGGGCTGGGCGGCGTATCGATGCAGCGGGTGGCCGGAGAACTGGCGGTCACGAAGATGGCGCTGTACCGGTATGTACCGGGGAAGGCCGAACTGGTGTCGCTGATGGTGGAGGCTGCCCTCCCGGATCCGCGGGTGGTCGATGCTGCCTGGGCGGAGCCGGCGGAGTCGACGGAGCCGGGTCAGGCGGAGGGGTGGCGGGAGCGGCTCCGGGTGTGGGCGCGGGAGTTGCTCGCCGGGTTCCGCGGGCATCCGTGGCTGCTGGAGGCGACGGTCGGAGCGCGGGTGATGGGGCCGCGGGAGTTGGGGTGGATGGAGCGGGCGCTCACCGCCTTGGACGGATGCGGGTTGACCGGGGCCGAGGCGATGGATGCGGTGGTGTTGCTGGCCGGGCATGTACGGGGGATCGCCGAGCAGGAGCGGGCGGCGGCGGCCGGGGCGGGTGCGGGGGCGTCGGGGGAGGGGCCTGATGCGCAGCTCGTGGCGGTGATGGCGGAGCTGATGCGGACGCACGGGGAGCAGTTCCCGGCGCTGGGGGCCGCGTTGGCCTCGGTGGCGGAGCACGGGGGGCAGGACCAGGCGCTGGAGTTCGGACTGGATCGGATCCTGGACGGGCTGGGGTTGTTGGTGGCGTCGCGGCGGGTGGAGGGCGGGGGCGAGCGTTAACGGCGTTAACGCCGTCGAGGGGCTGGGGGTGAGGGGAGCCGGATGGGCTCGGCGTTAACGGCGTTAACGCCGTTAACGGTTCGGGCATCCGGTCGGGGGTGTCCGTCCGTCCGGCGGGGAGCGTTAACGGCGTTAATGGTCCGGTCCCGGTCCGGGTCCCGGTCCGGGTCCGGGCCGGGCGAGCGGGCGGGCGCCATTAACGGCGTTAACGGCGTTAATGGCGACGGCCGATGCCGGGCCGTCTGGGGCAGGCGTTAACGGCGTTAACGCCGTTAACGGTGTGCGGAGGCGCCGCCTACCATCGGGCCATGGGCGATCTTGGGGAAGGGCTGCGGGAGTTTCGGCTCGATGTGGCGCAGGGCGAGCTGGACGATCTCGGTGAGCGGCTGGGGCGGGTGCGGTGGCCCGATGAGTTGCCCGGGGTGGGGTGGGCGTACGGGATTCCGCTGGGGGAGATGCGCGAGCTCGTCGCGTACTGGCGGGACGGGTACGACTGGCGGGCGGCCGAGGCGCGGCTGAACGAGTGGCCGCAGTTCACCACCCTCATCGACGGGGCCCGGGTGCACTTCGCGCATCTGCGGTCGCCCGAGCCGGATGCCAGGCCCCTGCTGATGACGCACGGCTGGCCGGGGTCCTTCGTGGAATTCCAGCGGGTCGCCGGTCCGCTGACCGATCCGCGGGCCCACGGCGGGGACCCCGCCGACGCCTTCCACCTCGTGCTGCCGAGCATCCCCGGCTTCGGGCTCTCCGGGCCGACGACCGAGACCGGCTGGGAGTTCAAGCGGGTCGCGCGGGCCTTCGGAGTGCTGATGGAGCGGCTCGGGTACGAGGAGTACGGGGTCCAGGGCGGCGACTGGGGGGCCGCGATCTCGCGGGAGCTGGGGCGGATCCGGCCGCGGAACGTGGTCGGGGTGCATCTGAACCTGTTGCCGGGGGGCGGGGCGACCCAGGAGCCGGGCGCGGAGGAGCTCGCCGCGCTGAGCCCGGCCGAGCGGGAGCGGACCCTCGCGTCCTGGGAGCGGTACCGGGTCTGGGCGCGCGAGCGGCAGGGGTACGCCGACATCCAGGCGACCCGGCCGCAGACCCTCGCGTACGGGCTGAACGATTCGCCGGTGGGGCTGCTCGCCTGGATCGGGGAGAAGTTCGCCGAGTGGAGCGACCCCGCCTGCCCGATCGACCGGGACCAGATGCTGACCAACGTGATGCTGTACTGGCTGACCGGGACCGCCGGCTCCGCCGCCCGGATCTACTACGAGCGGGCGCACGCCGACTACTTCGGGCAGCCGCCCGAGGTGTCACGGACGCCGACGGCCCTGGCCGACTTCCCCCGGGACAACTTCGTACCGCTGCGGCACATCGCCGCGCGGACCGACACCATCGTGCGCTGGACCTCGTACGACCGGGGCGGCCACTTCCCCGCCATGGAAGTGCCGGAGCTGTTGGTGGGAGACGTGCGTGCCTTCTTCCGGCAGGTGTGATGATCACCCGATGATCGACGAACAGAGAACGAAGCCGGTCCTGAACGGTGACGAGCGGGCCACCCTGACCAGCCTCCTGCAGCGCCAGCGGGACACCCTGATGATGAAGTGCACGGGCCTGACCGACGAGCAGCTGCGGCGGAAGGCGGTGGCCCCGTCCGGGTTGAGCCTGCTCGGGCTGGTGCGGCACCTGGCGGAGGTGGAGCGCGGATGGTTCCGCAACGTCGTGGGCAGTGAGGACGTGCGCGGCTACTTCCCGAAGAACGAGGCGGGGGAGTGGACGGAGTTCGACGTCGAGGACGCGGATCCGGCGGAGTCGTTCCGGATCTGGGAGGAGACCTGTGAGCGGTCGAGGAGGATCGTGGAGGCCGCCGAATCCCTGGATGTGACGGGGTACTTCGGCGACCAGCCGTACTCGCTGCACTACGTCCTGACCCACATGATCGAGGAGTACGCCCGGCACAACGGGCATGCGGACCTGTTGCGCGAGGCGATCGACGGGGTGACGGGGGAGTAGGGCGCCTTCGGTCCCCGCGGGTCAGGCCTGCGGGGCGGTGGCGGTGCGGGTCACGGCGTCGAGGGCGAGCTGCCACGGGAAGTGGGGCGGGGAGTCCGGGCCGGCCGGGCCGGGGGTGAAGCCGGGCTCGCCGTAGAGGAGTTCGACTCCGGCGGTGCGCAGGACGGCCAGGGACTGGTCGAACTGGGGGTGTGCGGCGAGGGCGGCGTTCGTGCAGGGCATGGCGACGACGGGCGTGCCCTTGCCTATGGCCTCGGCGGCGACCCCGACGGCGAAGCGGTCGGTGAGGCCGAGGGCCCAGGAGTTGAGGGAGTTGAAGGTGACCGGGGCGAAGAGCAGGGCGTCGGCCGGGGGCCATACGTCGTCCTCGCCGGGCAGCTTGTACTGCCAGCGCACCGGGTGGCCGGTCAGGGCGGCCAGCCCGTCGAGGCTCCCGGCCACCCAGTGCGCCGCGGTGGGGGTGAGCCCCAGGCAGACGTCCCAGCCGCGGGCCTGGGCGTCCTCGATCACATGGGCTACGTCGAAGACGGGCGGGGCCGCGGAGCAGAGCAGGTAGAGAGTCTTCGTGGTCATGTCGCCATATGATCATATTATGAAACCTCAACCATGCTTGAGGGTATGGAGTGAAGTCCGAGACCGGGGTGGCCGGCCGGGCCGGCCGGGTGTGAGACGTTCGCGTATGGAGTTGAGTTCTTCGGCTATGTTCCGTCTCGGCCGGCTCGACTTGACTTGCCTCATGACGCAGACGACGAACAACCCCGCGCAGAGCGCCGCCCAGCACACCACCACCCTCGTCGTCGGGGGCACCGGCAAGACCGGGCGGCGCGTCGCCGAGAAGCTCACCGCCCAGGGCCGTCCGGTCCGGATCGGATCCCGTGCCGGAGCCCCGGCCTTCGACTGGAACGAGCCCGCGGGCTGGCCCGCCGCGCTGGAGGGCGCGGACCGGGTGTACGTGACCTACTACCCCGACCTCGGGTTCCCCGGCGCCGCCGAGCAGGTCGGCGCGTTCGCCGAGGCGGCCGTGGCCGCCGGGGCGCGCCGTCTGGTGCTGCTGTCCGGGCGCGGGGAGGAGGCGGCGCAGCGGGCCGAGGAGGCGCTGAAGGCCTCCGGCGCCGACTGGACGGTCGTGCGGGCCAGCTGGTTCAACCAGAACTTCGACGAGAGCTTCTTCCTGGAGCCCGTACTCGCCGGCGAGCTCGCCCTGCCGACCGCGGAGGCCGTCGAGGCCTTCGTCGACGCCGACGACATCGCCGACGTGGTCGTGGCCGCCCTGACCGACGACCGGCACATCGGCAGGACGTACGAGCTGTCGGGCCCGCGCCTGCTCAGCTTCGTCGACGTCGCCGCCGAGCTGTCGAAGGTGACCGGCCGCGAGATCTCCTACGTCCCGGTCTCCGACGGGGCCTACCGCGCCGTGCTGCGCGAGAACGGGCTGCCCGAGGAGTTCGCCGACCTGTTCACCCTGATCCTCGACGGGCGCAACGCCCACCTCGTCCACGGCGTGCGGGAGGTGCTGGGGCGCGCGCCCAAGGACTTCGCCGACTTCGCCCGGGAAGCGGCCGCCACCGGGGTCTGGGACGTACGGTCCTGATATGGACACGCTGACCGGTCTCCTCGAAGGTCCCGGCGCCCGGGGCGCCTTCCTCCAGAAGTCCCTCCTCAACCCGCCGTGGGCCATGCGCATCGAGGACCGCGCCCCCCTGTCGGTGCTGACGATGGTGCGCGGTTCGGCGTGGCTGCTGCCCGACGAGGGGGAGCGGGTGCGGATCAGCCCCGGAGACGTGGCCGTCGTACGGGGACCCGCACCGTACACGGTCGCCGACTCCCCGGACTCCCCGGTGCAGATCAGGGTGGGGCCGGACCAGCGGTGCAGCACGGAGGCGGGCGAGGACGTCAGCGACTCCATGCTGCTGGGGGTACGGACCTGGGGCGAAGGGCACCAGGACGAGGGGTCGGCGGTGATGCTGAGCGGCACCTACCAGGCGCCGAACGAGACCGGCCGCCGGCTGCTGGGCGCGCTGCCCACGATCGTGGTCCGCCCGGCGGGGACCGCGGACGCCACCCTGATCACCCTGCTCGCCTCGGAGATCTCCCGGGACGAACCGGGCCAGGAGATCGTCCTGGACCGGCTGCTCGACCTGCTGCTGATCGGGGTGCTGCGGGCCTGGCTCGCGGCCCCGGGCTCGGGAGCCCCGGCCTGGTACCGGGCGCAGAGCGATCCGGTGGTCGGCCCGGCGCTGCGGCTGCTGCACGAGAACCCGGCGTACGGGTGGACGGTGGAGGAGCTCGCCTTCAAGACCGGTGTCTCCCGGGCCTCTCTGGCCCGGCGGTTCACGGACGTGGTGGGAGAGCCGCCGGTGGCCTATCTGACGGGCTGGCGCCTCGCGCTGGCGGCGGACCTGCTGCGCGAACCGGATGCCACCGTCGCGACGGTGGCCCGCCGGGTCGGGTACGGCAGCGCGTTCGCGTTGTCGGCGGCCTTCAAGCGGGTGCGGGGCGTCAGCCCGCGGGAGTTCCGTTCGGGGGCGGCGGCGGCCGCGGCGGCCGCGGCAGCCGCGGCGGTGGCGGCGGAGGTGGCGGAGGTGTGCGGGCCGCCGCGCACCGTGGTCCTGCCGGACACGGCTTAGGGCAGGTTCCGGGGGAGGCTTTCGGGGAGGAGCAGTTCGCCGACGGGCTGGTCGCCGCTGAGTTCGCCGGTGCGGCGGAATCCCAGGCCCAGGTAGAAGGGTTCGGGGCTGCCGTCGCCCGTGGCCCAGGTGACGTACGCGCGGCCGGCGCCCCGGCGGCGGAGCTCCTCGGTCACCGCGCCGACCGCGAAGCTGCCGTACCCCTTGCCCTGGTGGGCGGCGGAGATGTTCATGCGCCAGATGCCGGAGCGCCGGTCGGCGGGGTCGCCGGCCGGGTCCCACTGGATGTCGAGGAAGGCCATGACGAAGCCGACGACCTCATCGCCGTCGACGACGGCCCGCGGCCAGGCCACGTCCCCGTGGACGTACGCCTCGGCCAGAGACTTCACCACCGGAGAGACGAGGTGCGCCTGATCGGGGCGCACCTGTATCGCACAGACCGCGTCGAAGTTCTCGGCGGTCACGGGCTCCAGGCGGAGGGCTGCGGTAGCGATCACGGCCCCAGCGTAGAACGTCCTCCGCGCGTACGTCGTTCCGATATACGGACGCCCCTAGGTGTTCTGGCCATGCACGGCCAGCGCCCAGGCGAGGAAGGCCAGCGCCGCCGTGGACAGCACCGTCCGCCACACGTTGGCCCGTACCCACGGCTGCTCGAAGGCCCGGCGGACGGCGGCCGGGTCGGCGATCCGGTCGACCGGGCCGGCCTGCTCCAGGGCGTTGTTCAGCGGGATGTTCACCCGGGCCGTGATGCCCATCGCCAGGACGCAGCAGACGAACGCGCCGGTCACCGGGGGCAGTACGTCGCGGGCGCCGGCCGGGAGGGACAGGCCGAGCGCCAGCCCCGTGAACACGAGGGAGCCGACGTAGCCGAGCAGGAACCAGCCGTTGAGGATGGCCGCGTTGATGCGCTGCATCACCTCGATGACCGCCCGGTCGCCGGTACGCCGCAGGCCCGGCATCACGGCCACCGAGAACCCGTAGAACAGGCCGCTGACGAGGCCCGTCGTGAGCGTTGCGACGATCAGGGACGCGAACCGTGCCGTTTCCACTCCGGTCTCCCCGCAGTCGTCGAAAACGCTCGTGGAAGCACTTGTCGAGCAGTCGTCGAACGGTCAAGTCCCGCCGATCATAAGGGCATCGGCGGCCGTAGGCTGGGCACGGCGTGCAGGCCGTGCAGGCCAGGTGCGAAGGGAAGTAGCCGACCATGCCCACCATGCTGACCGCGCTCGACGGGGTGTACGGGGACCGGCCGGACGCCGTGACCGTCGCCGGCCGCTCCGCCTCCTACGAGGACCTGCTCGGCGCCGCCCGCGCGGTCGCGGCCGACGTCGCCGGAGCCCCCGCGTTCGCGGTCACCGCGACGGCCTCCCTGGAGACCGTCGCGGCCGCGGTCGGCGCACTGCTCGCCGGGGTGCCGCTCGTCCCGCTGCCGCCCGACGCCGGGCCCGCCGAACGCGAGCACATCCTGCGCGACTCCGGGGCGGCCCTCGTCGACGTGGACTTCGCCCGGCGCTCCTCCGGCTGGTCGGGCAAAGAGCCGGCGCCCGAGGACCCCGCGCTGATCCTCTACACCTCCGGGACCACCGGCGCGCCCAAGGGCGTCGTGCTCAGCGGGGCGGCCCTCGCCGCCGACCTGGACGCGCTGGCCGGGGCCTGGCAGTGGACCGCCGAGGACACCCTGGTGCACGGGCTGCCGCTGTTCCACGTGCACGGGCTGGTGCTCGGCGTGCTCGGCGCCCTGCGCACCGGCAGCCGCCTCGTCCACACCGGGCGGCCCACGCCCGAGGCCTACGCGGAGGCGGGCGGCAGCCTGTACTTCGGGGTGCCGACCGTGTGGTCCCGTATCGCCGGGGCGCCGCAGGCCGCCGCCGCGCTGTCCGGGGCCCGGCTGCTGGTCTCGGGCAGCGCGGCCCTGCCCGCTCCCGTCTTCCGGGACCTGGAGCGGCTGACCGGGCTGCGGCCCGTGGAGCGCTACGGGATGACCGAGACGCTGATCACCCTCAGCGGCCGGGCGGGCGGGGAGGTGCGCCCCGGCACGGTCGGCACCCCGCTGCCCGGGATCCGGACCCGGATCGCGGCCGAGCCGGGCGCCGAGATCGGGGAACTCCAGCTCACGGGGCCGACGTTGTTCGCCGGCTACCTGGGGCGCCCGGAGGCCACGGCCGCCGCGTACACCGAGGACGGCTGGTTCCGTACGGGCGACATCGCGGCCGTCGACGAGGCCGACGGCGTGCACCGGATCGTGGGCCGGGCCTCCATCGACCTGATCAAGTCGGGCGGGTACCGGATCGGCGCGGGCGAGATCGAGAACGCGCTGCTGGACCACCCCAAGGTGACCGAGGCGGCGGTGGTCGGCGTCCCGGACCCGGACCTCGGCCAGCGCATCGTCGCGTTCGTCGTCGCCGAGGGGGTGACCGGCGAGGAGCTCATCGAGTTCGTGGCCGCGCACCTGTCCGTGCACAAGCGCCCGCGGGAGGTGCGGTTCGTCGCGGCGCTGCCGCGCAATGCCATGGGCAAGCCGCAGAAGAAGCTGCTGCTGGCGGGGGAGTCGGGCCCGCAGGCGGGGTGAGGCCGGTCCGCGGACGGGGTGAGGCGGTCCGCGGGCGGGCTGGAAAGGGCTGGGCAGGGGCTGAGGAGGGGCGGGTCGGCTGGTGCGGCTCGCTCTTCGCTCGAGGCCCGGCCCAGGAGGGGTCGGGGGCGCCCGGAAGGGCGCTACGGGCCGGCAGCTACTGGAAGCGAGCTACTCAAGGCCCTCTGAGTCGCTCCGGGAAGATTGAAGAAACCGCAGGTCAGAGGGGTTTGATGGGGTATTCAGCGACTGAAGCGACCCAAGGTCCGGGTATATGAAGACATTCCTGCGCGTGCGCGTGTGCGCGTGTGTGCGTCATATATACGGACCTTGAGTCGCTTCAGTCGCTGTTCTTGCTTGCGTACGCCTGTGACCTGGTGTTCTGTGAGGAGCCCGACGAGCGACCGAAGGAGAAACGGTCGCTGGGAGGTGGGTCGGCCGGTCGCTGCCCCACCCGGGGGAGGCGTACATCTGTTCTGGCTCATATGCCCCGCGCCTCCCAGGGGTTTCGCTAAACTGATTTTGGGCGTTGAGTCGCTTCAGTCGCTGATGGGGGATGTGAATGGCAGCTGAGCTGCGGGATTCGCGCAGCGACCCGGCGCAGTGCACGAGAACTGCGCCCGTCGCCGCGCTCCCTGTGACGACTGCCATGTGGTGTGCCCGGCAGGGGTGGCCGGTTCACCCCCTCGCCGCGGGCCGCAAGACGCCCGTGGGCAACTGCGATGCCTGCCGCGCGCCGGGACACGACCGCACGGGATGCGCATGCCTCCGGGCGGGCCGCTGGTGCCACGGCTTCCACGCGGCCACGCTCGACGCGGCCCGGATCGGGCAGTGGTGGGGTTCCCGGCCGGATCTGGGCGTCGGCGTGGCCACCGGTCCAGCGGACCTGGTGGTCGTCGACGTCGACGCGCACGAGCGGGAACTGCCCGGCCGAGACCGGCTGCTGCCCGGCATCGGGATCGCCGACGGGATCGACCTGACCGGACTGGCCAACGGCTTTCACACCCTGGGCGTGCTGGCCGCTCTGCGCGGGGCCACCAGCCCGGCGGACGACGCCTCGACGCTGCGCGTGCGCACGCCGTCGGGCGGGCTGCACGTCTGGTACCGGGGCGGCGGGCGGCGGTGGCAGTGCTCCACCGGTTCGGGCACCGGCCGGGCGCTGGCCTGGCAGGTGGACGTACGCGCCCACGGCGGCTACATCGTGGCTCCGGGGACCGTGACCCGCGCGGGCGTCTACCGCGCCGTGGGACCCGTACGCGAACCCGCGCCGCTGCCGGACTGGCTGGCCTGGGAACTGGAGCGCACCGGGCACCTGGCGCCGGAGACCTCGGCCTCCGGGACGGCGGCTGGCGGGACCGCGGCTGGCGGGACGGCGGCTGGCGGGACGGCGGCTGCGGCCGCGCCCGCGGTCGCCGGGCCCCGGCCCGTGCCGCCGCGCGCCCGGCAGGCGGTCCTCGCGGCCGGTGGGGGCGGGGGCGTCGCGCAGCGGGTCCTGGCGGGAGTGCTCGCCGAGGTCGCCGCGTGCGCGGCCGTACCCGAAGGGGCGGCGTTCTCCGAGAAGTTGAACCGCGCCGCCTACACGGCCGGCGGGCTGGTCGCCTCCGGGCACCTCACCGAGGCCGCCGCCACGCGGGCCCTGCGGGAAGCGGCCGAGGGCGCCCGGCCCGGGCAGGAGGGCCGCTGCGGGGCCATCATCCGCGGGGGCCTGCGCGCGGGGCTGGCGCGCCCGCTGGCCCCCGGAGGCCGGGTATGAGCCCGGACCAGGAGAGCGTGCTCTCCGGCTTCGACGTCCAGGCGGTCGCGGCGCAGATCCTCGCGCAGCCCGTCCCGGCTCCCCGGGAGCCGGGTGGTGTGTCGGGTGTGTCGGGTGGGCCGGGTGTGCCGCCTGCGTCAGGTGCGTCGGATGAGGCTGGCCAGTCGGGTCAGTTGGGTCAGTTGGGTACGCCCGGTGCGTCCGCTGTGGTGTCCGGCGCGGAGTCCGGTGTTCCGGTTTCCGGCGGCGAGGCGACGGCGGACGGACTGCTGCCCGACACGCTCACCGACCGCGGCAACGCCAAGCTGTTCGTCAAGCTCTACTCCAACGACTACCGGCACGTCCCCGGGATCGGCTGGTTCCGCTGGGACTGCACCCGCTGGCAGATCGACGAGGACGACACCGCGGTGTGGGCCGCGGGCGACCTGGCGGAGTCCATCGCCACCACCGATCCCCGCGGCGTGTACACCCCGGCCGCGCTCCAGCAGCACCGCCGCCGCGCGCTCAGCACCAGCGGGATGAACGCCATGCTCGCGCAGGCGAAGTCCGCCCCGGGCATGGTGCTCAACGCGGCGCGGCTGGACGCCGACCCGTACGCGCTGTGCACACCGGCCGGTGTCGTGGACCTGCGCACCGGTCACATCCGCCCCTCCGACCCCGCGCTCGATTTCCACTCCCGCTCCACGTCGGCGGCCCCGCAGCCGATGCCCACGCCGCGCTGGAACCGCTTCCTGACCGACACCTTCGGTGAGGGGCCGGAGGGCGCGCAGATGATCGACTTCCTGCAGCTGCTGCTCGGCTACTCCGTCACCGGGGACGTCGGCGCGCAGGTGATGCCGTTCCTGTTCGGGTCCGGGAAGAACGGCAAGTCCGTCCTGCTGGACGTGCTGATGAAGCTGCTCGGCGACTACGCGGACGCGGCGCCGCCCGGGTTCCTGATGGCCCGCCCGTACGAGGGGCACCCGACCGACCTCGCCGAACTGCACGGCCGGCGGGTGATCGTGTGCAGCGAGGTCAAGCCGGGCGACCGCTTCGACGAGGCCCGGGTCAAGCTGCTCACCGGCGGCGACCGGATCAAGGCCCGCCGGATGCGGCAGGACTTCTTCAGCTTCGAGCCGACGCACAAGCTGTGGCTGCTGGGCAACCACCGCCCCGAAGTGGGCACGGGCGGCTTCGCGTTCTGGCGGCGCATGCGGCTGATCCCGTTCGAGCGGGTCGTCTCCGACGACCGCAAGATCGACAACCTGGCGGACGTCCTCGTCACCCAGGAGGGCCCCGGCATCCTCAACTGGCTCATCGAGGGCGCCCGCCGCTACCTCGGCGGCGACAAGGACCTCACGGGTCCCGAGCGGGTGCGCATCGCGACGACGGCGTACGCCGAGACCGAGGACCACACCGGGCGTTTCATCGGGGAGGCCTGCCGGCTCGATCCCGATCTGCGGGCGGAACAGGCCACGCTCTACGCGGCCTACAGGGCCTGGTGTCACAATGAGGGCGCCCCGGCGATCTCGTCCCGGGCCTTCGCGGCACGGGTCCGCGAGGTGGTGGGACTGGCCTCGCCCAAGGAAATGATCCTGTCCAACCAGCGCAAGTACTACCCGGGCATCGGCCTGCTCGCGGACGAGGAGACAGCATGAGCGCCCTCATCGCCGAGGACGAGATCGTCCACGAAGTGGACCTCGTCTGGCTCGAGGACATCAGCAGGCTCGACTACGTCCGGCAGAGCCTGGACCGGCTGCCGACCCGGCGCGGCAGGCCCGCGTACCACCGCGACGGGCGGATGGTCGGGTACGCGCTGCTGGGACCCGGCGCCAAGCCGTCCCGCTCCTCCGGCACGTTCCGGCGGCGGGTGTTCTGGCTCCTGCCGCACGACCGGGACACCGACCCGGACGGCCTGTACGCGACGGGGGCGCCGGCGGAGGCCGTGGACGCGCGGACCCTGGCCCCGGGCAGCAAGGGGCGCAAGACGGAACGCTCGGAGGGCGGCCCGATGTCGTCGGCGATGCGGGGGCTGCTGCCGTAGACCGGTGAACGGGGAAGGCGTGCGGTACGCACTCGTTCGCGTTCGTCCCGAGGGGGAGGGCATGGACGCGCTCACCCCAGGAGGTGGGAAACCAGGGCGCCTTCCGGCTCCGGGCTGCTGACCGGGCCGGAGATCAGAGCGGTGAAGACGGTCTCGTCGTTCTGCCAGCCGGTGATCTGCGCGCTCAGTACATCGGCGGCGCACGTACGGACGGGCCTCGCCTCGATCCAGACAGGGGTGTCGAACTCCGCGTACCGCTGGAAGTCGGTGTAGATGGAGGTCGGAGTCAGGGACGCCGGGTAACACAGAGCCGCGGCAGCCTGGCGGGCAGCTTCGAGCAGCACCATGCCCGGGAAGTGGTCCCCGTCGTGTTCGAACAGGATGGGATGCCGCGGATCCGGGTCGAGCAGCCAGCGGTCCGTCTCATCGGTGGGGGAGAGCACCACATCTCCGGGCAGTGCCCTGCCCACCGTGGCCGGCAGGACTTTGACGTGCGGTTGGAGGCGCGAGCGCCGGGTGGTGCTCCCCAACGCACCCCGCAGCCGCCGGTAGGTCGTGTCGGAGATGCAGGCGAACCGCCCGCCGCCTACGGCACACAGCCGGCCGTCGCGCTCGATGCTGATCTCCATGCGGAACTCGGAGAGCCGCTTGCCTTTGCGAACCACGTCGGTGCACCTCGCCCGCAGGCGCAGGTCACTGGGACCGTGCCCGATGCCCATGTTCTCCGGGTGGGTGGTGACGTTCATGTCCCAGATCAGAAAGTGGTGTCCCAGCGGGACCCCCAGCTCGGCGTGGGCGAGAAACAGTCCCACCTGGCGAAGCGTTTCCGCGGCCTGCATCGAGTCGTGGTGGAAACCATCCATGCTGATGAAGAAGGTATGGGCGCGGGGCCACTGGCCGGTGAGGGCGAAGGTGTGTTCGTCGAGCCTCTCGCAGCCGGTCAGGAAGACCTCGGCGTGGCTCGCGCGGTGGACGTACTCGCGCGGGACCGTCGTGGTCAGGCGCGGCATGGCATGAGCGCTGGTACGGATCGCGGGTCTGCGCGCCTGCCAAGGTATCCCGAAGTCCGCCTCTTGGATCGAGAGGAGGCTCATGATCGCACCGCCTATCTCCACCGTCGTGTGATGGGTTGTCGGATGGCTCAGGAGTTCCGCGCCATAAGATACAGACGCACCGGTTTTTTTTCCATCCTCCACGGCTGGAAAGTGCGGTAGCTTCCCGGTCGTGGGCAGGGGCAAGTGGTAGAAGCCCTTCCGCTTATGGGTTTTCCGGGCCTCCCGACTCCCGGCAGGGGTCGGTGCGGAACCTTGAAAAACCGGCGAGCCGGTTTTATTCTTACACGGTCCTCAAGCCCAGGCCCAGCCTTTCTGGAGACTCCGATGCCTCGTCAGCAGCAGTGCCCCTACGCGATCGACCCCATGGGCACGGACCTCCACGGGGAGGCCGCACGCTTGCGTGCGCAGGGCCCCGTGGCCCGGGTGACCCTGCCCGGGGATGTCGAGGCGTGGGCGGTGACGGACCGCGCAGTGATCAAGGAACTGCTGACCGACCCGCGTGTCTCGAGGGACGCCCACCAGCACTGGCCCGCCTGGATCGACGGCGAGATCGAGAAGACCTGGCCCCTGGCCATCTGGGTCTCGGTCCAGAACATGGTCACGGCCTACGGACCGGACCACGCCCGGCTGCGCAAGCTCGTGGCCGCGGCTTTCACGGCCCGGCGCACCGCTCTGTTGCGTCCGCGAATCGAGCGGATCGCACAGGATCTGCTCGACGCGCTCGCGCAGCTTCCGTCCGACAGCCCGGTCGATCTGCGGAAGGAGTACGCCCAGCAGCTGCCCGCCCAGGTGCTCAACGAACTGTTCGGCATTCCCGAGGAGTTCCGCGCCTCGCTGCGCAAGATCATCAACTGCTTCTTCGACACGGCCATATCGCTGGAGGAGGCGCAGCAGAACGGGATGGACCTCTACATGACGATGAGCGGCCTCATCGCCCTCAAGCGCAGCCAGCCGGGCGACGACCTGACCAGTGCCCTGATCGCGGTGCGGGACGAGGACGGCACCCAGCTGACGGAGAAGGAGCTGGCGGACAACCTGATCCTGCTCTACACCGCGGGTTACGAGCCCATGGTGAACCTGCTCGACAACGCGGTCGCCCTGCTGCTGGCCAACCCGGGGGAGCTCGCCCTGGTCCGGTCCGGCGATGCTGCCTGGGAGGACGTGGTGGAGGAGACCGCGCGGGTGGAGACGCCGGGGGCGAACGTACTCCTGCGCTACGCCGTCGAGGACCTGGAGATCGGCGATACCGTGATCCGCAAGGGGGAGCCGATCGTCATCTCCTTCATCGCCGCCGGCCGCGACGCCGCCGTGCACGGGGACGGCGCGGACCGCTTCGAGGTGACCCGGTCCACCCGCCGCGACCACCTCGCGTTCGGCCACGGAACGCACTACTGCCTCGGTGCCCCTCTCGCCAGGCTGGAAGCGCAGATCGCCCTGAGTGCGCTGTTCGCGCGCTTCCCGGACCTCTCCCTCGCCGTCCCGGCACAGCAGCTGCGCCCGCTCGAGTCGTTCCTCGTCAACGGACACCGTGAACTGCCCGTGCTGCTCGGGCCGGACGCAGGGGCTGCGTTCACCGGCGCGGAGCAGGATCAGGCCGCAGCAGTGCCCGGTACCAGGGAAGATGTGCCGGCAGGCCTTCTGTAGGCGCGGGGCCCGGGTCGCAGTCCAGCAGGCGCCAGATGTCGGTGCTCGCGAACCAGTGGTCCACCAGCAGCATGTCGAGGTGGTGGAGGGCCTGGGGTGCCTGGGCCGCACGGGCCCTGGCCTGGTCGGCGTTCAGTGTCCCGGCCGAAGGCAGGTCCAGGTGTTCACGCACCAGGTCCATCAGCGTCGCGGCCGGGATGGGCACCGGGTGGTTCGCATGGTGCACACCGGCGATGTCCCGGTCGGTGAGCGCGGCCGCGACCGCTGCCGACGCCAGGACGCCGGCGTCCACCGCGGAATGCACCGACGTGCAGTCCACTCCCGCGCGCAGGTACCGCAGCAGGCCGGCGAGGCCGGGGATCACCCAGTGGTCGCCGGTGCCGTAGACGAGGTGGGGGCGCAGCACCGTGCCGCCTGCCCGCAGGACGTGCTGTTCGGCGGCTGCGCGGGTGTGGCTGGTCGGTGAGCCGGGTCGGACCGGCAGGGCGTGGGGCTGGGCCTCCCGGAACGGGCCCCGCCCGTAAACGGAGGCAGTGCTCACATAGACTACGCGGCGCACGCCCTGCTGGAGCGCAGCGCCGACGAGGGCACGCGTGCCCTCGTCGTTCACCGTGTGCAGGGTCTGCGGGTCCCCGCTCACGGCCGAGGCGCAGTGGATGACCACGTCGATGCCCTGGCACAGCGCTCTGAGGGAGGCGGGTTCCCGCAGGTCTCCGGACACGGAGTGGATCCGGTCGTCTGAGGGCGCATCAACGCCGGCTCGGTGCCGCATCACGCGAATCCGGGCATCCGTTTGTGAATGTGCTGCTCGCAGCACATGGCCTCCGATGAACCCGCTGGCACCGGAAATAAGGATGTTCTGGGGCATTTTTCAGGACTCTCGTGGTGGGTAGGTGCAGTTCGAGATGACCGAAAACGGCACGCGTGTGCCGCTCAGCTTGTGAAAATACGGACTACCTGGTTTTGTTTCTATTGGGGGAGGTCGACATCTTGTAAAAATCAGCCCTGCTAAACCAACTGGAGGCCTCGTGGCGCGACAGGAGCGCGCGATCCGCACCAAACTCGCGATCTTGAATGCGGCGGCAGCCGTGTTCGACGAGCGCGGCTACGAAGCTGCCACCATTGGCGAGGTTCTGACCAGGGCGGGCGTCACGAAGGGCGCCTTGTACTTCCACTTCCCCTCCAAGCAGGCGCTTGCGGAGGGGGTGCTCCAGCAGCAGTTCGCGGGTGTCACCATCCCTCCGAGCTCGTGCAAGCTGCAGTCGCTCGTGGATACCGGCTTGGTGCTCGCTTACCAGATGCGGCGCGACCCGATGGTCAGTGCCGTGGCCCGGCTGTCCCTGGAACAGGACATGCGCGCGGAGTTCGGGACGAAAGCGCTCACCGAGTGGATCCAGGCGACCGAGTGGATGTTCACCGAGGCCGCCAATCAGGGCGAGTTGCTGCCGCACGTGGTGCCGGCCGAGACCGCCTGGCTCTTTTCCGGGGCCTGGACCGGGGTGCAGATCTACTCCTCGATGCTCTCGGGACGAGATGACCTGGAAGCCCGGGTGGTCTCGCTCTTCGAGCACCTGCTGCCCAGCGTCGCCGTGCCCGCTGTGCTGAACAGCCTGGTCATCTCCGTCGAACGGGCCTTGGAGCTCGGAGCCGAGAGTGAGCGCCTCGCCGCTGAAGCCGCCCAGGAAGAGGTCTGACCGCAGCCGTTTCCCCGACATTCCAGAGCACCGTGACCCCTGGGTCGCGGTGCTCTCGTGCGTTTGGCCACCTCCAGCACCGCTCGAGTGAAACCCGAGCGGTGCTCCCTTAGCTGGGGGTGGTGCGCGCACAGGCCTGCGGGGGCCGCCAGGCATTCCTCCGGGGCTGAACCTCATGGTTGCTCCGCCCAAACTTGCAAAAACCGCACAAGCGGTTTGTTACAGTGAAGGTATGGAGTCGGCCGCGTCGTGGGGGGAGCGGCCTGGTGTGACTGTGAGGGTGGTGCCGGGGTGCCATCGCGATCAGCTCCCCCGCCCCGCTCCGTGAACCACCCTCCCCGGCCTGCCTGCCTTCGCAGGTGTGGCAACCCTCGCACTACGGAGCAGTTGATGGTCAAACAGGAACGCGCGGTGCGTACGCGGGACACCCTGATCCGATCCGCGGCCGAGATCTTCGACCGGGAGGGGTTCGCGGTGGCGTCACTCACGTCGATCAGTTCGCTGGCCGGGGTGAGCAACGGGGCGCTGCACCACCACTTCATCAGCAAGGCCGCGCTGACCGACGCGGTCGAGGAGGCGGCGCTGGCCCGGCTGCTGGCCGTCACCGAGGCCGTGCTCCCGCTCGGGGCCAGCCGGATGCAGCTCCTGGTCGACGTGACCCACCAGCTGGCCGAGGCGCTGCGCGGGGACGTGGTGCTGCGGGCCGGGTTCGAGCTGAGCGGTGAGGCGTCCCGCCCGCCCCACGCCGATCTGCGCGAGTGGTGGCGGCGATGGGTCGAGGAGACGCTCAAACAGGCCGACGCCGAGGGCGAGTTGCGTCCGGACGTGACGGCCTCCGATGTGGGGAGCGCCGTGGTGGCCGCCACTGTGGGGTTCGAGGTGCTCGGGAGCCGGGAGGCGGAGTGGCTCTCGGCCGCCACCGTCAGCCGGTTCTGGCGGCTGCTGCTGCCGACGGTCGTGCCGACGGCCCTGCTCGCGGACCTCGACGTCGAGGGGACCCGCCTGCTGTAGGTGCCGCTGAGCCCCGGTTTTCCGTGATGCGAACGGAGGCCGGGGCTTTCGCATGCGCCTAAGACCGGGTGGTCTGTTTTGATCCGTATCGGTCCGCTCTGGAGGGGATGAAGAGCGGGCCTAGAGGATCCGACCTTCTCTGGTGACAGTACGTTCATGCAGGTCAGAGGCCGGTTCGTAGGTTCGTTAGCTGCGGTAACAAATAAAAACAGCGCGGTCGGTTTTGTATTGACAAACCGCCAGTCCTGTTTTTTACTGAGGGAGCCTTAGCCACGGACAGGGGAGTACGGCGTGGACATCGAAGTACTGGGCACACTGGCGGTGCGGGAGCAGGGAGTCTCCGTAACGCCCACCGCCCCCAAGCCGCGACAGGTGCTGGCACTGCTGGCCCTGCACGCAGACCAGGTCGTCCCGGTGTCGGCCCTGATCGAGGAGTTGTGGGCGGGGACGCCGCCGCGCAGCGCCCGCACCACGCTGCAGACCTACGTGCTGCAGCTGCGGACCCTCATCGCGACGGCCCTGGAGCAGGGTCAGGGCGGCGAAGGCGGCGAGGGTGGGGAAGGGCGGCGTACGGCCAAGGACGTGCTCGTCACGCTGCCCGGCGGCTACCTGCTCAACAGCGGCGGCGGTACCAGCGACGTCCGCGAGTTCGACCGGCTCGCCGGCATGGGCTACCGGGCCATGGACGCGGGCGACTTCCCGGGCGCGGCCCGGCTGCTGCGCGAGGCGCTGGCCCTGTGGTCGGGGCCGGCCTTCGCCGACGTGCAGGGCGGCATCCAGCTCGACATGGAGACCCGTCGGCTGGAGGAGACCCGGCTGTGCGCGCTCGATCAGCGCATCGAGGCCGACCTGCGGATCGGACGCCACCGCGAGCTGCTCGCCGAGCTGACCGTACTGGCCAGCCGGTACCGCACGCACGAGAACCTGCACGGCCAGTTCATGCTGGCCCTGCACCGGTCCGGCCGCCGGGGCGAGGCGCTCGACGTCTACCAGCGGCTGCGCGGAGTCCTCGTGCGCGAGCTCGGGCTCGAGCCGTCGGCCGCCCTGCGCAGGCTGCAGCGCTCCATCCTCATGGCGGGCCCCGAAAGCCCCGCGGGGGTGGCGGAGAGCGGCAACGAACGACTCGTACGCGTGGGCTGAGATGCCCGCACACCCCATCCGGCACGCCGCGGACGGCCCGGAGGTGCGGCCGCGCGACCGGACAGACACAGGTCGCCGAGGAGGAACCGCGGTGCAGGAGAGGTCGGAGCGGACCCGCAGGAAGCTGGTGCACGCGGGGGCCGAGATGTTCCACCGCAACGGTTACGCGAACGCCACCCTCGGAGGGATCGCCGCGTTCGCCGGAGTGACCAAGGGGGCGCTGTACTTCCACTTCGCCTCCAAGGACGAACTGGCCGAGGCGGTCCAGCAGCGCGGATGCGCCCTGCTGGACGAGTCGGTGCGCGAACGGCTCGACGCAGGGCTCTCCCCGCTCCGGACACTGGTCGACACCACGCACTGGATGGCCCGCACCCTGCGGGAGGAGCCGGCGATCCCGGCGAGCTTCCGCCTCACCAGGGAGTGCGCGGGGCTTCCCCAGGCGGTCGCCGACTTCCACCAGGTCTGGCTCGCGGCGGTCTGCGGGCTGCTGAGGCAGGCCCGCGACGCGGGCGAACTGCGCGCCGAGGGCTCCTGGGAGAGCGTCGAATCGCTGGTCGCCGCGGCGGCCTGCGGGATCGAGGCGATGGCCTGCACCGCGATGCCCTACGCCGAGCTGCAGCGCAGGGTCTCCGGGCTGTGGTCGCTGCTGCTGCCGCTGCTGCTCCCCGAGGGCGCGGTGCAGGAGTTCCGCCCCGACGCGGCGGCGCCCGAACTCCCGGCCTGCCCCGTGGGCGGCGCGCCGGACCACCGATACCGGACCGTGTGCCACTGAAGGCTTGGAGGAGCAATCGATGACGAACGACCATCCTGCTGACGTGCTGAGCGACCTCGTCGGAGTGCTCGGCGACGTCCTGCGGATCAAAGCGGAGAAGATCGACCCCGAGCAGACCTTCCGGACCCTGGGGCTCGACTCCCTGCTGGTCGTGGAGTTCGTGGCCGTCGTCAACAGCCGGTACGGACTGCGGGTGCGGGCGACCGACCTGTACGACTACCCCACTCCGGCGTCCTTCGCACGGGAGGTCAAGCGGGCGATGAACAGCGGAGAGGCCCGGCCGGCCGCAACCCCCGCGTTCCCCGTGGGCGTTGGCGGCGCCGAGAGCGATGCTCCCGCCGCTCCGATGGCGCCCGTCGCTGCGATCGCTCCCGCCGTTCCCGCGGCTCCGGTCGCTCCCGCCGCGGAACCCGCCGCGGAACCCGTGGCGGCGGCCACCGCCGGGTCCGCCGCGCAGCAGATCGCGGAGGTGCTGCGCGAGCAGCTCGCGGCGATCCTGTGCTGCGACGCCTGGGACATCGACACCACGGCCCCGTTCAACGTGCTGGGCGTCGACTCCGTCGTGGGCGCCGAGTTCATCGCCACCGTCAACCGCACCTTCGGCATGAAGGAGCGGTCCGTCCTGCTCTACGAACACCCCAATCTCGCAGCCATGGCCGCCTACGTCGCCGTGCGCACCGGAGCCTCCGGCCACGAGGCGCCCCCGGCCCGGGCGCCCGAACTCGCGTTCCGCCCGGCGGGCCGGGGCGACCTCGACGTCCTGCTGGACGCCGTCCGCGAGGACCGGCTCAGCGTGGACGAGGCGCTCGTGCTGCTCGCCCGACGCGGCTGAAGCCGTCTCTCTCCCCAGAAGGAGCGCGTCCAGATGGACGAGAAGGAAGTCCTGACCCGGTTCAAGAACGGTCATCTGGACCGGGCCCAGGCGGCCGCGCTGCTGACCGGCGCCGGCGCGCCCGGCCCGCGTACCCGAGGCGGTACGGGCAATGGGATCGGGACCGGGATCGGGACCGGCACCGGGGCCGGCGTGGGGACCGGAACGGGCCTCGGCGCCGGCGGCACGGTTCCGCTGCCCGTGGCCTTCCCGCGGCCGGACACCGCGCGGGAGCGGGCGCCGCGAGGGCCGTCCCCCACCGAGCGGATCGCCGTGGTCGGGATGGCCGGACGCTACCCGGGCGCGCCCGACCTCGCCTCGTTCTGGCGGCAGGCGCGCGAGGGGCACGGCAGCGCCGGAGCGCCGCCGTCCGGCCGGCCCGGCGACGAGCGGGGCCACTACCTCGAGCGCGTCCAGGACTTCGACGCCGAGTTCTTCGGGATCGAGCCGTCCGAGGCGGCCCTGATGGACCCTCAGGAACGGCTGTTCCTGGAGACGGCATGGGAAGCCCTCGAGGACGCCGGATGCACCGGCGGCCGCCTGGACGCGCTCACGGCCGCGGACGGGACCCCGCGCAGCGTCGGCGTGTTCACCTGCGCCGGGACCGCGGACTACGCACTGCTCGCGGCCCGGACCTGGACGCGCGAGCGGCCCGTGCGACTGCCCCGCGGCGGTCACTGGAGCCTGCCCAACCGGTTCTCGGCCCTGGCCGGCCTCACCGGCCCCAGCCAGTCGGTCGACTCCGCGGAGTCCTCCGTGCTCGTCGCCCTCCACCTGGCGGCGGCCGCCCTGCGCGCCGGAGAGTGCGCCGCGGCGCTCGTGGGCGGCGTCCAACTGCTGCTGCACCCCTCCAGCCGCCGTCCCGGCGCGGGCGAAGGCGTCGGCGCGCTGCTGCTCAAGCCCCTGGAGCGGGCCCTGGCCGACGGGGACACCGTCCACTGCGTGATCCGCGGGAGCGCCGTCGGCCACACCGCGCCGGGCCCGTCGGCCGCCGGACCCGGCCGCGGGTCCCGGACCGCCGCCGACGGCGACGGCCGTGATAGCGGTGACGGGAGTGACGACCGGGCTGACGGCCGGCGGGTGGTCCGTGCCGCGCTGCGGGCGGCCGGGGTCGACGCCTCCACCGTCGCCGTCCACGAGGACACCGACTCCGTACGGGCGTTCGTGGGCGCGGCCGGGGCCGTGACCGGGGCGGCCGCGCTGACCCGGGCCGTGCTCCAGCTCAGCCACCGGGTGCTGGTGCCCGGTCCGGGCAGGGCCGAGGCGCAGACCTGGGAGGGCGGGGAGCCGGCGCCGCGCAGGGCCTCCGTCGGGGCGCACGGGGCCGGCGGCTCCGCCGCGCACGTGATCCTGGAGGAGTACCTCCCCACGGCCGGTGCCGACGCGCCCGCCGGTGGCGAGGCGTCCGCCGACACCGCGGCGGCCGCCGGGGGAGCCGAGCTGTTCGTGCTCTCCGCGCCCACCCCGGCCCATCTCGCCGCCACCGTACGCCGGTTCGCGGAGCTGCTGGGCGGCGCGGGCCCGGTGCCGGCGCTGGGCGTGCTCGCCCGCGCCCTGCGCACCGGCCGCGCCGCGATGGACTGCCGGTTCGCGGCCGTCGTCGGCGACCGCGCGGAGCTCGCGGCGGCCCTGGAGCGGTTCGGGGCCGAAGGCGGTCCGTACGCCGACCTGCGGGACGGCGGCGCCGACATGCTGGACATGGGCGCCGTGCCCGAGACGGCCGACTACCTCGCCGCGCTGTGGCGGGCCGGGCGCCTGCACCAGGTCAGGAGCCTGTGGCTGGCCGGTCTGGACGTCGACTGGGCCGGGCTGGAGCGGGCCCACGGGGCGGGCGCCGTGGCCGTGCCGCTGCCCGCGTCCGCGTTCCTGCGCACCCCGGCGTGGCTGGGCGGCGAGGAGGAACGGGCATGACCACGCTGACTTCGGGGCCTGCCGGGTCCGCCGGGCCGTCCGCCGGGCCCCCCGCGCCGGACGAGAGCAGACCGGGCCCGGTCAACCTGTGGTTCTGTCCCAACGAGGACCTCGCCCCCGGGATCGCGGCCACCCTGGCCTCGTACTGGCTGGACGAGCACGAACAGGAGATCGCCGGGCGCTTCCTCTTCGAACGCGACCGCCGCCAGTACCTCGTCGCCCACGCCCTGGTGCGCCGGGTGCTGGCGCTGGAGACCGGCATCCCCGAGGCCGAGGCGATCATCTGGCGCTCCTCGCGCGGGCGGCCGTTCCTCCAGCTGCCCGCCGGAGGACTGCCGCGCGGCGCCGACACGCTGGACTTCAACCTCTCGCACGCCCACGCGTACAACCTGATGGGCGTGTCCCGGGAGCACCGCATCGGCGTGGACGTCGAGCGGCTGGACCGGGGCGAGCGCGGCCTGGAGAACATCATCGCGACGTTCTCCCCCCAGGAGCAGGAGTGGATCGCCCGCGCCGCCCCGGGGCGGCCCCGCGACCGGCGCGCCCTGCGCCTGTGGACGCTGAAGGAGGCCTACTCCAAGGCCCGCGGCCTGGGACTCGCCCTGCCCTTCGACTCCTTCGCCTTCACCCTGGCCGAGGACCAGGGCGTGCTCGCCTTCCGGCCGCCCGCCGACGACTCGGCGAGGCGCTGGCGTTTCCTCGAGGTCGAGCCGGTGCCCGAGGTGCTGGCGGCGGTGGCGGTGGAGGTCGACGCCGCCCGGCCACCGGCGGTCCACCTGCACCACGGATTTCCGTGGGGGCGCGCCGCACCGCGCCGCCTGGTGCTGCCGGAACTCGCCGGAGTGTGATGCGTGCGCGAATTCGTCCGTCCCGTTCACGAAATATCTCCGGCCCCGCGGATATCCGCTGCCGCTGGAATGGTGCTGGAGAATGTCTCGAGCCGGATCCCCGGTTATGCGGCTGCCGCTCCGATGCGGTCAGGTGACGGGCGACGCCTCCCGGACGCCTTCGGACAGGAGGGTGAAACGGCGTACGAGTTCTTCCTGTTCGCGGCCGATGGCGTCGATGCGGGCCCGGAGGCGGGCGATTTCCCCGCCCAGGTCCAGTACCGCCGAATCCGGGAGCGCCGAATCCGGGAGCGCCGAATCCGGGAGCGCCGCGGCCGGGAGCGCCGCGGCCGGGAGCGGGCCGGCCGGGGGCGGTCCGGTGCGGTCCAGGCCCGGCTCCCGCAGCAGGATCGACTCCATCCGGTCCCGCAGGGCCGGCCCGGGCCCGACGCCGATCTCGCCGAGCAGCCGCTGCCGGGCCCGCTCGTACACGCCCAGGGCCTCGGACCGGCGGCCGCACCGGTACAGGGCGAGCATCAGCAGGTCGTAGAAGCGCTCCCGGGTGGGGTGGGCCGCCGTGAGCCGCTCCAGCTCCCCGGTGACCTCCTCGTGCCGTCCGCCGCGCAGCTTCGCCTCGTGGTACGTCTCCAGGGCGGTCAGCCGGCTCTCCTCGAGCCGCTCCGCCTCCCGTGCGCAGATCTGGCCCCGTCCGCTGCCCTCCAGGGCGGGTCCGCGCCACAGCTCCAGGGCCCGGTGCAGCAGTTCGGCGGCGTGCGCGGGATCGGCCACGACCGCCGCCCGGCCCTGGGCGGAGAGCCGGTGGAAGCGCTGGGCGTCCGTACGGGCCGAGCCGAGCCGCAGCAGGTAGCCGAGCGGGTGCGTGGTGATCAGGGCCCGGTCGGGATCACCAGGGCCGGGACCGGGCGGGGCGGCGGGCGCCAGCAGCCGGCGCAGCCGGGCCACATGGGCCTGGAGCGCGTTGGCCGCGCCCGCGGGCGGGCGGTCCCCCCACAGCTCGTCGATGAGCCGGTCGGTGGAGAGCACCTCCCCGGCCCGGACGACCAGGGCGGAGAGGAGGGCGCGCTGCTTGGCGCCGGACGGCGCGATCGAGGTGCCCGACCGGGGGTCGTGCACCTCCACGGGACCCAGGACGCGGAAGTCCAGGCCGTCGCTCTGATGTACGTCCCATTCCATCGGTCACTCCTCCCGGCGATCCGTGGGAATCGCGGAAAAGACCTGTACGGACGGTCGTTGAATTACGTTCCGGCAGTCATCCCGCAAGGGAATCTAACAGTTTGACTGAAGTGCGCAAACGCCGAAGTTGGAGGTGTGGTCGACAGACGCTCAAGAAATTGGGGGGTGTTGCCCTGGGTCCCGCTACTGTGCCTCAGTCGAAGGCTTGAAATCGATGGGAACTCGACGACGTGCGGAGGAAACCGTGAAGATTCAGGTTCTGGGTCCGTTGAGTGCCGAAGTCAACGGGGGCTCGATTGTTCCGACGGCCGGCAAGCCGCGCCAGATTCTGGCGCTGCTCGCGCTCTACCCGGGGCGGGTGATGCCCGTACCGACCCTGATGGAGGAGGTGTGGGGCACCGACCTGCCGCAGAGCGCGCTCACCACCCTGCAGACCTACATACTCCAGCTGCGCAGGCGGCTCGGTACGGCCATGGGACCGGGCGACCCGGGCGGCGCCAAGGAGGTGCTGGCCACGCGGCACGGCGGATACCTGCTCCAGATCGCCCCGGAGAGCGTGGACGTCCACGAGTACGAGCGGCTGGTGGCCGACGGGCAGAGCGCCTTCGAGGAGGGCGACGACGAGCGCACCGCCGCCAAGCTGCGGCAGGCGCTGGCCCTGTGGCAGGGACCGGCGCTGGTCGACGTACGCGTCGGGCCGATCCTCGAGATCGAGGTCATGCGCCTGGAGGAGAGCCGGCTGGTGACCGTCGAGCGGCGCATCGACGTGGACCTGCGGCTCGGCCGGCACACCGAACTCATCGCCGAACTCTCCGAGCTGATCGCCCGCCACCCGCAGCACGAGGGCCTGCACTCGCAGGCGATGGTGGCGCTCTACCGCTCGGGCCGGCAGGCCACCGCGCTCGACGTCTACCGCAAGCTGCGGATGCGCCTCATCGAGGACCTCGGCGTGGAACCCTCGCCGCAGCTGCAGCGCCTGCACCAGGCGATGCTGACGGTGGATCCGGCGCTCGACGTGCCGGCCGGACCGCGCCGCGGTTCCACGTTCGACCTGTACGCGGCCTGACAGGCGGCACGGGGACGGCTGGTGCGGTGCCGGGGCCGCGCCCCGGCAGGACCTTCCGGTCACGGCAGTGGACCGCGGACGGTGGCCGAAGGCCGCGGTCCGCGGGGGCGTGACCCGGATCCGGGAGGTGCTCGAGCCTCCCTCGAGCGGGGCTGGTCAGGGTGGGGTGGATACGGTGGGCGAGGAAGGACGGGGCATGGCACGGGAACAGGACGTGCGGCTGGTGTGCTTCGCGCACGCGGGAGCCGGGACCTCGGCCTTCCACCGCTGGAGCGAACTGCTCGGCCCCGGAGTGACCCCCGAGCCCCAGCTGCTTCCGGGCCGCGACGGGCGCCGCCGCGAGGCGCGGGTGACCACCCGCGAGGCGCTCCTGGAGGACCTGCGCGAACTGTTCAAGGAGCAGCCGCCCGGCCCGTACGTCCTGTACGGGCACAGCCTCGGCGGGCTGATCGCCTACACGCTCACGCGCGCGCTGGACGACGCGGGACTGCCGCTGCCCGAACTGCTGGTGATAGGCGCCGTCCCGCCGCCCGACGTGTTCGCGGGGGCGGCCTTCGCCGCCGACGCCCCCGACGACGAACTGATGCGCATCCTGGAGAGCTTCGACGGCGTGCCCGCCGGCATCGAACCCGGCGTGTGGCACCGCTTCGTCTTCCCCGTGCTCCGCGACGACCTGCGGCTGGCCGCCTCGCTGCGCGCCGCCGCCCTGGACCCCGTCGCCGGCGGCCCGGTGCCCGTCCCGCTGCTGGCCGTCGCCGGCAGCGAGGACCCGGTGGGCCCGCCCGAAGTGCTCCAGGGCTGGAGCACGTGGACGACCGCGGGCTTCGAGGCGCGCACCGTGCCCGGCGGACACTTCTTCGTACGCGACGGTGAACTGCCGAGACTGCTCGGGCAGGTCTGCCGGACGGTGGGGCGGTCCGGGCGTTGAAACGCGTGGTCATCACCGGTATCGGGGTGGTCGCCCCGGGCGGTGGCGGCACCAAGGGCTTCTGGTCGATGCTGACCGCCGGGCGCTCCGCCACCCGCGCGGTCACCTCCTTCGACGCGCGGCCGTTGCGCTCGCGCGTCGCCGCAGAGATCGACTTCGACCCCCGGGAGCACGGGCTGAGCGCGGCGCAGGCCGCCGACCTCGCCCGCGTGACGCAGTTCGCGCTGGCCGGCGCCCGCGAGGCGCTCGCCGACAGCGGGGCGGCTGCGACCCTCGACCCGCTGCGCACCGGGGTCGCGCTGGGCAGCGCCCTGGGCTGCGCCTCCGAGCTGAGCCTGGAGTACGCCGTGGCCAGCCACGTCGGCGCCCGCTGGCTGGTCGACCACACCCGGGCGGTGCCCCAGCTGTACGACTACTTCGTACCCGGTTCGCTGGCCGCCGAAGTGGCAAGGGACGCGGGGGCGCAGGGACCCGTCTCGTTCGTCGCCGGAGGCTGCACGGCAGGCCTGGACTCGCTGGGCCACGCGGCCGAGCTGATCCGCGAGGGCAGCGCCGACGTGGTGCTCGCCGGAGCGGCCGAGGCTCCGGTCTCGCCCGTCGTCATGGCCTGCTGCGACACCGTCCGCATCACCTCGCGGCGCAACGCCGAGCCCTCGAGCGCAGCCCGGCCCTTCGACCGGACCCGGGACGGGTTCGTGCTCGGCGAGGGCGCCGCCGTCCTGGTCCTGGAGGAGCGGGAGCGGGCCCGCCGGCGCGGCGCCCGGGTGTACGCGGAGCTCTCCGGCTACGCGAGCCGGGCCGCCGCCCAGCACATGACGGGGCTCAGCCCCGACGGTGCGGAGCTGGCCGCGGCCATCGGCGCCGCGCTCGACGAGGCCCGCCTGGACCCGTCCGCCGTGGAGTACGTCAGCGCGCACGGCTCGGGCACCCGGCAGAGCGACCGGCACGAGACCGCGGCCGTCAAGCGCGCGCTCGGCCGGCACGCCCGCCACGTGCCCGTCAGCGCGATCGCCTCGATGACCGGATATCCCCTCGGCGCGATCGGTGCCTTCCAGGCCGCCGCCGGGGCCCTCGCGATCGAGTACGGAACGGTGCCGCCCACCGCACACCTGCGGGTGCCCGACCCGGAATGCGACCTCGACTACGTGCCCGGGACCGCCCGTCACCAGCACACGAGCGCGGTGCTGGCCCTCGGCAGCGGATTCGGCGGGTTCCAGAGCGCGCTCGTGCTGACCCGGCCGGAGACCGCCTGACCGGACCGCCCGGAGCGACCGGACCGACCCACGACGGAGGGACACCCCATGGACCACCCCGATCCGTGCCCCGCGGCCACCGCCGCCGAGACCGGGACCGACGTGTGCGTCGTCGGCGCCGGGCCCGCCGGGCTGGCACTGACCCTCATGCTGCTGCGCTCCGGCGTCCGCGTGACGCTGATCGAGCGTTCCACGGCCCTGCGCCGGGAGTTCCACGGAGAGGTCCTTCAGCCGGGCGGCCAGCGGATCCTCGACGCGCTGGGCGTCCTGGGGGCGGCGCGGGCCCGCGGCTCGCTCGCCCTGACCGGCTTCCAGGTACTGGACCAGGGCCGGGTGCTGCTCGACATCGACTACGGGCGGCTGCCCGCCCCGTACGACCACCTGCTGGCCCTTCCCCAGCCGCACCTGCTGGCCGAACTCCTGGACGCCTGCCGGGAGCTGCCCGGCTTCACGCACCTGGAGGGCCACCGGGTGTCGGCCCTGCTGGAGACGCGGCCCGGCAGCCCGTGCACCGGGGTCGTCGCGCGGGGCCCCGACCGGGAGCCCGTCACCGTGCGCGCCCTGGCCGTGGTCGGCGCGGACGGCCGGTTCTCCAAGACCCGGGCGCTGGCCGGGATCGGGGCCGGCCGGTCCGACTCCTTCGCCCACGACGTGGTGTGGTTCTCGCTGCACGCGCCCGGCCGGGCCACCGGGAAGGTCCGCGTGCACCGGGCCGCCGGAAGCGCCGTCCTGGTCCAGGACAGCCACCCCGACCGGCTGCGGATCGGCTGGACCCTGCCGCACGGCGGATGGAGCCGGCCGGGCCGCGGCATCGAGGAGATCCGCGGCGAACTGGCGCGGGCGCTCCCGCAGTTCGCGGACCTGCTGCACGAGCAGCTGACCTCGCTGAACCAGCTCACCCTGCTCGACGTCTTCGCCTCGCACGCCGAGGAGTGGACCCGCGACGGCCTCGTCCTGATCGGGGACAGCGCGCACACGCACGGCCCGATCGGCGCCCAGGGCATCAACCTCGCCCTTCAGGACGCCGCCGCCCTGCACCCGGTGCTCGTGGAGGCGCTGGGCCGGGGCGCGGTCACGGCGGCGGACCTGCAGCCGTACGCCCGCCGCCGGGCGGCGGCGGCCGCGGCCGTCCACCGGATGCAGCGGATGCAGGCGCGCGCGATGTTCGGGGCGGACGGGGCGTTCGCCCGGTTCGCGCTGGCCCGCGCCGCCGGGCTGGTCACGCGCACCCCCATCGGGGGGAAGATCACGCGCAAGGTCGCGTTCGGGACCGATCCGGTGGCGGTGCGCACCGATCTGTTCACCGCGTCGGCGGCGCACCGGCCGGGCTGACGGCACAGCGGCCCCGGCCGCCCGGGCTCAGCGGAAGCGGGCCTTGGGGTGGTCGGCGACATCGCCGAGCAGCCCGAAGTAGTCGGCGCGCAGCTGGCGGATGCGGGCCTCGGAGAACACGGACGGGTCGTACGTGAACACGCAGTGCGCGGCGCGCTCGTCGTGCCGCAGCAGCAGGGTCAGGGGACGGGCCGCCGGGGCGGGAGCGGACGTGAACGGCTCGGCGCGCAGCCGGCCGCCCCAGGAGGCGGAGCCCCACCGGGGCCCGCCGGCGGCCGGTCCGGCGCCGAACTGCACCTCGCCCAGCTGCTCCACCAGCCGCGGCCGGCGCAACTGCGCGGCGACCGGCTCCAGCGGCACCTCGTGGTGCGCGAAGTCCCATGCGCTGGCGAGCCGTACCTGGTCGACGACCTCGCCGAAGGAGGGCGCGCCCGTCAGATCGGCCCGCAGCGCCACCGCGTGGGACAGTGGGCCCAGCATGCGCTGCTCCCCGCCCCGCCCGCGTTCGGGGACCGGCCCGCGGACGGTGATGTCCCGCTGGCCCGACCAGCAGGCCAGCAGCAGCTGGAACGCGGCCAGGCCCACCACCTGCACGCCGGTCCGGTGCCGGCGCGCGGCCTCCGAGATCTTCGCGGACAGCTCCTGCGGCAGCGGGAAGGACAGGGCCCGCCCGGGGCCCGGGGTGCGCCCGGGCGCACCGGGCGCGCTCAGGTCCCAGGGCAGGACGGCCGGTTCCGCGCCGTTGAGCCGGCGCAGCCAGTACTCGGTGCTCTCGTCGACGCGTCCTTGCGCCGCGCGCTGCTGCTGCCAGGCGGCGAGGTCGGCGTACTGGGCGGCCGGGCGGTCCGCCGGCACACCGCGGTAGGCGGCCGCGAGGTCCGCGACGAGCACGCCGAGCGCGGGGGAGTCGGCGATCAGCTCGTGCAGGACGAAGACGGCCACGTGGTCGCCCGGGCCCTGGCGCAGCAGCCGCAGCCGGGCCAGCGGTTCGCGCGCCGGATCGAACGCACGCTCGCGTTCCGCGGCGACGGCCGCGGGCACCTGCGAGGGCCGGACCTCCGCCAGTGAGACGGGTACGGGCAGTTCGTCCGGCGCCGCGACGACCTGGGTCAGCCGGCCGTCGTGCACGCGGTAGTGGCTGCGCAGGATCTCGTGCCGGCCGGCGACGGCCCGCCAGGCGGCCGCCAGGGCCTGGGCGTCCAGTTGTCCCGTCAGCCGCAGCGTGCCCGTCACCACCGGGGGGCGGGTCCGGTGCGGGAGTCCGGCCCAGAGCGCCTCCTGGCTCGGTGAGGCCGCGAAGCGCAGCGGGCCGAGGCCGGGCGGACGGGGCAGCCGCGGGAGGGCGTCCGGCTCCGGCTCGGGTCTGGGTCTGTGCTCGGGATCGGCGTCCGCCGTCAGCGGGGCCGGGGCCCCGGCCTCATCCATCAGTACCGTCGTCACCATCGGTTCAACGCCTCCTCGGCGATCAGCGCCGTGAGGCTCGCCGCCGCCCGGCCCGGCGGGCGGGGCGGGCGGCACCCCCGGCGGGTGTCCGGGCAGTGCGAGGTCACGCGAACAGTAGGGCGGGCCGCGGGCCACGACCCGATTTCTCGAGCGCCCGTCCATCGCACGCGTGGCGGTCGTCGATTCCGATCACCGCGCGACAACCATCGCGACGCGTCCTGTGGCGCGGCTTGAGCACGCTTCGAAGCTCCTTCGAGCAGCAATGCGGACGGTGGTACCCGACCCTCCCGCAGGGAGCCGCCCCTCCGGCCCCCGCCGCCGGCCCCCGGCCGCCCCGCCGCCGGCCGCCCGGCCCGGCCCGATCCGACCGTCAGCCGCCCGACCAGTGAGGAAAGCCGTGCCGCGATTCACGTATCCCGAACTCCCGCTGGACGCCCTGCTGCGCCGGGCCGCCGTCCGCGACCCCGGCGGCTGCGCCATCACCGCGGCCTCGGGCGCGGTCACCTTCGCGGAGCTCGACGACCGGGCCGACCGGTACGCGGCCTACCTGGAGCAGCGGCTCGGCCGCCGCGGCGCCCGCGTCGGAGTCGCCAACGTCCTGGACGCGGACTTCGCCGCCGCGTACTACGGCACCGTCCGCAGCGGCAACACGGTCGTCCTGGTCAACCCGCTGATCAAGGAGGCCGGGCTGGTGCACGTCTGCGCCACGGCCGGGGTGGAGCTGGCGCTGGTCCCGACGGCGACGGCCGAACTCCTCGTCAAGGCGCGCGAACGGCTGCCCGCCCTCGCCGAGGTCGTCGTGACCGACGCGCCCGACGGGGTGGTGCCCGCGGACACCGTGCCGCTGGCCGTGGCCCTGGACCGGGTGCCCGAGGGCCGTCCCACCGCCGCGCACGGCCGCGGCACAGACGGCACCGTCAGCCCCGGCCCCGGCAGCGCCGGCAGCGCCGACCTGTCCGCCGACGCCTGCATCCAGTTCACGACGGGCACCACGGGCCTGCCCCGCGGAGTCCGCCTCAGCCACCGCAACCTGGTGGCCAACGCCGCCCAGACCGCCCACGCGCACGGCCTCGGCAGCGACAGCGTGACCCTGAACCACCTGCCGCTCTTCCACGTCATGCACCTCAACTCGGCGATCTACGCGGGAGCCCGCCAGGTGCTGTGCGCCGACCCGGCGCCCACGGCCGCGCTCGAGCTGGCCGCCCGCACCGGAGCCACGCACTTCTACGGACTGCCGGCCCGCCTGCACCAGCTCGCCGCCGCCGTTCGCGCCGGCGGGCAGGACGGCGCCGAGCGGCCCGCCCCGCCCGCCGGGCTGCGGCTGCAGGCCGTCCTGTCCGGCGGCACCGCCCTGGCCCCCGCCGCCGCACGGCAGCTCCAGGACTGGCTCGGCGTGCCCGTCGTCCAGGGCTACGGGATGGCCGAACTCTCCCCGCTCGCCCACAGCCAGGACCCCGCGCACCCGCTGACCGGCTCGGTCGGTGCCCCCGTGGCCGGGACCCAGTGCCGGGTCGTCGACCTCGGCTCCCGCGAGCCGGTCGACGTGTACAGCACCGGCGAGGTCCAGATCCGCGGACCGCAGGTGATGACCGGATACCTCGGCGACGACGGCCCGGGGCACCTGGACGCCGACGGCTGGTTCTCCACCGGCGACGTCGGCTACATCACCCCCGACGGGGTGCTGTTCCTGGTGGACCGGCTCGGCGACGTCTTCAAGTACGACAACGAACTCGTCTCCCCGACCGCCGTCGAGCGGATCCTCGCTGACGACCCCCGCGTCGCCGACTGCGTGGTCGTCGGCTGGCCCGACCCCGTCCACGGGGCCCTGGTGTGGGCGGGGATCGTGCTGCGCGAGCCGACCGCACCGGGACTGCTCGACCTCGTCGACTCGATCGTGGTGCGGGCCAACGAGCGGCTCGCGCCCTTCGAGCAGATCCGCCGCGTCGAGGTCATCGACTCCGTTCCGCGCACGCCCGTCGGCAAGCCGGAGCGCCGCGGCCTGCGCCGCACCCTCCACGAACGGGCCGCCGCCGAGGCCGCTGCCGCCTGATCCGCGTTTCCGTTTCCTGTCGCTATGCCCCTGATTTGAGGAGAAACCCATGCTGTCCTTCATCAACAAGATGACCGTGCTCGGTGACGTCAATGAGTTCCTGGCCGCGAAGGAGCCGGTGACGGCGTACCTGGCCGGTACGGCCAAGCACGTGGGCGGCCGCACCCTGCGCAATCTCAGTGAGCCGAACGTCTTCATCTACATCGCGCACTGGGAGGACAAGGAGGCCTTCGAGGCCGCCGTGGGCAGCGAGGAGTACAGCGCTCTGGCCGCGCCGCTGGCCGCGCTCGTCAAGTCCGAGCCGGGCACCTGGACCACGCTCCCCGACGGCGAGCGCCTCCAGGCGGACGGCACCTACGCCTGATCGCCGTCTCCGTCCCCCTGCCCGCCGCCCCCCGATCCGAGGAGAGACCACCATGGTGACCTTCATCAACAAGCTGACCGTGTTCGGCGACGTCAACGAGTTCCTGGCCGCCAAGGAGCCGCTCACGGCCTTCATGAGCGCCCAGCCCGGTCACGTCGGCAACCGCACCCTGCGCAACCTCGACGAGCCCAACGTCTTCATCGAGATCGCCCACTGGGACGACCACGCCGCCCACCAGGCCGTCGTGGCCAGCGCCGAGTTCCGCGCCCTCGTGGCCCCGCTCGTCGCGCTCGCCAAGCCCGAGCCGGCCCTGTGGACGACCCTCCCGGAGGGCGAGCGCCTGCAGGAGGACGGCACCTACGCCGAGGCCGCTGCCGCCTGATCCGCGTTTCCGATTCCTGCCGCTACGCCCCTGATTCGAGGAGAAACCCATGCTGTCCTTCATCAACAAGATGACCGTGCTCGGTGACGTCAACGAGTTCCTGGCCGCGAAGGAGCCGGTGACGGCGTACCTGGCCGGTACGGCCAAGCACGTCGGAGGCCGCACCCTGCGCAATCTCAGTGAGCCGAACGTCTTCATCTACATCGCGCACTGGGAGGACAAGGAGGCCTTCGAGGCCGCCGTGGGCAGCGAG
>NZ_JBVJFA010000038.1:59298-69217 GCF_055588085.1 Streptomyces sp. NPDC046303
AGGAGTACAGCGCTCTGGCCGCGCCGCTGGCCGCGCTCGTCAAGTCCGAGCCGGGCACCTGGACCACGCTCCCCGACGGCGAGCGCCTCCAGGCGGACGGCACCTATGCCTGATCAGGCCCGGACCGGGCCCGACCAGGTCCTCGTCGTCGGCGCCGGCCCCGTCGGCCTGACGGCCGCCCACGAACTGGCCCGCAGGGGCCTGCGGGTGCGGCTGATCGACGGCGCCGACGGGCCCGCGCGCACCAGCCGCGCGGTGGCCGTGCACCCGCGCACCCTGGAGACCTTCGACCAGATGGGCGTCGCGGCGCCGGTGATCGAGGCCGGGCGCCACAACCGCGCCTTCACGATGTTCGCCCGCGGGCGCAAGCTGGTGCGGCTGGACGCCGACTACGCCTCCATGCCCACCCGGTACCCGTACACCGTCATCATCGAGCAGACCCGCACCGAGGCGGTGCTGCGCGAGGCCGTGGCCCGGCTCGGCGTCCGCGTCGAATGGGGCGTACGGCTCGGCGGCTTCACCCAGGACGCCTCCGGGGTGCGGGCCCGCCTCGAACGGGCCGACGGCACGCGGGAGGAGTACGAAGTCCCCTGGCTGGTGGGCTGCGACGGCGGCCACAGCACCGTCCGCAAACAGCTGGAGCTGCCGCTGCTCGGCGAGTCCAGCGAGACCTGGGAGCTGGCCGACGCGCCGGTGGAAACCGGCCTCCCCCAGGACACCATCTACTGGGTGCACACCGGCCGGCAGGCGATGATGATGGTGCCGTACAGCCGGGAAGGACACTGGCGGCTGCTGGACACCGCGCCCGCCGGCGACGCGGCGGGCAGCGTCTCGAGCCGCTTCGGCGCCAAGCTCAGCGCCGGGCTCGGACAGAGCGTGCGCGTGGGCGAACCGCAGTGGACCTCCGTCTTCACCTTCCAGCAGCGCATGGTCCCGCGCATGCACGAGGGCCGCTGCTTCGTGGCCGGTGACGCCGCCCACGTGCACAGCCCCGCCTCCGGCCAGGGCATGAACACCGGTGTGCAGGAGGCGTACAACCTGGCGTGGAAGCTCGCCCAGGTCGAGCAGGGATCGGCCGGGCGCCACCTGCTCGACACCTACGGCGAGGAGCGGGTACCGGTCGGCAAGGCGCTGCTCGGCAGCACCCGCACGGCCACCTTCCTCGTCCAGTTCAAGAACGTCATGGCCGGGCTGATGCTGCCGGTCGTCATGGGCGTCGTACGCAACGTCCCGCCACTGCGCCGCGCCATCCAGCGCAAGGTGCTCGGCGGCATGTCCGGGCTGCGCCTGGCCTACCCCGAGTCCTCGCTCACCACCCCGGACCCCGGCATCGGGACCCCGCCGGGCAGCCGTGCCTCGGCCGCCGCCGCCCGCTTCCCCGGCGACCCGGGCACCGACGCGCTCCAGGCGGAACTGCGCGACACCCGCTGGTCGTTGCTGTGCGCCGCGGGCGGCCCCGGCGCGGCCGCCGCCGCGGCGGCCGAAGCCGCCGCCGCGTACGGCACCTGGCTGTCGGTACGGACCGTCGGCGCGGCACCCGGGGACGGCCCCGGCCCGCTGGCCGACCCCGACGGCCGGCTGCGCCAGGTGCTGGGCCTGGTCCCCGGCGGCTGGGTGCTCATCCGGCCCGACGGGTACTTCGCCGCCAGCGGCGCCTCGCTGACCGGGGCGATCCTGCGCCGGGCCCTGGCCCCGCTGGGACCCGAGGCCGTACGCGTACCTCCCGCTGCCGTACGGGAACGCCGGCCCGCCGGCGCCCTCTGAACCGCCCCCCGGCGGTCAGACGGCGCCGGCGAGTGAGGCGGTCAGCCGGGCCGAGACGGTGCGCAGGACGGCGTCCGTGTGGTCGCTCAGGTAGAAGTGCCCGCCCGTGAAGACCTCCGAGTGGAAGCCGCCCGACGTGTGCTGCTGCCAGGCCAGCGCCTCCTCGACGGTGACCTTGGGGTCGGCGTCCCCGGTGAACGCCGTCACCGGGCAGCGCACCGCGGCTCCGGGGCGGTAGACGTGCGTCTCCACCGCCTTGTAGTCGGCGCGGATCGTCGGCAGCAGCATCGCCCGCATCTCCGGGTCGTCCAGCAGCTCGGAGCCCGCCGCCCGGTGGGACTTGATCTCGGCGACCAGCTCGGCGTCGCTCCTGTCGTGCCAGCGCTCGCCGCGGCTGACCGAGGGGGCGCGGCGCCCCGAGACGAACAGTTCGACGGGACCGTCCCCGCGCTCCTCGAGGCGCTGGACGACCTCGAAGCCGATGACGGCTCCCATGCTGTGCCCGAAGAGCGCGAGCGGCTTGTCCCGGTACGCCGAGAGCTCCTCGGCGATCCGGTCGGCGAGGGTGTTGACGTCCTCGATCAGCGGCTCCGTGCGCCGGTCCTGGCGGCCCGGATACTGCACGGCCAGCACCTCGACCGCGGGCGAAAGCGCCTGCGCCACGGGGAAGTAGAAGCTGGCGGAACCGCCCGCGTGCGGCAGGCACAGGAGGCGTACGGCCGCGTCGGGGGCGGGACTGAAGACGCGGAACCACTCCGGATCGCCGCTGGGCCCGTTCATCTGCATCTCCGCTCGCCGCTCTTGACAGTTCTTGATCACTCTTGATGACCGGGTTCCAGGGTGCAGGGCGGGGCGGCTGCGCGAAACCCCGGACCGGCTGCGGCGGCCGCCCCCTCGACAGGACCTCGACCGGACCTCCGGCGTGCCTCCGGCCGTCCGGGAAACCCTGTCGACCAGCGGGTGTCACCGAACCCGCCGTGATCCGTACGACCCGGCCCACCCCCGTCCCGGCCGTACGGTTCGCAGCGCCCGGCCGGCGCGCTGCACCAGATCCGAGGCCGTCGCCCCTCCTGACGAGGAGCGACGGCCTCGGTTCGGTTGTGCGGCGCGCCCGGGCAGCCGACCCTCGAGAGGCCCTGGAGAGGTCGAGAAGGATTCAAGCGGCTCTCCGGTGGATCTTGTCAATCTCGAGAGCCAGGGCGAGAGAGGTTGAGCCGATGACGGGTGAGCGAGTGCACCGCAGGACGTACGCGGTGGACGTGGCAGCGCCGGCAGGCGTGGTCTACGGGTTGATCGCGGACACCACCCAGTGGCCGCTGTTCGTGCCGCCGAGCATCCATGTCGAACGGCTCGACTTCGACGGGATCCGCGACCGGTTCCAGATGTGGGTCACCGCCAACGGAACGATCACCTCCTGGCTGTCGCGCCGCACCCTGGACGCGCAGGCCCACCGCATCGACTTCCACCAGGAGGTCCCGGCCGGGCCCGCCCTGTCCCTGGGCGGCCGCTGGACGGTCGAGGCGCACGGCGCCGCACGCTCCCGGCTGACGCTGGACCACGAGTTCACCGTCGCCGACGACCGGCCCGAGGACCTCGCCTGGGTGGAACGGGCGACGGACACCAACAGCCGGGCCGAGCTGACGCGCCTGAAGGAGACCGCCGAACGCTGGACCTCGCTGGACTCGCTGCTCCTGTCCTTCGAGGAGTCCGTACGCGTCAAGGGACCGGCCGAGCTCGTCTACGACTTCCTGTGCGGCATCGAGGACTGGCCGGGCCGGGTCCCGCACGTCGCGCGCGCCGAAGTCGCCGAGGACCAGCCGGGCGTGCAGGTGGTCCGCATGGACACCATCGCCGCGGACGCGGACGCGGACGCGGACGCGGCGGCCGGAACGGGCCCGGCGGTGCAGAGCACGGAAGAGGTCCGGATCTGCTTCCCGCACGCGCTGCGGATCGTCCACAAGCAGACCCGGACGCCGCTGCTGCTCGAAGCGCACACCGGGGAATGGTCGGTGATCCCCGACGAGACCGGTGTCACGGCCGTGGCCCGGCACACCGTGCTGCTGCGCGAGGAGGCCGTCCAGGCGGTACTCGGCCGGGGCGCCGGAACCGAGGACGCGCGCCGCCACGTACGCGAACTCCTCGGCGGGCAGAGCGCCACCGTCCTGGGCCTCGCCAAGCAGCACGCGGAATCCACCATCAGAACCCTCTGAACCGGGAGTTGATCAACGCCATCATGACCACCTCCCTGCACGCCCCGGACACCGCACCGGCCACGGCCGCCACCGCCCCCGCCTCCCACGAGGCGGCGGCGCTGCGCCGGGCCGCCCGGCTGGAGGCCCTCCTCGGCGCCCCCCACGACCCCGCCAACCCGCACGGCATCGCCGCACTGTGCGCCGCCGACTCCCGCGGGGAGCTCCCGGCCGCCACCGAACGGCTGCTGACCGGGACGGGACTGGCGGCCGAGTTCGTCCCCGCCGAGTTCGGCGGCCGCCTCACCCGCGCCGACCTGCTCGCCAAGGTGCTGCGCCCGGTCTTCCGCCGCGACCTGGCCCTCGGCTTCGGCTTCGGCATCACCTCGCTCTTCGCGAGCGCCGCGGTCTGGGCCGCCGGCACCCCACGCCAGCGCGAGCGGACCGCGGAGCTGCTGCTCGGCGGCGGACGGGCCTCGATCGTCCACCACGAACTCGCCCACGCCAACGCCATCCTGCGCGACGAACTCGTGGCCGCCCCGGACCCGCGCGGCGGCTACACCCTCGACGGCCGCAAGGACGTGATCATGAACGCGTCGCGGGCGGACGCGTACGTGGTCTACGCCCGCACCGCGGCCGAACGCGGCCCCCGCAGCCACTCCGTCCTGCTGCTGGACCCCGCCGAGCTGCCCGCCGAAGGCATCCGGCACCTGCCCCGCGTGCCCACCCCCGGCATGCGCGGCGGCATCTTCTCCGGCCTGGAGTTCACCGGCTGCCCGGTCCCCGAAGACGCCCTGGTCGGCAGCCCCGGCGAAGGCGTCTCCCTGGCCCTGCGCACCTTCCAGGTCAACCGCTGCCTCATCCCCGGCGTCGCCATCGCCGCCGCCGACACCGTGCTGCGCTCGGCCGTGCGCGCGGCCTCCACCGGACGCAGCACCCCCGTGGCCAAGCGCTGGCACAAGCCGCTCGCCGGGGTCTTCGCCGACCTCCTGGCCTGCGACAGCATGGCCACCGTCGCGCTGCGCTCGCTCAGCCTGCTGCCCGAGCGCGCCCACATCCTGGCCGCGGCCGTCAAGTACGTGGTGCCGGACCTGCTGCGCGAGAGCCTGGAGGAACTCGCCACCGTCCTGGGCGCGCACGGCTACGAACACGGCAGCCCGCAGTACGGGTCCGTCGACAAGCTGGTGCGGGACCTGCCGGTCGCGGGCCTCGGCCACGCCGGCACGGCCGCCTGCCACGCCGTCATCGTCCCGCAGCTGCGCAGCCTCGCCGAGCGTTCCTGGTTCCTCGCCGAGGAGCCGCCGCCCGAGCTGTTCCGCACCGGGGCGACCCTGCCCGTGCTCGACTACCGGCTGCTGGGCATCGCCAGCGGCGAGGACTTCCTGTCCGCCTCGCTCATCGGCTCGGCGGGGCGCCTCGCCGCGACCCGCGGCGTCGGCGGCCAGATGGCCGTCCTCAGCGACCTCGCCGAGGGCTTCGTGGGCGAACTGCGCGTGCTGCGCACCGAATGCGCGGCCCTGCCCGCCTCCCGCAGCGCCCTGACGGACCCCGCCGTCGTGATCCTCAGCGACCGGTACGCGATCGTGCAGGCCGCCGCCGCCGTCCTCGGCATCTGGGAGGGGCAGGACGGAACCGACGCCTTCCTCGCCGACCCGGCCTGGGCGGTCCTGGCGCTGTCCCGGCTCGCCGGGCGGCTGGGCATCGTCGTACCGGACCTGCCGGAGAGCTGTCTGCGCCAGGTCCTGGACGAACTCGTCCGCCGATACCGCGGCGGCCTCAGCTGTGATCTCGACGGCAGCGAGCTGACCCAGTGAGGGAGAACCGGGAGAATCAGAGAGGGAACCATTCCATGCCTCACCAGATCGCACGGGGAGAGCGGACCATCGCGCCGCCCATCCACGTCTCCGGGCCCGGCGGGCCCTGGCACACGGTGTGCGAGAACCTCGAACGCGACGGCAGCGCCGTCGTGTTCGCCACCTGGGGCGAATGGCTGACCGCAGCCCTCTCGGACTCCGAGCTGCGCCCGCTGCTCGGCCGCGACTGGCAGCGCTACCGGCGTACCGAGAACGCGGCGATGCGCTACTGCTTCGTCGCGTCCCGCATGGTCGTGAAGTACACGGCCGCCGCGGCCTTGAGGACGCAGCCCGCCGCGCTCGACCTCGCGTACAAGATCGGTGGACGGCCGTACATCCGCGGATTCGACCAGATCGACATCAGCCTGAGCCACACCGACGACCTGATCGTGGTCGGCGTCAGCAGGACGGGACGGATCGGTGTCGACACCGAATCCGCCCAGCGCAAGATCTCCTTCGAGCTGTTCCACGACCACATGTGCACCCCCGCGGAACACGCGGAGCTGACGCGCATGTCCCAGGACCGCCAGACCTCCGAGCTGCTGCGGCTGTGGACCCTGAAAGAGGCCTACACCAAGGCACTGGGGCAGGGACTGCGCCTGGGCTTCACCGAATTCGGCTTCGGTCTGGAGAGCGGTGACCTGCTCGCCCCCGACGGCTCCCCCGCCTCCCGCGGGGAATGGGCGTTCGCGACCTTCCCGGTGCTCGCCGACCGCTACCTGGTGAGCGTGGCCTGCCACGACACCGGGCTGGACGCCGCCCGCGACACCGCCGTCCACACCATGCTCGACGAGGGCTTCATGGGCGCGGTCGAGGAAGGCCTGGCGAGCGCGTGAAGCGGATGAGCAGGCCGTGTCAGCGCCGCGTCAGCGCCGCGTGGCCGTCACCCGCACACTGCGAGACCTTTCCATGCCCGTTTGACGCAGCCGACCGAGGAGGGAGCAGATGGCCGCGCCCGTGACGGTGATCGTCACTCCCGGCCCGCCGCCTTCGCTCGACCTCCACGGACCGCTCACGGACCGGGCCCTGGAGGCGGCGCTCGCGGCGCTGCCGCCGTGCACCCCGACGCTGCACCGGCACACGGAGACCCACCACACGCTCGAGGTGCCCCCGCCGCCGTTCCCCGCGGGCACCCTCGCGGACCTGCTGGCCGCGCCGTGCCCCGAGGACGCCGCGCCCGGCCGCGGCGCGGCCGGTCAGCCGGGGTCCGTCGCACCGAACGCCCCCGGCGCGGCCGGCGCGGCCGGTGCGCCGGAACCGGTCCCGGCCGCGGCCCCCGCCGCGCCGCTCCAGCGCGACGTGCTGCTCGACGCGCTGGCCCGGCCCGGCGCCGGGATGCACGTCGGGCAGGTGTACTGGCGCTGGCACGGCCCGCTGGACACCCCCCGGTTCACCGCGGCCTGGCAGTCGCTCGCCGACCGCGAAGCGGTGCTGCGCGCCGCCGTGGCCCGGCCCGTGCGCGACGCCGGCCCGCAAATCGCCGTCCATCCGTACGCCGCCGTGGAGATCCTGCGCCACCGGCACGACGCGACCGACTGGAACACCCTGCTGACGGCCGAGCGCGCCCGCTCCTTCGACCTGCGCCACCCCGGGCCGCTGCGCATCGCCCTGCTGGACGATCCGCCGTCCGGGGACGGCGGCGCCCGCTCCACCCGGATCCTGATCACCTATCACCAGGCGCTGCTGGACCAGCGCAGCATCCGCACCCTGCTCGGCGCCTTCTACCGGGCCTACCTCGCCGACGGCCGGGTGCCCGGCGGGGAGCGCCGCCCGGACGTACGGGACCACCTGCACTGGCTGCGCGCCCAGGACCTGGGACCCGCCCGCGCGTTCTGGTCGCGGGCCGCTCCCTCGCCCGACGCCGCGACCCTGCCGGCCCGGCCCGCCGCCCGCACCACCGGACGGCTCGGCCACGGCCGGACCCGGTACACGCTCACCGCCGCCGAGGCGGTGCGGCTGCGCGAATGGGCCGCCCAGTGGGGTGCGACCGAGAGCACCGCGCTGCACGCCGCCTGGGCCCTGCAGCTCTACCGGCCGGCCGCCGACCTCGATGCGGCGCCGCGCCCGGTCGCCTTCGCCGTCACCGTCTCGGGCCGCGGCATCTTCCTGGAGGGCGTCGAGACGCTGCCGGGCCCGCTGCGCAACCCGCTGCCCCTGCAACTCGTCGTCGATCCGGCGGCGACCGTGCCGCGGCTGCTCGCCGACCTGACCTCCCGGGCACTGGACGCCGCCGCCTACGAATGGGTGTCGGCCGGGCAGATCCAGGCCTGGTCGGGCACCTCCCCGGACGCGGGCCGGCTCACCGAATCCCTGATCGTGTTCGAGCCCCCGGCACGGCGCGAGAACGGCTACGGACAGAGCGCCTACCCCGGGGGCGCCCACGCTGAGTACGCCCACCCCGAGCACGCCCCCGAGTACGCCCACCCCGAGCACGCCCACCCCGAGCACACCCGCGGCGAGGACGCGTACCGCGAGGAACTCGCCGCCGAGGGCGTCCGGGTGGACCCGCCCGAGGCCGTCGGCCCGCTCACCGGTGTGCCCTTCACGCTGGCCGCGCAGCACCAGGCGGACGGCTCCCTCGTGCTGACCGCCGTACACGACCGGACCCGCTTCTCCGACAACGCGGCCGCGCTGATCCTGTCGCAGACCGCGGACCTGCTGCGCGAACTGCCCTTCTCCGCCGACGGGTTCACCACCGTCGCCCAGGCGCTCGGGCTGCTCTCCGGCGCCCGCGTGCCCCCGGTCACCATCCGTCCGACCGGCGCGCTGCGCCTGTTGCGCGAAGCCGCCCATCCGGGCGCCGGCACGATCTGCCTGATTCCGCCGCCGGGCGCGGCGCCGGACTGCTACGCCCGGCTCGCCGATCTCCACGAGGGCCCGGAGGCGCTGGCCACGGTGAGCGCTCCGGCGGACGCGGCGGACTTCCTGACCGGGCTGCGCCCCGCGCTCGCCACCGGGGAGCCCCTCGTCCTGGCCTGCTTCTCCGGCGCGGGCACCCTCGCCTGCGAGATCGCCGACCGGATCGCCGCCCACGGCTGGTACCCGCCGTTCGTCGTGATCGCGGGCTCCGCCGACGGCGGCCCGGAATCGGCCCGCGCCCTCACCCGGGCGCTCACCTCCGCGACCGCGAGGCCCGGATGAGCCTCTGACGTGCGGCCGCTGCCTGCCGACGCGGGCACGCGCACCCGTCCGTCCGCGGTCTACCACCGCCGCTCTGCCATGGGCCGAGCGTCCCCTCCCACCCTGGAGCACTATGTCCCGCCGACTGTTCACCTCCGAGTCCGTCACCGAAGGCCACCCCGACAAGATCGCCGACCAGATCAGCGACACGATCCTCGACGCGCTGCTCGCCCAGGACCCGACCTCCCGCGTCGCCGTCGAGACCCTCATCACCACGGGTCTCGTGCACATCGCCGGCGAGGTGACGACGAAGGCGTACGCGCCGATCCCGCAGCTCGTCCGCGACAAGATCCTCGAGATCGGCTACGACTCCTCCGCCAAGGGCTTCGACGGCGCGTCCTGCGGCGTCTCCGTCTCCATCGGCGCGCAGTCCCCCGACATTGCGCAGGGCGTCGACACCGCGTACGAGAGCCGGGTCGAGGGCGACGAGGACGAGCTGGACAAGCAGGGCGCCGGCGACCAGGGCCTGATGTTCGGCTACGCCACCGACGAGACCCCCGAGCTGATGCCGCTCCCCATCCACCTCGCGCACCGGCTCTCCCGCCGCCTGTCCGAGGTCCGCAAGAACGGCACGCTCCCGTACCTGCGCCCGGACGGCAAGACCCAGGTCACCATCGAGTACGACGGCGACACGGCGGTCCGCCTGGACACCGTGGTCGTCTCCTCGCAGCACGCCTCCGACATCGACCTGGAGGGCCTGCTGGCCCCCGACATCCAGGAGCACGTGGTCGAGTACGTGCTGGCGCAGCTGGCCGCGGACGGCATCAAGCTGGACACCGAGGGCTACCGGCTGCTGGTGAACCCGACCGGCCGCTTCGAGATCGGCGGTCCGATGGGCGACGCCGGCCTCACCGGCCGCAAGATCATCATCGACACGTACGGCGGCATGGCCCGCCACGGCGGCGGCGCCTTCTCCGGCAAGGACCCGTCGAA
>NZ_JBVJFA010000039.1:0-57308 GCF_055588085.1 Streptomyces sp. NPDC046303
TTCCAGGGGCAGGGCAAGGTCGCGTTCGATTCGTTCAAGCTGCGTGCGGACGGGATCGCGAAGGAGCTGAACGCTTCGCTGGCGGCGATCCTCGGCGGTCAGTCGGGGATGGAGCAGGCGTTCGGGTCCGGTGACCAGGAGCAGGGCGAGAACGCGCGGCAGACGCAGGGCTCGGCGAACTTCGACGCGGCCCGCTTCCGCGGCCGCTAGACCGCCAGGTCCTCTTCCGCTTCATTTTTTTCGTTCACGGGGAGTGTGGTTGTGATGGCAGGTGGGACGGACCGTCGTGCGTACGACGTGGGTGCCTCGACGGAGGTGCAGGGCGGCATCAAGGCCGTGATCGGCCAGCTGGAGCAGGTGATCGCGGCGCGTGAGGCGCAGGTCGCGGCGGCGATGACGGATTTCGCGGCGGATGGTGTGGCGGATGACTACCACGCCAAGGAGCTGCGGTGGAAGAACGCGTCGCAGGAGGTCAAGAACATCATCCAGCTGCTGAACACGACGCTGGAGAAGAACGACGCGACGGCGCGCCAGACGCTCCAGCGGGCGAAGGCGGCCGTCGACAACATCGGCTGAACGAGCCGGGCATGAAGCAGGACAGTGGGCTGGTGGTACGGGGGGTAGTCGATGACGTCGTGGGACATTAAGCCGCAGGGCGTGCAGGGCCAGTTGAAGACGGTCGGCACGAACGCCGGCGAACTGGAGAAGGCTCTGAACGCCCTGCTGACAGCGATGTCGGAAGCGGCGCAGGCTGCGGGGACGGCCGTACCCGGCTCGGCGGCGGAGACGAAGATCGCCGGCCCCGTACCGGCCGGGCGGCCCCACCTCACCCAGAAGGCGATGGGCCCGGTCGCGGCCGCGCTGGGCGAGTACCTGACCGCCCGTAAGCCGGAGTTCAAATCGATGGCCGAGCGGATCGAGGCGTGCATCCTCGGCGCGGTGAAGGCCACGAACGAATACCTGGAAGGCGACCTCGACCAGGCCAAGGCCGCCCAGGACGCGGCCCGCGCCGTGAACCTTGACGTACTGCGTGACAAGCCGGGGGGCAAGAAGTGAGCGGGAACGCGCCGGTCGACCCGGCCGAGGTGCCGGTCTTCACCGGAGACCTGGCGGTACTGGACGAGAAGGTGAAGGCGATCTCGTCGGGCGGGGCCGCGGTCTCGACGAAGGCGAGCGACGTCCACACCAGCTTCGGCGGCATCCAGGCGTTCTACCAGGCCCCCGAGGCCGACCAGCTGTTCGCGACGACCAAGCCCGTCTCCGACCTGGGCCTGAAGCTCAGCTCCGACATGTGCACGATCGCCGGCGCCCTGGGCACGTACTCCCGCGACGCCGCCCCCGTCATCAAGAAGCTCGAGAGCCTCAAGGCGGAAGCCCAGTCCTTCCGAGAGAAGACCGACAAAGACGACAAGTGGCGTGAAGACGGCGATCTGATCGACGAGAACCTCGAGCGCCGCAACAAGATCGCCGAGGTCTGGGCCGAGTTCCAGGAAGTGGAACGGGCCGCCCACGCGAAGATCGTCGCCCTGGTCGGCGGCAAGCCGCTGCGGGTCAACGACGGCTCCAACGCCAAGGACATGTACGGCTACGACGCCGAGGCGATGAAGCAGTCCAAGTCCCTCCCCTGGGGCGACGCGGTCGAGGAGTCGATCCCCGCGTGGCAGGTGTGGGAGCACGCCTGGGAGTTCGGCAAGGGCGTCATCGTCGACGGCGTCTGGGGCACCCTCAAGGGCCTCGGCGGTCTCGTCGGCCTCCAGGGCTGGGACGTGTTCAAGCAGTCCTGGACGGGCCTGGCCAAGCTCGGCACCGGCCTCGCCATCATGACGATCCCCGGCGCCGGCCCGCTCTTCCTCGCCGCCCCCGACGACAAACTCCCCTCCTGGCTTCGCGACTCCCGCACCGCGATGAAGGAGACGGGCAAGGCCCTCCTTGCGTGGGACCAGTGGGGCTCCAACCCCTCCCGCGCGGCCGGCGCGGTCACCTTCAACGTCCTGACCACGGTGTTCACCGGCGGTGCGGGCGGCGCGGTCGCGGGCGCGGGCAAGGCGGGCGCGGTCGCCAAGGCCCTGTCCTTCGCGGGCAAGGCCGGCCGGGCCATCGACCCGATGACGTACATGTTCAAGGGCGCGGGCGCCGGCATCTCCAAGATCGGCGATGTCATGGCCGGCCTGAAGGGCATGGGCCACATCGAGATACCGAAGATCGACGTGGACGGCGCGGTATCGCTGCCCGAGGGCGCCATCCACCTCCCCGACGGCGCGATCCAGCTCCCCAAGGGCGCCGCGGTCCCGGAGGGGGCGATCAAACTCCCCAACGACACCATCAAACTCCCCGAGGGCACCGCCGCCCTGCCGCCGGGCACGGTCAAGCTGCCCGTGGACGGCCCGTCGCAGTTCATGGACCCCAAGGGCAACATCTACGACGCGAACGGCGCGATCACCCAGCACGCGAAGGACGCCCCGACGGGCAAGCCGGACGCGGACGCCGACGTCCCGCGGGCCGACGCCCCGAAGACGGACTCCCCGGCCACGGTCAAGGTCCCGGAACGCGAACTGGCCGGCGTCGGCGGCCGCGGCGGCGATGACCCCATCCGCCTCGGCTCCGACCACTCGGGCCCGGTCCACGCTGTCCCCGACGGCCCGCCCGGCCCGCGCGGCAACGACAACACCCCCGGCGGCCACGCCCCGGACAACACCCCGCGGGTCGACGCCCCGAAGACGGACTCCCCGGTCCCGGCCAGGGTCCCGGAACGCGAACTGGCGGGTGTCGGCGGCCGCGGCGGCTCCAACATCTCCGACCCGGTCCACGCGATGGACAACGGCCCGCGCGGCTTCGACAACACACCGGGCGGCCACGCCCCGGACAACATGCCCCGCAACGACCTGAACAACCCGGGCGCCACCCCCCGCCCGGACACCCCGGTCACCCACGGCACCGACACCCCGACCGGAGGCGGCTCCCGCCCGGACGGCCCCGGCGGAGGCGGCACCCACCCGGACACCCCGGGCACAGGAGGCACCCACGACCCCCTGGGCGGCCGCGGCCCCGGCAGCTTCGACAACCTCCCGGGCCTCGGTGACGACGCGGCCCGGGCGGGCGACGGAACGACTCCGGCGGGCGGTCAGGGTGGTCAGCCGACGCCGTCCGGTTCCGGGCACCCGCTGACGCCCGAACAGGTCAAGGCCAAGCAGGACGAGTTCGTGGCGAAGGCGAACGATCCCGACAAGACCTGGTTCAACCAGTACTACCGGTCGGACGGGCACCGCCTCAGCATCCACACCACGATCGACGACGTCGAGCTGCCCATTCTGGCGAAGGACAGCGACGGGTCCTGGATCTCCAAGAACAGCCTTCCGTCCGCCGGCTCCGAGACCAAGTTCGGCCGCGATGCGTTCCTCCGCGACGAGTCCCATCCCGCCATCGACCACCTCGACGACGTCGCCAGGGACCGCAAGGCCTCCGTGGAACTGGCCAACGCCGAGCGCGCGCACAAGGCCTCGCCCACCGCCGAGACGCTGGACGACCTGGCGAAAGCCCAGGAGCGTTTCGACACGCGCATGACCCCGCGGTGGGGCGAGAACACCTCCAACAACACCTCGTTCTCGGAACGCCTGGGCGAGGACGCGGCACGGCTGCACGTGGTCCCGGAGCGGTTCCCCGGCTCGGTGGAGCAGCCTCTGCCGAAGACGCCCAACGGTGCCAACATGTTCGACCAGCTGTACCGCCGCCCGGACGGCAAGCTGATGATCATCGAGGCGAAGGCGCCCTCTTCCGGCCTCCTCTGGCGCAAGGGCGTCGGTCCGGCCGAGGGCTTCATGGTGAAGCAGGGCACCGAGCCGTACCTGCGGACCATCATCGCCGAGATGGAACTCCGGCCGAATCTGAAGGTGACCGACGGCTCGGGCAGAGTGTGGACGAACCGGGAGCTTGCCGATGAGCTCACGAGGGCCCTGGACGGCAAGAACCTGGAGTACGCCATGGTGAAGGCCAGGGACGGCGGCAGTAAGTACGCTGGGGCCGTCCTCGAATTCTTCAAGATCTGACAAAGGAGACAGCGTCCGTGATCGTGCCGCGCCAGGACTATCCGAAGGACGAGATGGCGGGAGTGGTCCCCGGCATGGAGGATTCGCTGTCCTATTCGCTGGAGGAGATCGAGACCTCGCACAACTCCAGGTCCGGTGCGGTCATGAGGTCGCTGAACGTCGCCCTGGTCCGCTGTGTCGGGGACCCCGGTGCCGTCATGCTGGAGACCTGGGAGTCCTGGCTGCTGGCCATGCAGGTGCACTCGGCCGTCTTCGCCGCCACCGCACCCGACCAGGAAACGATCACCTGCAAGATCCGCCAAGAGGAACGCCACCTCGCCACCACCGGCCCGCAGACCTACCTCAACGCGAACACCTGGCTCAACGCCTTCTACCTCGCGATCATCTGCCGTGAGGCAGCCCGCCTCGACATGCTGGCCCAGATCCCGGTGTCCCTGCTGCGCGACTTCGGCGGCGCACTGGACGAGTACACCTATGCCTGGGTGGAGACCCTCCAGAGCTTCTGGCTCCGCCGTGACGACCTGCGCACACACCTGGTGCAGGCCGTGGACCTGAGCGCTCCCGAGCAGGCCCGCGTCATCGACCCTGAGGAAATGGCCAACCTCCGCTACCCGCCGATCATGATGCTCTACCGCTACCTGCGCAACGACGCCGCCGGCTTCAACGAAGCCCTGGCCGACGCCGTCCGCTGGCACAAGGAGTACTGGACCGCCAACGAGGACCGGCAGCAGAACATCCTCGGCATCGTGGCCCTCGGCCCGCTGGCGATCGCCTGCCTGGCGAAGGCCAACGGCCTCCCGGTCGAGGTCCAGACCGACTACCTCCCCGAAGCCCTCCTCGACTTCGCCTGGCGCGGCGAGTTCGACGCCTGACACCACAAGTCCGCGCGCAGCACGGGAGTCGGCGCCGAGTTCGACGAGTACCTCAACACTGGATCGAGACGCTCCAGAACGGCTGGTTCGGCCGGTCCGATGAGCTGATGCCGAACACGCGCTCACAGTCGGTCTTCGACGTCACAGACAGTCAGCATGCCCATCCGCTGATCACTCTTCGCAGTGATATGCATTTCGGGGCAGAATCCCAAAGCCGGTCATAGGAGTTCCGATCTGCGCAGACACTCCGCCAGAAGGGAACTCAGATGGGTCGACCATTCACAGCCCGGGTCATTGCCGCTCTCGCCACTACGGCCGCGCTGGCCGCGTTACCTCCCGCCGACGCGCACGCCAGCGCCATCGGCTCGACGCCCGTGGCCACCTTCGACTACCAGGTCGGAGGCGTCACGATGAAGGTTCCCACAGGCTGCATGTTCACCCACATCATCCGCGGCGAGGACAAGAACATCACGTACCAGAACGCCGGCGTGGACTGCGGATTCGTCGGCGCCCTCAACGCCGGTTTCTGCAACTGGCGCATCGACTTCACCTACGCGGACACCGGCAACAAGACGTACCGCACCTCCCGCGGCAAGACCCACACCGAATGCAAGATCAATCCGATGCGCAACAACGCACCCCAGAAGCTCCCCCGATACGGCAAGGCCTGCGCCCACCTCAACATCAACGGCGTGCGCCGGGTCAGCCAGTGCCACCACATCACGAAGTGAGCCGCACATGAGCCCCCAGCCCACTCCTCCCGCAGACCCCGCCTCGGAAGCCAGACGCCGACGTGCCGGCATCGTCGCCTTCCTCACCGGCCTCGCCGCGTCCTTCGCCTTCTTCGCGTTCTTCCCCGGTCTCCCCCACGTGATCGACTGGGGCGCCATCATCGTGTCCCTCGTCGTCGGCGGGCTCGCCCGCTGGGCGTGCCTGGCCCTGGCGAACAGGGACGTCCGCTGCCGGAAATAGCAAAAGCCCCAGGTCACGGCGAGTGAGTCCTGGGGCTTCTACAGAGCCGCCTTCGGGATTCGAACCCGAGACCTACGCATTACGAGTGCGTTGCTCTGGCCAACTGAGCTAAGGCGGCACCGCTGGTCAGACAAGTATTCCCTCGAAGAGGTGCTCTCATCAGCAGCGGCGCCAAGTCTACAGGGTTTCGGCGGGTGCCCTGAACCAGGTTTGCGGCGGTGGGACGTACGTCACATATCGGGATGAATCTGCCGGTCCTGAGGCCCTGGGGCGGGCCGACTCAGCACTTCTTGCCGTCCGCCGGGGTCCTGCCCTCGAGGAGGTACTGGTTGATCGAGGTGTCGATGCAGTCGCTGCCGCGCCCGTACGCCGTGTGGCCGTCGCCGTCGTACGTGAGGAGGGTGCCCGACTCGAGCTGGTCCGCCAGGGCCTGGGCCCACTTGTACGGGGTCGCGGGGTCGCGGGTGGTGCCGACGACCAGGATCGGCGCGGCGCCCTTCGCGGTCAGCGGCTTCGAGGTGCCCGTGGCCTTCACCGGCCAGTACGCGCAGTTCAGCGAGGCCCAGGCGAAGCCCTCTCCGAAGACCGGGGAGGCCTTCTGGAAGGACGGCAGGGCCGAGGCGACCGCCTCCGGGCCGGCGAAGGCGGGGGCCTGGTCGAGGCAGTTGACGGCGGCGTTCGCGAACATCAGGTTGGGGTACTTGCCGTCCGGTTCGCGCTGGTAGTAGCTGTCGGCCAGGCTCAGCAGGGACGCCCCGTCGCCGTCCATCGCCGCCGTGAGCGCCTCGCGCAGCTGCGGCCAGGCCCCCTCGTCGTACAGCGCCTCGATCACGCCCGTCGTGGCGAGGGCCTCACCCAGGGGGCGGGCCGGTTCGCCCGTGGGCACCGGCTGGGCGTCGAGCTTGCGGAAGAACTCCTTCAGGCGCGCCGCCACCGCGTCCGGCCCGCCCTTGCCGAGCGGGCAGTCGGTCTGCTTCGCGCAGTCCTTCGCGAAGGCGGTGAAGGCCCGTTCGAAGCCCTCCGTCTGGTCCCGGTTGAGGTCGACCGCCGGACGGGCGGGGTCCATCGCGCCGTCCAGCACCAGCCGCCCGACCCGGCCGGGGAAGAGGTCCGCGTACGTCGCCCCCAGGAAGGTGCCGTACGAGGCGCCGACGTACGTGAGCTTCTCGTCGCCGAGCACCGCGCGCAGCAGGTCCATGTCGCGGGCGGCGTCCACGGTGGACACGTGCGGCAGGATGCGCTGCGAGCGCGCCTGGCAGCCGGCGGCGAACTCCTTGAAGGCCGCTACCAGCAGCGCCTGCTCGGCGGCGTCGTCGGGGGTCTGGTCCACCTGTGTGTACTTGTCCATCGCCGGGCCGGTCAGGCACTCGACGGGGCTGCTGCGGTCCACCCCGCGCGGGTCGAAGGAGACCATGTCGTACCGCGCCCGGACGGGCGCGGGATAGCCGATCCCCGCGTACGCCTGGAGGTATCCGATGCCGGATCCGCCCGGGCCGCCCGGGTTGACCACCAGGGAACCGAGCCGCTTGCCCGGGCCGGTGGCCTGGCGGCGGGACACCGCGATGTCGACGTCCTGGCCGGAGCCGGCCTTCGCGTAGTCCAGTGGGGCCTTCATGGTGGAGCACTGGAACCCGGGGACACCGCAGTCGCGCCAGCTCAGCTTCTGCTCGTAGTACGGGCGCAGCGCGGCCGGATCGGGGGACGGCCGCTGCGACGGCGCACCGGATCCCCCTGTGGAGGACGCGGCCGCCCGGGGTCCCGCAGACCCGCCGGAGGTGCAGCCGGCGAGCAGCAGCCCGGCGGCTGCGATCACGGTCCCGGTGGTACGCAGCAGGCGACTGGTGTCCATCCCCGGAGCCTACGTCCTCCCGGCCGGACCCAGGCCGTGGCCCCGCGCCGGACGGAGGAACCCCTTCCGCGCCCGTGCAGGGTGGGGCGCGGGCGGGGCGCGGGCGTGGCCCGGACGGGGAGCCGTCCGGGCCCCGGTGACGGGTCCGCCCGTACGGGTGAGTCGGTCAACCGGACGTTGACGCCGGGGCGGGTCAGCCCGCGCGCAGGGACATCGTCATCGCCTCGACCGCGAGCAGCGGGGCCACATTGCGGTCCAGGGCCTCCCGGCAGGCGATGATCGCCTCGATCCGGCGCAGTGTCCGCTCGGGACCGGAGGCGCGGGCGATCCGGTCGAGGTCCGGCCGTATCTCCTCGTTGGCGATGGCCACGGACGAGCCGAGCTGCAGGGCCAGCACGTCCCGGTAGAAGCCGGTGAGATCGGTCAGCGCCAGGTCCAGGCTGTCGCGCTGGGTCCGGGTGCGGCGGCGCTTCTGCCGGTCCTCCAGCTCCTTCATGACGCCCGCCGTGCCGCGCGGCATGCGGCTGCCGGCGCCCGCCTGGGCACCGAGCGCGGCCCTCAGCTCCTCGGTCTCCTTGGTGTCGACCTCCTCGGCGACCTGCTTGGCGTCCTCGGCGGCGGCGTCGACGAGCTCCTGTGCGGCCTTGAGGCAGCCGCCCACGTCGTCGACGCGGAGCGGCAGCTTCAGCACGGTGGCACGGCGGGAGCGAGCGGCCTCGTCGGTCGCCAGCCTGCGGGCCCGGCCGATGTGCCCCTGGGTCGCGCGGGCGGCGGCCGCGGCGACGGCGGGCTCGATCCCGTCACGCCGGACCAGTACCTCGGCCACAGCGGCGACGGGCGGGGTGCGCAGGGTCAGGTGCCGGCAGCGGGAGCGGATCGTCGGCAGCACGTCCTCCAGGGAGGGCGCGCACAGCAGCCACACCGTCCGCGGAGCGGGCTCCTCCACGGCCTTGAGGAGCACATTGCCCGCGCCCTCCGTGAGCCGGTCGGCGTCCTCCAGGACGATGACCTGCCAGCGGCCCACGGCCGGGGAGAGCTGTGCGCGGCGCACCAGGTCGCGGGTCTCCTTCACACCGATCGACAGCAGATCGGTGCGGACGATCTCCACATCGGCGTGCGTGCCGATCACGGTGGTGTGGCAGCCGTCGCAGAACCCGCAGCCCGGCTCGCCCCCGAGGGCGCGGTCGGGGCTGGTGCACTGCAGGGCGGCCGCGAAGGCACGGGCGGCGGTGGACCGCCCCGAGCCCGGCGGCCCGGTGAACAGCCAGGCGTGGGTCATCTTGGAAGCGACGGGCGGCGCGGTACCGTCCGTGATCGCCGTGACCAGGGCATCGGCATCGCGGGCGGCGGCGGCGAGCTGCTTCTGGACCCGCTCCTGTCCCACCAGGTCGTCCCATACGGGCATCCCGCCCACCACCTTTCACTTCACTCTGCGTGCACCCATTGTGGCGCGCGGCACTGACAATCCGGTCCGGCCCCGGTCAGCGCCGCCGGCGCGGGCCCCGCTCGTCGTCGTCGCCGTACTCGTCGTCCCGGCGGCCCAGCAGTTCGTCCGCCAGCGTCGGCAGATCGTCCAGCGGGGTCTCCTCGGCCCAGTCCGACCGTGCCCGGCGCGGGCGGCCGTCCTCGCCGAGCACCGGGAGCTCACGCGTCCGGTCCGCGCCGGAGGCGCCGCCGCTGACGCCGCCGCTGCCGGAGTCCCGGAAGATGCCCGGCGGCACCCGGTCGGCCGGGTTCTCCTCGGAGCGCCGGGCCGTGGGCCGCGCGGCCTGCGGGCGTGCCGGGGGCAGCACGGCCGTCTCGTCGGCCGGTCCCACGGGGGGCAGCACGGCCGTCTCGTCGGCCGGTCCCACGGGAGGCAGTACCGCCGTCTCGTCGGCCGGTCCCACGGGAGGCAGTACCGCCGTCTCGTCGGCCGGTCCCACGGGAGGCTTCGTCGTGTCCACCTTCGGAACGGGGACGGTCTGCGTGATGTCGTCGGGCTGGACGACCCGCCTGAGCGCCGGCGTCTCCAGCGTCACCGCGTCGTCCGGGTGCGGACCGTCCGCTTCCGGAGCAGGAACCTGCTCGGCACGAGCCTGCTCGGCAGGAGCGGGCGGTGCCGACGCAGCCGCCGAAGCCGCTGCGGCAGCCGACGCCCGGGCCGCCGCCTCGGCAGCCGCAGCCGCAGCCAGCCGGCGCGCTTCCTCGGCCTTCAGCAGGGCCTCCTCGGCCCGCCGCTGCTTCTCCAGCCGCCGTTCTTCGGCCTCGGCCCGCAGCCGGGCCTCCTCCTCGGCCTGCCGGCGCAGCCGCTCGGCCTCGGCCGCCCGCGCCTTCTCCTCGGCCTCCGCACGCAGCCGCTCGGCCTCGGCCCGGGCCCGTGCCTCTTCCTCGGCACGGATCCGCTCCTCCTCCGCCTTGCGGGCGGCCTCCGCCTCGGCCTTGATCCGGGCGGCCTCGGCCTCGCGGGCGAGGCGGGCCTCCTCCTCGGCCTTCAGCCGGGCTTCCTCCGCCTTGCGCGCGGCCTCTTCCTCCGCCTTGCGGCGGGCCTCCGCCTCGGCGAGCCGACGGGCTTCCGCCTGCGCGGCCACCTCGGCCTCGGAGAGCGGGAGCATCCGGTCCAGCCGGTGCCGTACGACGGTGGTCACCGAGTCCGGGTCCTGGCCCGCGTCGACCACCAGGTAGCGCCCGGGGTCGGACGCGGCCAGGGTCAGGAACCCGGCCCGCACCCGCTGGTGGAACTCGGCCGGCTCCGACTCCAGCCGGTCCGGAGCCTCCGTGAACCGCTCGCGCGCCGCCTCCGGCGACACATCGAGCAGCACGGTCAGGTTCGGGACGAGCCCGTCGGTGGCCCAGCGCGAGATCCTGGCGATCTCGGTCGGGGAGAGATCGCGGCCGGCGCCCTGGTAGGCCACGGACGAGTCGATGTAGCGGTCCGAGATGACCACCGCTCCGCGCTCCAGGGCCGGGCGCACCACCGTGTCCACGTGCTCGGCGCGGTCGGCGGCGTACAGCAGGGCCTCGGCGCGGTTCGACAGCCCCGCCGAGGAGATGTCGAGCAGGATGGAGCGCAGCCGCTTGCCGACCGGCGTGGCCCCGGGCTCGCGGGTCACGACGACCTCGTGCCCCTTGCCCCGTATCCAGTCGGCGAGCGCCTCCACCTGGGTGGACTTGCCGGCGCCGTCGCCGCCCTCCAGGGCGATGAAGAACCCGGTGCCGGACGGCGCCTGCACCGGCTCCCCGCCGCGCAGCGCCTCGCGCAGGTCCCGCCGCAGGGGTACGCCGCTGCGGTCGTCGGCCTTGGCCAGGACCACGGCCGCGACGGGCAGCAGCAGCGCACCGACCAGCATCAGGGTGAAGGCGGCGCCGCCGTAGGCGAAGACGACATCGCCGCCGCCCAGCCGGTGCGGCCCGATCACCGCGGCCAGCACCGGGGCGAGGACGGCTCCGAGCGCCACGGCCACGCGTACGACCGCGTGCAGGTGCTCGGTGACCCGCGTCCGCCGGAACTCCTCGGTCTCCTGGTCCAGCAGCGTGTGGCCGGAGTTGGCGGCGACTCCCGCGGCGGCGCCGGCGAGCAGCGACAGGAACAGCACGGTCGCCGTGTCCCGGATCAGCCCGGCCAGCAGCAGCGCGAGCCCCGCCACCGCTATGGCGAGGGACAGCAGCCGGCGCCGGGACAGGGCGGGGAGCACTTTGCCGGCCTGGGTGGCGCGGATGCCGGCGGCGGTGCCGCCGACCAGCGCGAGGACGAACAGCGCGAAGGCGGCCGGGCCGCCGCCGAGGTCGAAGGCCAGCAGTACGGCCACGGACACGGCGCAGGACACCGCTCCGGCGACCGCCGCTCCGGCCAGGACCAGCAGCGGGATGGCGCCGGTCCGGCCCTTGTCGGGCCGGTCGCCCGCCTTGGGGGCGCGCAGTCCCTCCAGCGGCGAACGCGGCCGCGGGGTCTTCGCCCCGGGCAGCACGAGCGGCAGCAGCAGCGACACGGACGCCGCGAAGAGTCCGGAGGCCACGTACGAACCCAGCGCGGCCTGGTTCGCGGCGAACCAGTCGATGCCGAGCCCGAGGGCCTTGCCGACGAGGGTGGCGGCGAGCAGCGCGGCCGCGGCGATCGGGAGCGCCGCGAAGGCGGTACGCAGGGTCAGCCGGCGCAGCGCGTCCAGGTGGTCCGGCAGCGGCCGTACGGTCGCCCCCTCGGGCGGCGGCACCGGCAGCAGCGCGGGAGCGGCGCTCTCCTTGGCCAGGGTCCACAGCCGCTCCGCGGCGCCCGCGACGAAGACGGTGGCCAGCAGCGCGGTGAGCGCGTGGGCCGGGATCCAGTCGAGCCACAGCGGGGCGACGACGAAGAGCCCGAGCCGGAAACCGTCGGCGCCGATCATGGTCCAGCGGCGGTCCAGCTTGCCGCCGGGGGCGAGCAGTCCGGAGAGCGGGCCCAGCAGGACCGCGCCGAAGAACAGGGTGGCGAGGATCCGGACTCCGAAGACGACGGCCACGGCGAGGGCCGCACCCCGGTAGCCGCCGCCGAAGGCTCCTTCGGTGACGGCCGCCTGGAGGGCCAGCAGCACCAGCACCAGCAGGGCGAGGGCATCGCCGATGCCGCTCACGAGCTGGGCGCTCCACAGCCGGCGCAGCCTGGGGGTGCGCAGCAGTGCGCGCACCGCACGCTCGCGGGAATCCGCGGCTAGGGCTTCGTCGTAGGTGGGGTTCGCGGGGGCGGTCACGACCGTTGGCTGCTCGGCTCGCGTCATCCGCCCAGCCTATCCGCTGCGCTTGGCCGGTGCGGAAGCCTGTGGACAAGGTCCGCTGTGACCCCGGCCCCACCTCTCCCGGCGCTCCCCGCACAAGCGGCCCCGGCCCCGGCTGCGCCCGGCTTTCGGGGCTCCGCCCCGGCCCCCGCGCCTCAAAAACGCCGGTGGGGCTGGAATTGCGCTCCGCGCAACCCAGCCCCACCAGTTCCGCCTGCGGCTACTCGTCCGCCTTCTTGGCCGCGGTCTTCTTCGCCGCCGTCTTCTTGGCGGTCGTCTTCTTCGCCGCCGTCGTCTTCTTCGCGGCAGCGGTCTTCGTCGCCGTCGCCTTCTTCGCGGGGGCCTTCTTGGCCGGGGCCTTCTTCGCCGTCTTCTTGGCCGGGCCCTTCGCCCGCTTCTCCGCGAGCAGCTCGTAGCCCCGCTCCGGCGTGATCGTCTCGACGTCGTCGTCCCGCCGCAGCGTCGCGTTCGTCTCGCCGTCGGTCACGTACGGCCCGAAGCGGCCGTCCTTGACCACCACCGGCTTCTCGCTGACCGGGTCCGTGCCCAGCTCCTTCAGCGGGGGCTTGGCCGCGGCCCGGCCCCGCTGCTTGGGCTGCGCGTAGATCGCCAGCGCCTCGTCCAGCGTGATCGAGAAGAGCTGGTCCTCGGTCTCCAGCGACCGCGAGTCCGTGCCCTTCTTCAGGTACGGGCCGTAGCGGCCGTTCTGGGCCGTGATCTCCACGCCCTCCGCGTCCACGCCGACCACGCGCGGCAGCGACATCAGCTTCAGCGCGTCGTCCAGCGTGACCGTGTCCAGGCTCATCGACTTGAAGAGCGAGGCCGTCCGCGGCTTGACCGCGTTCTTGCCCGTCTTCGGCGTGCCCTCGGGAAGGATCTCGGTCACGTACGGGCCGTAGCGGCCGTCCTTCGCGACGATCTCGTTCCCGCTGACCGGGTCCTTGCCCAGCGCGAACTCGCCGCTCGGCTTGGCGAAGAGCTCCTCCGCGTACGCGACCGTCAGCTCGTCCGGAGCCATGTCGTCCGGTACGTCGGCCCGCTGGTGGCCCTCCGCGTCCTTCTCGCCCCGCTCCACGTACGGCCCGTAGCGGCCGACCCGCAGGACGATGCCCTCGCCGACCGGGAAGGAGGAGATCTCCCGTGCGTCGATCGCGCCCAGGTCCGTGACCAGCTCCTTCAGACCGCCGAGGTGGTCCCCGTCGGCGGGCACGACCTCGGTCGCGTCCTCCGAGCCGAAGTAGAACCGCTTCAGCCACGGCACGGACTGGGCCTCGCCCCGCGCGATGCGGTCGAGGTCGTCCTCCATCTTCGCGGTGAAGTCGTAGTCGACGAGCCGGCCGAAGTGCGTCTCCAGCAGGTTCACCACGGCGAACGACAGGAAGGACGGCACGAGCGCCGTGCCCTTCTTGAAGACGTAGCCGCGGTCGAGGATCGTGCCGATGATCGACGCGTACGTCGACGGGCGGCCGATCTCGCGCTCTTCCAGCTCCTTGACCAGCGAGGCCTCGGTGTAGCGGGCCGGCGGCTTGGTCGAGTGGCCGTCCGCCGTGATCTCCTCGGCGGCGAGCGCGTCGCCCTCCGCGACCTGCGGCAGGCGCTTCTCGCGGTCGTCGAGCTCGGCGTTCGGGTCGTCCGCGCCCTCGACGTAGGCCTTCATGAAGCCGTGGAAGGTGATCGTCTTGCCGGAGGCGGTGAACTCGGCGTCCCGCCCGTCGCCCGCCCGGCCGCCGATCTTCACGGTGACGCTGTTGCCGACCGCGTCCTTCATCTGGGAGGCGACGGTCCGCTTCCAGATGAGCTCGTAGAGACGGAACTGATCGCCGGTGAGGCCGGTCTCCGCCGGGGTGCGGAAACGATCACCCGAAGGACGAATCGCCTCGTGCGCCTCCTGGGCGTTCTTGACCTTGCCGGCGTAGACGCGCGGCTTCTCCGGCAGGTAGTCGGCCCCGTAGAGCTGCGTGACCTGCGCCCGGGCCGCCGACACCGCGGTGTCCGACAGCGTCGTGGAGTCGGTACGCATGTACGTGATGAAGCCGTTCTCGTACAGCTTCTGCGCGACCTGCATGGTCGCCTTCGCACCGAAGCCCAGCTTGCGCGAGGCCTCCTGCTGGAGCGTGGTCGTACGGAACGGGGCGTACGGGGAGCGGCGGTACGGCTTGGACTCGACCGAGCGGACGGCGAACGAGGTGTCCGCCAGCGCGGCGGCGAGCGCCCGCGCATTGGCCTCGTCGAGGTGCAGCACCTCGCTCTTGAGCTGCCCGTTCGAGCCGAAGTCGCGGCCCTGCGCGACGCGCTTGCCGTCCACCGTGTTCAGGCGGGCGACCAGCGTCGAGGGGTCGGAGGCTCCCCCAGCCTCCGGCCGGGGGGACCCCCATCCGGTGCGCCCGGTGGCGAAGGTTCCGGTGAGGTCCCAGTACTCGGCGGAGCGGAAGGCGATGCGCTCGCGCTCCCGCTCGACGACGAGGCGGGTGGCCACCGACTGGACGCGGCCGGCCGACAGCCGCGGCATGACCTTCTTCCACAGGACCGGCGAGACCTCGTAGCCGTAGAGGCGGTCGAGGATGCGGCGGGTCTCCTGGGCGTCGACCATGCGCTGGTTGAGCTCGCGCGGGTTGGCGACGGCGTCGCGGATCGCGTCCTTGGTGATCTCGTGGAAGACCATCCGGTGGACGGGGACCTTGGGCTTGAGGACTTCCTGCAGGTGCCACGCGATGGCTTCGCCCTCGCGGTCCTCATCGGTGGCGAGGAAGAGTTCGTCGGACTCGGCCAGCAGCTCCTTGAGCTTCCTGACCTGGGCCTTCTTGTCAGCGTTGACGACGTAGATCGGCTGGAAGTCGTGCTCGACGTCCACGCCGAGACGGCGGACCTCGCCGGTGTACTTGTCGGGAACCTCGGCCGCGCCGTTCGGGAGGTCGCGGATGTGCCCGACGCTCGCCTCGACGACGTAACCCGGGCCGAGGTAGCCCTTGATCGTCTTCGCCTTGGCAGGGGACTCGACGATGACGAGTCGGCGGCCGCCCTTTGCGGTCTCGCTAGTCGGGGACAACTTGGCTCTTCTCTCCGGTCGGCACTCGGTCGCAGTACGGCGACGCTGCGGAGTGTGACGGTACAACCCGCCCCCGTGTCAAACGGCACAAGCCCGCAACGGCCACTCGAACGGTAACCCGACAAGTGCCGGTTCTGCCGCCCGGATGCTTCGGCGGGCCCCTGCCGGTCACCGGGCCGAGTGTCCGCGGGGCCGTCTGGCCCCGCCCCCCGGGCCCCCTCCGCCACCGGCTTCCACACCGGCTTCCACACCGGCTTTCAAGGCCGGACCGGACCGGGCGGGCCCCCGCCTCAGAGCCTCGCGAGCGACCCTGAGCGACCACGCCCCGAGGGCGGGCGACGTACCGCCGGCGGGCAGTGCCGGCGGTACGGCCACGACGGGGCGCACGCCCTCGGCCACCGGCGCGCCGCGCAGGGCGCGCGCCCCCGTCCAGGCCGGCAGAGCGGCCCCGAACAGCAGGAACACGGCGCCCGCGAAGATCGCAGGGCCGCGCTCCCTACCGCTCTGCCCATCCCCGGGCCGCTCGCGGGATCCCCCCGAATCCCGCTGCGCGAGAGCCTTCCAGCCTTTCGGGTACGGCGGGCGAACCCTGGGTTACATCCCGGTTGCGGCTACTGCGCGGGGCCCTCGACCGGCTCCAGAAAACCCTGCTCGACCAGCATCCGGATCGCCTCCGGAGTCCGGTCGCGCAGGACGACCGGGTCCTCCTGCACCAGGTGCGCGATCGCGTCCAGGATCCGGCCCGCGGTCAGTGAGCCGTCACACACTCCGGCGAAGCCCGCCCCGACCGTGTCGACCTTGGTCGCGCGCCGCATCCCGCGGTTCTGCCGCAGCACGACGTGCTCCGGATCCTCCGAGCCGGGCGCGCCGACCTGCTCCTGCACCACCTCGACGGCCAGCTGGAAATAGCCCTCCAGCAGCGCCGCGTCATCGTGTTCGCGCAGGTAGTCCTGGCGGGCGAAGTGGGCCAGGACGGTCTCGCCGAGCGGCTGCTCCACCGAGTGCGGCCACTCCTCCACCACGATCGACGGCTCGGCCGCGTCCGTCCGGCGCAGGGTGATCCACCCGAATCCGACCGACTTCGTCTTGCGGGCCTCGAACTCGTCCAGCCAGTCCTCGTACCGCCGCGCGTATTCGGCGGGGTCGGTGCGGTGGTCGCCCGCGTCCCGCAGCCACAGCTCGGCGTACTGCGTCACGTCCTGTACGTCGCGCTGCACGATCCACGCGTCGCAGCCGCGCGGCACCCAGGCGCGGACCCGGTCGCGCCAGTCCTCGCCCTCCACGTGCTGCCAGTTACCGAGGAACTGCGCGTACCCGCCGGGGTTGAGGTGCGCGCCGGCCTCCTGGACCAGGGTCCGGCACAGGTCGTCACCGCCCATGCCGCCGTCGCGGTACGTGAGGCGGGCGCCGGGTGAGATCACGAACGGCGGGTTGGACACGATCAGGTCGTACGTGGCGTCCCCGACCGGCTCGAAGAGCGACCCGGCGAGCAGTTGGGGCTCCGGGGCGCCGGACAGCGCCAGCGTCAGCCGGGTGAACTCCAGGGCCCGGGGGTTGACGTCGGTGGCGGTGACCCGGGTGGCGTGCTGGGCCGCGTGCAGCGCCTGGATGCCCGATCCGGTCCCGAGGTCGAGGGCGGAGCCCACCGGGACGCGCACGGTGATCCCGGCCAGCGTGGTGGAGGCGCCCCCGACCCCCAGGACCACGCCCTCCTCGCGGCTGCCGATCCCGCCCGCCCCGCCGACGGCGCAGCCGAGGTCGGAGACGATGAACCAGTCCTCGCCGTCGGGTCCGCCGTACGGGCGCACGTCGACGGTGGCGTGCACCTCGTCGCCCTCCCGGCGCAGCCAGCCGTCGGCCAGCGCCGCCTCCACGGGCAGCACCTCCGCGGCGTGCACGTACGGCTCCGGCTGCTGCAGCAGGAACAGCCGGACCAGGCTGGCGAGGCCGTTGCCGCGGCTCCGGGTGGCGCGCAGCGCGGGGACCGTCTCGCTGCGGGCGAGCGCGGCGTAGGCGGGGGCGCCGAGCAGGTCGAGCAGCCCGTCGGCGGTGAAGCCGGCGGCCAGCAGGGCGGTGCGCAGTTCGGCGGCGTGGTCGGGCGAGGGGAGGCTGGTGGTACTCACCCCACCATTGTGGCCGTTGGGGCCGACAATCCGTGCCCCCGCGCGGCCGACGGCGCGGGGGACCTCAAGCCGGGGGCCGACTCCGGGCGGGGCCGGGACGTGACGGGGCGGACGCCGGGCGGGGCCGGACGTGACGGGGCGGCCGCGCCCCCTGGGAACGCGGCCGCCCCGGCCGTCGTCAGCTCACCGGCCCGCCGGGCTACTTGGGCGACGGCGAGGGCGGCGCCACCTGGCAGCCCTTCTGGTTGTTCATGGCCTTGTCCAGGCCGCCCGCGTTGAGCTCGGCAAGTGCGTCCTTGCCGCCCTTCGTGGCCTCCTGGAGGCCACCCGCGAGCTCCTTGAGGCCCTCGGCGAACTTCGTCTGGTCCTTGGCGTCGAGGGCGTCCATCTTGGCCTTCAGGTCGGCGTAGCCCTTGGAGGTGTCCTCGAAGCCCTTGACCGCCGCGTCCAGGGTCGCCTGGCCGTTCTTGACCGGGGGAACTCCCGCCCCCTGCAGCGCTGTCCCCATCGTCTTGTACGACTCGGACATCGTCGCGAACGCCGCCGAGTCGGTCTTCTGGACCTCCTCGGGCTTGCTGCTCTCCGTCGCCACGCGCTTGATCTCGGCGTTGGCCGCCTCGACCTTCTTGAGCTCGGGCTCCCACTGGTCGCAGACCTTCTTGGCCCAGGCGTCGGCCTTCTTGTCGCTGTCGTCCCCGCCGCAGCCGGACAGGACGAGCATCAGTACCGCACCGCCCGACAATGCGGCCGCAAGCTTCTTGTTCACCGGATTGGTCCCTTCGAAGGCTCTCGGCCCGGAAGATACACGGCCGCCATCCGGCTCCGCACAAAGGCGGACAGACGGCGCGTCAGTCCGCGCCGCCTGTCCGCCCTTCGGGCTACGGTCGTACGGCCGGCCCTGCCCGGCCCGTACGCCTGCCCCTGCCGCTGTCGTGCCTCCGGTCAGGAGACCGTCGCGGGGTCGGGCTGCTGGCCCACCCGCTCGGCGGCTCCGCTCTCGTTCTCCCCGCCGACGGCGATGCCGCGCCGCTTGGAGATGTACACCGCGCCGATGATGACGCCGATCGCGAGGACCGCGACGACCGCCCGTACGGTCACACTGGTGTCGGGGCCGTAGCTGAACTGCACCACCGCCGGGGCGATCAGCAGCGCCACCAGGTTCATGACCTTGAGCAGCGGGTTGATGGCCGGACCGGCGGTGTCCTTGAACGGGTCGCCGACCGTGTCGCCGATGACGACCGCGGCGTGGGCCTCGCTGCCCTTGCCGCCGTGGTGGCCGTCTTCGACGAGCTTCTTCGCGTTGTCCCAGGCACCCCCGGAGTTGGCGAGGAAGACCGCCATGAGCGTGCCCGTGCCGATGGCGCCCGCGAGGAAGGAGCCGAGGGCGCCGACGCCGAGGGTGAAGCCCACCGCGATCGGGGTGAGGACGGCGAGCAGGCCGGGCGTGGCGAGCTCGCGCAGCGCGTCCTTGGTGCAGATGTCCACGACGCGCCCGTACTCGGGCTTCTCGGAGTAGTCCATGATCCCGGGGTGCTCGCGGAACTGCCGGCGCACCTCGTAGACCACGGCGCCCGCGGAGCGGGAGACCGCGTTGATGGCCAGGCCCGAGAACAGGAACACGACCGCCGCGCCGAGGATCAGCCCGACCAGGTTGTTGGGCTGTGCGATGTCCAGGCTGAGGTTCATCTCCCCGGCCTTGGCCCCGACTTCCCTGACCGCGGTGGCGATCGCGTCGTTGTACGAGCCGAACAGCGCGGCCGCGGCGAGCACGGCCGTGGCGATGGCGATGCCCTTGGTGATGGCCTTGGTGGTGTTGCCCACCGCGTCCAGGTCGGTCAGGACCTGCGCCCCGGCTCCCTCGACGTCGCCCGACATCTCGGCGATGCCCTGGGCGTTGTCGGAGACCGGCCCGAAGGTGTCCATGGCGACGATCACGCCGACGGTGGTCAGCAGGCCGGTGCCGGCCAGGGCCACCGCGAAGAGCGCGAGCATGATCGACGTACCGCCGAGCAGGAACGCCCCGTACACGCCGAGGCCGATCAGCAGCGCCGTGTAGACCGCGGATTCCAGACCGACCGAGATGCCGGCGAGGACGACGGTGGCCGCTCCGGTGAGGGAGGACTTGCCGATGTCCCGGACGGGACGGCGGTTGGTCTCGGTGAAGTAGCCCGTGAGCTGCTGGATCAGGGCCGCCAGCACGATGCCGATCGCGACGGCGACGACGGCCAGGACGCGCGGGTCGCCGGAGTGGTTCGTGATCGCGGCGCTCTCGACGCCCTGCAGCTCCTTGTAGGTGGCCGGCAGGTAGGCGTAGACGGCGATCGCGACCAGCACCAGGGAGATCACGGCGGAGATGAAGAAGCCGCGGTTGATGGCGGTCATGCCGCTGCGGTCGCTGCGGCGCGGGGCGACGGCGAAGATGCCGATCATCGCGGTGATCACGCCGATCGCGGGGACGATCAGCGGGAAGGCCAGGCCCAGGTCGCCGAAGGCGGCCTTGCCGAGGATGAGCGCGGCCACCAGGGTCACGGCGTACGACTCGAAGAGGTCGGCGGCCATTCCCGCGCAGTCGCCGACGTTGTCGCCCACGTTGTCGGCGATGGTCGCGGCATTGCGCGGGTCGTCCTCCGGAATGCCCTGCTCGACCTTGCCGACCAGGTCGGCGCCGACGTCGGCGGCCTTGGTGAAGATGCCGCCGCCGACACGCATGAACATCGCGATCAGCGCGGCGCCGAGGCCGAAGCCCTCCAGGACCTTGGGGGCGTCGGCCGCGTAGACCAGGACGACGCAGGAGGCGCCGAGCAGGCCGAGGCCGACGGTGAACATGCCGACCACGCCGCCCGTACGGAAGGCGATCTTCATCGCCTTGTGGGAGACCTCGGTCAGGTCCTTGGCGGGCTCGCCCTCGGCGGGGGTGGCCTCGCGTGCGGCGGCGGCGACGCGGACGTTGGCGCGGACCGCGAGCCGCATGCCGATGTAACCGGTGGCCGCCGAGAAGAGCGCGCCCACCAGGAAGAAGGCGGAACGTCCCGCCCGCTGCGACCAGGTGTCGGCGGGGAGCAGGAAGAGCAGGAAGAACACCACGACGGCGAAGACGCCGAGGGTGCGCAGCTGACGGCCCAGGTAGGCGTTGGCGCCCTCCTGCACGGCCGCGGCGATCTTCTTCATGCTGTCGGTTCCCTCGTCGGCGGCGAGGACCTGGCGGACCAGGATCTGCGCGACGACGAGCGCGGCGATTGCCACGGCCGCGATGACGATCACGATGAGCCGGTTGTCATCGGTGAGTACTGCGGCTGCCAGATCAGAGGTGCGATCCGACGCGATAGGGGTGAAGAGCCCCGTCATTCGTCCTCCTTGACGTGATGAGCTCAAGATGTGGACGGATTGTAGGGAGCGCGCCCTGATCAAAACAGTGCACAGGAAACGGAATTGGCGTGCTCTTGCTCCTCAGCAATAGATCGCGTCACTCCATTACCCTCGAAAGTGGTAATGGGGCAAAGCCATTGACGCCGGGTCATTGATCTAGGGAAATGAAAAAGGCCCTGCTCAGCAGGGCCTTGATAAAGATCGGAAGATACGAAGGATTCCGCGCGCAGTGGATCTACGGCAGCTCGGAGGCTCCCGCGACGGGCCAGCTCATCCGGATGGTCCCGCCCGATTCACCACTGGTCACCTCGACGTCGTCGACGAGCCCGCTGATCACCGCGAGACCCATCTCGTCCTCGCCGTCGATGTCGTGGTCCAGAACGGCCGCGATGCCGGACACGGCATCGGCCGGGCCGCCGGCCGGTCCGGGAAGCTCGTCGCCGACCTCGATGGAGAACACCTTCTCCTCCTCGGTCAGCACGACCCGGACGGGCGCGGTCAGCCCGTTGCTGCGGTGCAGTCCGACGGCGCGCGAGCAGGCCTCGCCCACGGCGAGGCGGACCTCGTCGAGGACGGCTTCCTCCACCCCGGCCCGGCGCGCCACCGCGGCCGCGACGAGGCGGGCCGTCCGGACGTGTTCGGGCTGGGCGCTGAAGCGCAGTTCAACGGTGGCCATGCGCGTCCCCCTCGGACTACGGGCGTGCCTTGACAGGGGCCCGGGCCATCAGCGGCCCGGTACCCCGCCTCTCCTTCGGCTCCTTGTCTCCGGAGCCGTCAGTCGGTGGCGTTGACGGCGTCTTCCACGGAGGTGTGGATCGGGAACACCTTGGTCAGACCGGTGATGCGGAAGATCTTCAGGATGCGCTCCTGGTTGCACACCAGACGCAGCGAGCCCTCGTGCGCGCGGACGCGCTTGAGGCCTCCCACGAGCACACCGAGCCCAGTGGAGTCGAGGAAGTCCACTCGCTCCATGTCGACAACCAAGTGGTAGCTGCCGTCGTTCACCAACTCGACCAACTGCTCGCGCAGCTTGGGCGCGGTATACACATCAATCTCGCCACCGACCTCTACGACCGTACGGTCGCCTACAGTGCGAGTCGACAGGGACAGGTCCACGGATCCTCCAGCACCTTGCTATCGAGCGGCGCCCCCCAGGGGCCTCCCCACCCGAAGGTAGGTGAGGGATTGGCTGCCGCGATGGCATTCAATCACTTACCGGCAGGCGCGCACGACGCCTTGGGACCATTGTCCCGCACGCCAGTGACACACTCGGTTCCAATGGCCAATACTCACCGTCCCGGTCGGCCCATGGCACCCGAGGACCCCAGACCCACCCCCGGCACGGTCCTCGACCGGCTGTCACGGGGGCCTTCCCGGGCTGCGCGCATCACCCATACGGAGCACTTGCCCCCTCGAGAGGGCCGTCATGCAGTCTGGCCCGACCGCATCCGAACGGATGTCGTAGCCGCGATTCAGGCAGCCGGGATCGCCCATCCGTGGGAACACCAGGCCGCGGCGGCCGCGCACGGCCTCGACGGGGAGTCCGTCGTGGTGGCCACCGGTACCGCCTCGGGCAAGTCCCTGGCCTATCTGGCGCCCGTGCTCTCCGCCCTCGCGGACGGCGCCGAGGCCCCGAACGGGCGCGGCGCCACCGGCCTCTACCTCGCTCCCACCAAGGCTCTGGCGGCCGACCAGCGGCGCGCCGTACGGGAACTGGCCGCCCCGCTCGGCAACGCGGTCCGCCCCGCCGTCTACGACGGCGACACGCCGGTAGAAGAACGCGAATGGGTGCGCCAGTACGCCAATTACGTCCTCACCAACCCCGACATGCTGCACCGCGGCATCCTCCCGGCCCACCCCCGCTGGTCCTCCTTCCTCAAGGCCCTGCGCTACGTCGTGATCGACGAGTGCCACACCTACCGCGGCGTCTTCGGCTCCCACGTGGCGCAGGTGCTGCGCCGGCTGCGGCGGCTGTGCGCCCGCTACGGCTCCGATCCGGTGTTCCTGCTGGCCTCGGCCACCGCCAGCGACCCCGCGGCGGCGGCGTCCCGGCTGACCGGAACCCGCGTGATCGAGATCACCGAGGACGCCTCGCCGCGCGGCGAAGTCGTCTTCGCCCTGTGGGAGCCGCCGCTCCTGAGCGAGCTGCGGGGCGAGAAGGGCGCCCCCGTACGCCGTACGGCCACGGCGGAGACCGCCGACCTGCTGACCGACCTGGTCGTCCAGGGGGTCCGCACGGTGGCCTTCGTGCGCTCCCGGCGCGGCGCCGAGCTGATCTCGGTAATCGCCCAGGAACGCCTCTCCGCGATGCCATCGGCGGCCGACGCCGCGGGCTCCCGCTCGCTGGCCCGGCGGGTCGCCGCCTACCGCGGCGGCTACCTGCCCGAGGAGCGCCGGGCCCTGGAGCGGGCCCTGCACTCCGGCGAGCTGCTGGGCCTGGCCGCCACGACCGCCCTGGAGCTGGGCGTGGACGTGTCGGGCCTGGACGCCGTCCTGATCACCGGCTACCCGGGCACCAGGGCCTCCCTGTGGCAGCAGGCGGGCCGCGCCGGGCGTTCGGGCCAGGGCGCCCTGGCCGTGCTGATCGCCCGCGACGACCCGCTGGACACCTACCTCGTCCACCACCCCGAGGCGCTGTTCAAGCAGCCCGTCGAAGCCACCGTGCTGGACCCGGACAATCCGTACGTCCTCGCCCCCCACCTGTGCGCGGCCGCGGCGGAGCTTCCGCTGACCGAGGCGGACCTCGATCTCTTCGGCCCGGCGACCAAGGAGCTCCTCCCGCAGCTCGAAGCGGCGAAACTGCTCCGCCGGCGGGCCACGGCCTGGCACTGGACCCGCCGGGAGCGGGCCTCGGACCTGACCGACATCCGGGGCGGCGGCGGCCGCCCGGTGCAGATCGTCGAGGCCTCGACCGGGCGGCTGCTGGGCACGGTCGACGAGTCGGCCGCGCACACCGCCGTCCACGACGGGGCCGTCCACCTCCACCAGGGCCGCACCTATCTGGTGAAGCACCTGGACCTGGAGGACGCGGCTGCCCTCGTCGAGGAGGCGAACCCGCCCTTCTCCACCACCGCCCGCGACATCACCTCCATCTCCGTCCTGGAGACCGATACCGAGGTCCCCTGGGGCCCGGCCCGGCTCTGCTACGGCTCCGTCGAGGTCACCAACCAGGTCGTCTCCTATCTGCGGCGCAAACTGATCACCGGCGAGGTGCTGGGCGAGGCCAAGCTGGACCTGCCGCCCCGCACCCTGCGCACCAGGGCCGTGTGGTGGACGGTCACCGAGGACCAGCTAGACGAGGCCCGGATCAACCCGGAGATCCTCGGCGGCGCCCTGCACGCCGCCGAACACGCCTCCATCGGCCTGCTCCCGCTGTTCGCCACCTGCGACCGCTGGGACATCGGCGGCGTCTCCGTGCCGCTCCATCCCGACACCCTCCTCCCCACGGTCTTCGTCTACGACGGCCACCCCGGCGGCGCCGGATTCGCGGAGCGGGCCTTCCACACGGCCCGCGCCTGGCTGACGGCGACCCGCGATGCCATCGCGGCCTGCGAATGCGCGGCCGGCTGCCCCTCCTGCATCCAGTCGCCCAAGTGCGGCAACGGCAACGACCCGCTCCACAAACGCGGCGCGATCCGCCTCCTCACCCGCCTCCTGGCGCAATCTCCTCCCGAGGCGGACCCGCCCGGGCCCGGATCGCCGGGGTAAAGACCCCGGCCGCCGGGCGGGCCGTAACCTCCGCGACCTCGCCCCGGAGGCTGCAGGCGGCCAGGGCCGCGCCCTGCGCCCGGGCCACCCGCAGCGCCGCTCCACAGGCCCTCTCCGGCCCGTGGGCCCAGGAGGCCGCGGCCGCGAGCGCCGCCAGGTCCGCGGCGGCCGCCGCCCGGTGCCGGGCCGCCACCGCCTGGCCCAGCAGCAGCACACCGCCGAACACCGCCCCCAGGACCGTCGCCACCAGCACCGCCCACACCGTCGCCGAACCCCGGTCCCGGCTCACGACGGCGGCCCCACGCTGTCCTCGGCCAGGGCCACCGCCTGCGCCCCGAGCCGTACCTGCAGTCCGCGCGGGCCCGGAGCGGGGGCCGCCACCCGCACCCGCCAGAGGTCTCCCTCCCGCTCCAGCTCCACCCGCGCCCCCGACGGCGCGGCCGCCCGGGCCGCCGCCAGGGCCGTCTCCGCGGGCTCCGACCGGGCAGCCGCCCGGGCCCCGGCCCGGGCCGCGTCCACGCACCGGATCTGCGCGGCCGCCGCCATCAACGCCCACACCAGCAGCGCGGCGAACAGCACCAGAGCCGGGATCACCAGGGCGGCTTCCGCCGTCACATATCCGCGGTCACCGCTTTTCCGGGCTGCTGCGGATTCGCCTTCAGAACGGCACATCGAGCGCCTTCCCGATGGTCGACTGAAGGGCGGTGGAGACCACTTCACTCGTCACCACCTTGTACAGAACCGCGGCGAACGCACAGGCCGCGATGGTGCCCATGGCGTATTCCGAAGTGGACATCCCCGCATCGCCTCCGCGACCGCGCAGTGCGGTCCGCACCCGAAACCAGATGATCCTCATGGCAACTCCTGTTGATTTCCGTTGTTGATGTGATGGGTTCATGTGACGTCAGGTGTGCGAGAGAAGGCCGGAGGCCATTCCGATCACCACCGGTGCGACGCCGATCGCGAGAAATGCGGGGAGGAAACACAGCCCGACCGGGGCCGTGACGAGCACCGCCGCCCGCTGCGCCCTGGCGCCCGCCCGCCGGGTCCGGTCCTCGCGGAGGGCCGAGGCGAGCCGGGAGACCGCTTCCGCCGCGGGAGCTCCCGTCCGGGCGGCCCGCTCCAGGCATTCGGCGAGGACGCGGGCGCCCGGTATCTCCGCCAACCTCCCCCACCCGGCTCCCGGTTCACCGCCGAGCCGCAGCTCCGCCCCGGCCCGCGCCAGCCGCTCGCCCACCGGCCCGCCCAGTGACTCCCCCACGACCTCCGCGGCCTCCACCGGGCCGGCCCCGGCTGCCAGGCAGGCGGCCAACAGGTCTGCGGCGAACGGCAGCTGACGCTCCATCTCCCGTGGATCCACCTCGGCCGGCGGGCGCGGTCTGGCCTGCCAGCGCCACACCCCAAGCGCCGCCAGAGCGCCGACGGCCCCACCGGCCGCGCCGCCGACGAGCACCCACCCCGCCACCAGCGCCCCGGCCGGCGCCCCCCATCCGGCCACCGCCCCGCGCAACCGGGCTCGCCACACCGGCTCCCGAGGAGTCGGCCGCACCCCCAGCAGGAGCCCGGCCCTGCGCCGGGCCCGCCGGTCACGCAGCCGTGCCGCCAGTGCCGACACCGCGCACAGCGCCGCCACCGCCAGCCACAGCGCCATCCCCAGCCTGTGGACCGCGAAGCCGCCCATCACCGCTCCCCCATCCGTACGATCCGCCGGCACCACACCAGCCCCAGCGCCTCCAGCAGCGCGCCCGCGACCAGGCACCCCCAGCCGATCGGGGTGTGCAGCAGCACCCGCAGCGGATCCGCCCCCAGCCCGGTGCCGATCACCAGCCCCACCAGGGGCAGCAGGGCGAGCACCACCGCCGTGGAGCGTGCCCCGGCCAGCTGGGCGCGCAGTGACTCCTGCCGGTCCCGCTCGGCCCGCAGGGCGCCTTCCAGCCGGTCCAGCCCGGCGGCCAGGCCCGCACCGCCGTCCACCGACACCCGCCAGCAGGCGGCCATCCCGGCCAGCCCTTCCGCGCCGGGCTCGCGGGCCGCCTGGCGCAGTGCCCCGGGCACGTCCCCGCCGAACGCCGCCGCGGCCAGCACCCCTGCCTCCGCCGCTCCCGGACCGCCGGGACCGGGCGCCGTACGCCGTATCGCCGCCGTCAGGGCCTGCCCGGGCTGCGCGCCCGCCCGCAGCTCCGCCACCACCGCACCGCACAGCGCCACCACCTCGGCGGCCCGCGCCGCCCGGGCCCGCTCCCCCGCCCGCGTCCGCAGCCACCGCCGCACCAGCGGCACCGCGGCGGCCCCGGCCAGCAGCGGGATCAGAGATCCGCCGACCACCGCGACCAGCAGCCCGGCCCCGAGGCCGGCCCACTCCCGCCACCGCGCCGACCGCACCCGTACGCCGGCCAGCAGCCACTCCACACGGGCCGGACCGCGCGGCACGACGGGACCGCCCCCGGCCAGCACCACCCGGGCCCGCCGGGACACCCGGTCCGCACCGGCCGATCCCCAGGCGGCCGCTGCGGCGCACAGCACCCCGGCGAGCACCGGCAGCGGCACCGCCGCCCCGGGGCTCACCGGGCACCTCGCAGCAACGGGCGCAGCCGCTCCCAGCCCCGCTCCCGTACGAAGCCCCGCGCGGCCCAGCGCAGCGCCGGTACGGTGACCACCAGCCCGGCGGCATCCCGCTCCAGCACGTGCACCTCGGCCACCCGGCGCCGCCCTTCGCGGTCCCGGACGAGGTGGACCACCAGGGTCAGCGCGGCCGCCAACTGGCTGTGCAGGGCGGCCCGGTCGAGCCCGGCGGCCGTCCCCAGGGCCTCCAGGCGGGCCGGCACATGAGCGGCCGCATTGGCGTGGACGGTGCCGCAGCCCCCTTCGTGTCCGGTGTTCAAAGCGGCCAGCAGATCAGCGACTTCGGGTCCGCGGACCTCGCCGACCACCAGCCGGTCGGGGCGCATCCGCAGCGCCTGGCGCACCAGGTCGGCCAGCGTGACCAGGCCCGCGCCCTCCTGGTTCGCGGGCCGGGTCTCCAGCCGCACCACGTGCGGATGATCGGGGCGCAGCTCGGCCGAATCCTCTGCCAGCACGATCCGCTCGCCCGGACCGACCAGCCCCAACAGGGCACTGAGCAGAGTGGTCTTGCCCGTCCCCGTCCCGCCCGAGACGAGGAACGACAGCCGGGCCTCGACCATCTCCCGGAGCAGCCGGTGCCCGCCCGGCGGCAGGGTGCCCGCCGCGACCAGCTCCTCCAGGGTGAACGCGCGCGGCCGCACCACGCGCAGCGAGAGGCAGGCCGACCCGACGGACACCGGGGGGAGCACCGCGTGCAGCCGGGTGCCGTCCGGCATGCGGGCGTCCACCCAGGGCCGGGCGTCATCCAGCCGGCGGCCCGCCACGGCGGCCAGCCGCTGGGCGAGCCTGCGCACGCCCTCGGGTCCCTCGAAGGTCACCCCGGTCAGCTCCAGGCCGCCGCCCCGGTCCACCCACACCCGGTCGGGGGCCGCCACCAGCACGTCGGTGACCTCCGGGTCGGCGAGCAGCGGCTCCAGGGGGCCCGCGCCGACCAGCTCGGACCGCAACTCGGCGGCGACACCGAGCACTTCCGCGTCGCCCAGCAGGCGGCCCTGCGCCCGAAGGGCCGCCGCCACCCGCGCCGGGGTCGGCTCCGCCCCGGTCTCGGCGAGCCGCCTGCGCACCGCGTCCAGGAGCACCGCGCTCATGCCGGCACCCCCTGGGCGGAGCCGAGCGCGCGCTGCCAGAAACCGTCGCAGAAGCGGGCCAGGGCACCTCGCCCCTGCGCCCCCGGCGGTTCCCCCTCGGCCACCCGGCCCGGGAGCCCCACTTCGACCGGCACCTCACCGGCCAGCGGCGCTCCCAGGAGGTCCGCCACGGCCTCCGGTTCGAGGCCGCCCGGGCAGCGCCCCCGTACGACGACGCGCACGTCCCGGGCCACCATCCGCACCCCGGCCGCCACCCGGCCCGCGGCGGCCACCGCCCTCAGCTCGCCCGGCACCACCATCAGCACCAGGTCGAGCTGGGCCAGCACCTCGGCCACGGCTTCGTCGACCCTCCGCGGGAGGTCGACCACCACGACCCCGCCCCGGCGCCGTGCGGCGGCGACCACCGACCGCATCGCGGCGGGCGGCACCACCACCCGGTCCCCGCGGTCCCAGCTGAGCACGCGCAGGGCGTGCAGTTCGGGCAGGGACTCCTCCAGGGCTCCCGCGCCGACCCGTCCGCGCGAGCCTGCGAAGTCGGGCCAGCGCAGTCCTTCCGCGGTCTCGCCCCCGAGCAGGACGTCCATGCCGCCGCCCAGCGGGTCCCCGTCGATGAGGATGGTCCGCTCTCCGGTGCGTGCGGCCCGCACGGCCAGGGCGCAGGCGAGGGTGGAGGCGCCGGCCCCGCCGCTGCCGCCGATCACCCCGACGGCGAGGGCGGGCCGCCCGGCCCCCTCCACGACGTCGGCGATCCGGTCGACGAGGCGGTTCTCGGCGTCGGGGAGCCTCAGCACCTGCTCGGCGCCGATCTCCACCGCCCGCTGCCACACCGCGGGGTCGTCCAGGTCCCGGCCGACCAGGAGGACGCCGTCCCGGCGCGGCGCCCCGCGCACCCGCCGCGCCGCGTCGTCCCCGACGAGCACGAGCGGCGCGGACTCCCAGCCGGCGCCACCGCCGGGACCGTCCTCACCGGTCTGCTCCGGCATCTCGTGGTGCACGTGCGGCTCGGCGCCCGCGGCGGCGCACAGCCGCAGCAGGTCATCGAGCAGCACGGGATCCTCGGTGATGATCAGCGGACGCCCGCCGGCGCCCCGGACCGGCGCCGCCGGCGTGGTTCCCGCTCTGGCCGCCACGGCCTCCGGTGTTTCACACGACTTCGATCGAGCCACGATCTCCGCCCCCTTCTCCCTGCGAAATCCAGCACCGCGGACTTCGCGGCCGGAATCACCGTGCCGCCATCGGGAAAAAGAAGTGGATCTTGCTTCAAAACTGTGGACAACGAGTCGATTGTGAATAACCCGGTCACCCTCACAGGTGAGTTCCGCAGCGCTCCGGAACCACTACGCACCGTCACGAGTCTGAAGGGGTGAGGGCCTTCGCCGGGAGGCTCCGCACAGGAAGGGGGGCCGCAGGGATGGTCACTTGGGGCCGAAGGCAGGGACGCGAACCGCGTCCGGACATGCGACGACCCCCGCCGGGGGGGAGAGCGGGGGTCGTCCCCACGGTCCGACTCGGGGGGGGAGGAGCCAGACCGGGTTAGCACGGTCGCGAACGATCCGTGACTTCCATGGTGTACCCGAGAGCCTTCTCAGGCAAACCCACGCGCCACACCTTACGCCGAATGGTGGGCGCATATGCTCGGAGCGTGGAAAATCAGCCCTTGCCGCACTCCTCGCCTCGTACCGCAGCCTTCTTCGACCTGGACAAGACGGTCATTGCGAAGTCGAGCACCCTGACGTTCAGCAAGTCCTTCTACCAGGGCGGACTGATCAACCGGCGAGCGGTGCTGCGCACCGCGTACACGCAGTTCATCTTCCTGGCCGGCGGAGCCGACCACGATCAGATGGAACGGATGCGCGAGTACCTCTCCGCCCTCTGCAAGGGGTGGAACGTGCAGCAGGTCCGGGAGATCGTCGCGGAAGCCCTGCACGACCTCATCGACCCGATCATCTACGACGAGGCCGCGTCCCTCATCGAGGCCCATCACACCGCGGGCCGCGACGTGGTGATCGTGTCGACCTCCGGTGCGGAAGTGGTCGAGCCCATCGGGGAGATGCTCGGCGCCGACCGCGTCGTCGCCACGCGCATGGTCGTGGGCGAGGACGGCTGCTTCACCGGCGAAATCGAGTACTACGCCTACGGACCGACGAAGGCGGAAGCCGTCCGCGAGCTCGCCGAGTCCGAGGGATACGACCTCGCCCGCTGCTACGCCTACAGCGACTCCGTCACGGACATCCCGATGCTGGAGGCGGTCGGACACCCGCACGCCGTCAATCCCGACCGCGCGCTGCGCCGGGAGGCGCTGGCCCGGGAGTGGCCGGTGCTCGTCTTCAACCGCCCCGTGCGGCTGAAGCAGCGGCTTCCCGGCCTGTCGATGCCGGCGCGGCCCGCGCTCGTCGCCGCGGCTGCCGTGGGCGCGGCCGCCGCCACCGCCGGGCTGGTCTGGTACGCGAGCCGGCGCCGGGCCAGCGCGCTGGCCGCGGCCGCCTCCGCCTGACCACGCCGACCGAATGGGCCGCTGACCGAATGTCCTGACCTGGGGCGATACGGGCCGTCCGGTTCGGCCCCACTCGCCCGGACTCGCCCCGGAAAGTAAAAACTGGAGCCAGGGCTTTCGCATGGCTCCCAAGCGGAGTACAAATAAAGCAACGGCCCGCGAGACCAAAGAACATCCGAGAGGATCATCTTTAAAACGCAGTAAGGCCCACGGACCGAAGCATGAACGCCGAGCACCCACGCGACGTCGACCCGTCGATTACGGGCCAGCCGCACCAGGTGACGGGCAAAGTCCCCGACCTGATGGGCAACTATCGAGGACGCTTGGTAACTCGGCGTAAGTGCCAGCGGCGACACCACAGCAGTACGGTGTCGCCGCAACCCATGTCCGGGCGGAAAACCCGGCGGGAGCCTCAGGCCGCGCCGCGCTGCAGCGCCTCGCAGACCGCCGTCGACTCGCGCACGCCGAGTTCGATCGCCCGGCCGCAGTGCGCGATCCAGGCGGCCATCCCCTCCGGGGTACCCGAGACGTAGCCCTCGAAGGCCGCCAGGTAGGCATCCAGACCCTGCTCCGCGTGACCGACCTCCGCCGGGCAGATCGCCTTCGGGTCCAGACCGCTGTTGATCAGGACGATGCGCTCGGCCGCCCGCGCCACCAGGCCGTTGCAGGTGGCGAAGGGACGCAGGGCCAGCAGCTCCCCGTGCACCACCGCCGCCGTGATCAGTGCCGGGGCGGAGCCGCCCGCGATGATCAGGCGGGACAGGCCGTCCAGCCGGCCCGCAACCTCGTCGGCGCCCGGCAGCGGGAGGCCGATCAGCGGTTCGTCCACCGTCTCGCCCGCCAGGCGCGGCCGGCCGACCACGTCTCCGTCCGCCACCGACCCCGACGCGACCAGGTGCAGCCGCGCCAGCACCCGGAGCGGCGACTGGCGCCAGATGCTCAGCAGCTGGCCGGCCTCCGCCGTGAGCCGCAGCGCGGCCCCCACCGTCAGCGCCTCGGCCTCCGCACCGAAGTCGGTCCGGCGCCGCACCTCCTCCAGCGCCCAGTCGGCGCCGGACAGGGCCGCGCTCGCGCGGGCGCCGCGCAGGGCGGCCTCCGAGGTGATCTCGCCGCTGCGACGGCGCATGACCCGGTGCCCGTAGACCCGGTCCACGGCCTTGCGTACGGAATCCACGGAATCGGCGACACCCGGCAGCCCGGCCAGGGCGGCCAACGGGTCAGAAGCGCTACTCATAAGTAGGGAGCCTACGCACTGCGCACCCGTAGCACCGACCCCTCCTTGGAGTGGTCTTCTTCACTCACCTTGACAACGCAGCGCTTTCGACCCACTACGCTTGGTGAACATGAAGATCGCTTTCGTGGGAAAGGGCGGCAGCGGCAAGACCACGCTGTCCTCCCTCTTCATCCGCCACCTCGCCGCCAATGAGGCCCCCGTCGTCGCGGTGGACGCCGACATCAACCAGCACCTGGGCTCCGCCCTCGGACTCGGCGAGGACGAGGCCGCCGAACTGCCCGCCCTGGGCGCGCACCTGCCGCTGATCAAGGACTACCTGCGGGGCTCCAACCCGCGCATCGCGTCCGCCGACACGATGATCAAGACCACGCCGCCCGGCCGGGGTTCGCGCCTGCTGCGGGTCACCGAGGACAACCCGGTGTACGAGGCCTGCGCGCGCACGCTCCTGCTCGACGGAGAGCCCGTACGGCTCATGGCCACCGGGCCGTTCACCGAGGCCGATCTGGGCGTGGCCTGCTACCACTCCAAGGTCGGGGCGGTCGAGCTCTGCCTCAACCACCTCGTCGACGGCCCCGACGAGTACGTCGTCGTCGACATGACCGCGGGCTCCGACTCCTTCGCCTCCGGCATGTTCACCCGCTTCGACGTGACCTTCCTGGTCGCCGAGCCCACCCGCAAGGGCGTGTCCGTCTACCGCCAGTACAAGGAGTACGCGCGGGACTTCGGGGTCGCGCTCAAGGTCGTCGGCAACAAGGTGCAGGGCCCGGAGGACATCGAGTTCCTCCAGGACGAGGTCGGTGAGGACCTGCTGGTCACCGTCGGGCACTCCGACTGGGTGCGCGCCATGGAGAAGGGCCGGCCGGCCGCCTTCGAGCTGCTGGAGGCGACGAACCGGCTCGCGCTGCAGTCCCTCCAGGACGCGGCGGACGACTCGTACGCGCACCGCGACTGGGACCGGTACACCGAGCAGATGGTGCGGTTCCACCTGAAGAACGCGGAGAGCTGGGGCAACGCCAAGACCGGGGTCGACCTGGCGGACCAGGTCGACCCCGGCTTCGTCCTGCGCGAAGGCGCCGAGGGGGCCGAGGGGGCCGAAGACGCCGAGGGCGCCGGAGAGGGAGTCGAGGCCCTCGTCAGTCCTCGTCCGCCCCGGCTTCGGCCGGCTCCTCAGCCGGCGTGACCACGGCGGGGGCCGTCGGCGGTGCGGGCGGCGGCCCCGCGGTCAGGAACTTCGCCCAGCCCTGCTTCGGCGCCTCGCCGACGTCGAGGGTGCGCAGCCACTCCACGACCTTGGGGTCCTGGGCGTCCAGCCAGTCCGCCAGCTCGCGGAACGGCACGCAGCGGACCTCCTTCTGGGTGCACATCCCCTTGATGGACTCCTCGACGGCGCGCATGTAGGTGCCGCCGTTCCAGGACTCGAAGTGGTTGCCGATGATCAGCGGCGCCCGGTTGCCCTGGTAGGCGCGGTCGAAGGCCTGGCGCAGGCCGTCGCGCATCTGGTCGCCCCAGTACGCGTGCTGCGAGGGGTCGCCCTGTGAGGTCGTCCCGGACTGGTTGGTCATGAAGTTGTAGTCCATGCTCAGGGTCTCGAAGGCGCGGCCCGGCACGGGGACCAGCTGCAGCGGAATGTCCCAGAGCCCGTCCGTCTTCTTGGGCCAGATCTGCTTGCTGATGCCGCTGGAGTCGTAGCGGAAGCCCAGTTTCTTCGCCGCCAGCATGAAGTTCTTCTGGCCCTCGAGGCAGGGGGTGCGGGCCCCGATGAGCTCCTTGTCGTAGTCGAAGGGGAGCGCCTCCATGTTCTTCAGGCCCGCGTTCGTCTTCCAGTTCTTCACGAAGGACTTGGCCTGGCTGATCTCGCTCTTCCACTCGTCCACGGACCAGGTGCCGACACCGCCGTCGGGGCCGCAGAAGTGGCCGTTGAAGTGCGTGCCGATCTCATTTCCCTCGAGCCAGGCCGCGCGCACCTGGGTGGCGGTGTCCTTGATGCCCTGGAGGTCGCCGAAGCCGATGTCCGAACGGCCGGGTCCGTGCTGCGGGGCGACGTAGAGGGAACGTTTCTCTTCCGGGAGCATGTACACGCCGCTGAGGAAGTACGTCATCCGGGCGTTGTACTTCTTGCCGACCTCGCGGAAGTGCGAGAAGAGCTTCTGGCTGTCCTCGCCGGCCCCGTCCCACGAGAACACCACGAACTGAGGAGGCTTCTCGCCGGGCTTCAGCTTCTGCGCCGTCCGGACGACGTTCGGCTGCGCGCCGGTGTAGGCGGTCGAACCGTCGCCGATGGGGCGGTTGACACTGCCGGGGGCCTCGGGGGCGGCGGCGCCCTTCCGTGCGTGCTGGGGGCCGGAGGCCGGGGACTTGGCGGGTTCCGAGCCACTGCACCCGGCGGCTCCCAGGGCCAGCGCCGTGGCGACCAGGCCGCCGGCGATCTTCTTCGTGGCGGCGATCATCCGCCCCACCTCTCCCTCGCAGTTCCATCGCAGGACTTCCGCGCCGCAACGTCCCATGCGGTCCACCGTGAGGAAGGTGTGACAAGCCGTACAAAATGCTTAATCACCCTGGAGGGTTAATTCATAGGCCATTTGCCCGTATTTCCCACCACAGCCCTTTACTCTCCATTACCATCCATTTACCGAGTGTTGAGACTCCCGCCGCTTCATCCCTCCCCCCGAGGAGACGGGACCTTATGACAGCCACTTCACGTACACCCGCAGTAGACACAGAGATCCGCACCACGCCCGGCAAACAGATCCGCAAGGACCTGCCGGCGGACCTCTCCGCCTCCGCCGCCGTGTTCCTGATCGCCCTGCCGCTCTCCCTCGGCATCGCCCTGGCCACCGGCGCCCCGCTCCAGGCCGGACTGGTCGCGGCGGCCGTCGGCGGGATCGTCGCCGGCCGGTTCGGCGGAGCCCCGCTCCAGGTGAGCGGCCCCGCGGCCGGACTCACGGTGGTCACCGCCGAGTTGATCCAGCACTACGGATGGCGCACCACCTGCGCCATCACCGTGCTCGCCGGGTTCTGCCAGCTGGGCCTCGCCCTGCTGCGCACCGCCCGGTCGGCGCTCATGGTCAGCCCCGCCATCGTGCACGGCATGCTCGCCGGCATCGGCGTGACCATCGCGCTGGCCCAGCTGCACATCGTGCTCGGCGGCACCCCGCAGAGCTCCGCCGTGGCGAACGTACTTGGCCTGCCGGGGCAGTTGGCGGACCTGCACCCGGTCGCGCTCGGCGTCAGCGTGCTGACGCTCGTCGTCCTGCTCGGCTGGCCGCGGCTGCCCGGACCGACGGGCCGCGCCCTGCGCAAGGTCCCGGCGGCGCTCGCCGCCGTCGCCACGGCCACCGCCTTCGCCGCCCTGGCCGGGCTCTCCCTGCCCCGGGTCGACCTGCCGTCCTGGCGCAGCCACGCCCTGCCCGAACTGCCCGAGGGGCCGGTCCTCGGCCTCATCGCCGCCGTACTGACCATCACCCTGGTCGGCAGTGTGGAGTCCCTGCTCTCCGCGGTCGCGACCGACAAGCTCATCGCCTCCGAGCGCGGTACGGGCAACCGCCCGCCGCGCGCCGACCTCAACCGCGAACTGCGCGGGCAGGGCGCGGCGAACATCGTCTCCGGAGCACTGGGCGGCCTGCCGATCACGGGCGTCGCCGTCCGCAGCGTGGCCAACGTCAAGGCCGGCGCGGCCAGCCGGAAGTCGACCATGCTGCACGGTTTCTGGGTCATGCTCGCGGCCGGGCTGCTGGTCCCGGTCCTCGACCTGATCCCGCTCGCCGCGCTGGCCGCCCTGGTCATGGCGGTGGGCGTGCAGATGGTGAGCATCACGCACCTGCGCAGCGTCACCCGGCACCGGGAGATCCCGGTCTACGCGACGACCATCGTGGCCGTGGTCCTCGGCGGGGTACTCGAGGGCGTGGCCATCGGCATCGCGGTCGCGGTCGCCCTCGCCCTGCACCGGCTGGCCCGGACCCGGATCACGCTGGAACAGCTGGACGACGGCGTCCACCGGGTCTGGGCGCGCGGGCAGTTGACCTTCCTCGCCGTACCGCGGCTGAGCCGGGTGCTCAACCAGATTCCGCACGAGGGGCGCGCGGTGGTCGAGCTGGACGGCTCGTTCATGGACCACGCGGCATACGAGACGCTTCGGGACTGGCAGGACTCGCACCTCGCCCACGGCGGATCGGTACAGGTCACCGGCCACCGGGCCGACGGGTCCCAGCACTCCGACCCGGCCCGGCGCACCCCGCAGCGCGGCGGGCACCAGTGCTGCCGCCCCTGGACCCCGTGGCAGAACCACTGCGACCACCGTGTCGACGACACCCCCGCGGACCCGGACACCGCCACCGCCACCGAAGCAGCACCGGCGGCCGCGGCCGCGACCGCCGCCGCGGCCCCGGCTCCGCGGCGGCGCGGCGCCGGGCAGCTGGCCAGCGGGATCAGCGCCTTCCAGCGCGACACCGCACCGCACGTACGGGACGAGCTGGCCCGCCTGGCCCGCGAGGGGCAGCGGCCCTCCCAGCTCTTCCTCACCTGCGCCGACTCCCGCCTCGTCACCAGCATGATCACGGCCAGCGGACCGGGCGACCTGTTCACCGTCCGCAACGTCGGCAACCTCGTCCCGCTGCCGGGCGCCGAGTCCACCGACGACTCCGTCGCGGCGGCCATCGAGTACGCGGTGGACGTGCTCAAGGTGGACAGCATCACGGTGTGCGGGCACTCGGGCTGCGGAGCCATGCAGGCGCTGCTCAACTCCTCCCCCGGAGCGCCCATGACCCCGCTGCGCCGCTGGCTCCGGCACGGTCTGCCCAGCCTGGAGCGGATGGCCAGCCGCCACCACGCCTGGGCCAGGATCTCGGGCCGGCTCCCGGCGGACGCCGTGGAGCAGCTGTGCCTGACCAACGTGGTGCAGCAGCTGGAGCACCTGCGGGCGCACGAATCGGTGGCCCGGCGGCTCGCCGAAGGCACGCTGGAGCTGCACGGGATGTACTTCCACGTGGGTGAGGCCCAGGCCTACCTGCTGTCCGAGGGCGAGGACTTCTTCGACTGCCGGGTCTTCGACACGGTCGGCCAGAACGCCTGATTCGCGACAGCGTCACGGCATGTTCGAACCGATACCCTCCGGTATCCGTGCCATCGTTTGGCCCCTTTCCGCACCTTGCAGCGGGAAGGGGCCGTCGGCACGCACCCCGGCGTGATATAGGTCTAAACCAATTCTCGGCTACCTCTTGTCACCCGGGCCGCCGGCTGATGAGCTATGCCGGGGACACAACGGACACCCTGGGAAAGGGATATGTCGTGAGCAATGAAAGCCTGGCCAATCTGCTCAAGGAGGAGCGGCGGTTCGCACCGCCTGCCGATCTGGCCGCCGCCGCCAACGTGACACAGGCGGCGTACGCACAGGCCGACGCGGACCGGCTGGGCTTCTGGGCCGAGCAGGCCCGGCGGCTCACCTGGGCCACGGAGCCGACCGAGACGCTCGACTGGACGAACCCGCCCTTCGCGAAGTGGTTCGCGGACGGCAAGCTGAACGTCGCGTACAACTGCGTGGACCGGCACGTGGAGGCAGGCAACGGCGAGCGCGTCGCCCTCCACTTCGAGGGCGAGCCCGGCGACAGCCGCTCGATCACCTACGCGCAGCTCAAGGACGAGGTCTCCAAGGCGGCCAACGCCCTGACCGAGCTGGGCGTCCAGGCCGGCGACCGCGTCGCCGTCTACCTTCCGATGATCCCCGAGGCGGTCGTGGCGATGCTCGCCTGCGCCCGGATCGGGGCCGCGCACTCCGTGGTCTTCGGCGGCTTCTCCGCCGACGCCGTCGCCTCGCGCATCCAGGACGCCGACGCCAAGCTGGTCATCACCGCCGACGGCGGCTACCGCCGCGGCAAGGCGACCGCCCTGAAGCCGGCCATCGACGAGGCCGTCGGCAAGTGCCCGCAGGTCGAGCACGTGCTCGTCGTGCGGCGCACCGGCCAGGAGACCGCCTTCACCGAGGGCCGCGACGTCTGGTGGCACGACGTGGTCGGCCGGCAGTCCGCCGAGCACACCCCGCAGGCCTTCGACGCCGAGCACCCGCTCTTCATCCTGTACACCTCGGGGACCACGGGGAAGCCCAAGGGCATCCTGCACACCTCGGGCGGCTACCTGACGCAGGCGGCGTACACCCACCACGCGGTGTTCGACCTGAAGCCGGAGACCGACGTCTACTGGTGCACCGCCGACATCGGCTGGGTGACCGGGCACTCGTACATCGTCTACGGGCCCCTCGCGAACGGCGCCACCCAAGTGATGTACGAGGGCACGCCGGACACCCCGCACCAGGGCCGGTTCTGGGAGATCGTGCAGAAGTACCGCGTCACCATCCTTTACACGGCGCCCACGGCCATCCGCACGTTCATGAAGTGGGGCGACGACATCCCCGCGAAGTTCGACCTCTCGAGCCTGCGCGTGCTGGGCTCGGTCGGCGAGCCGATCAACCCCGAGGCGTGGATCTGGTACCGCAAGCACATCGGCGGCGACCGCTGCCCGATCGTGGACACCTGGTGGCAGACCGAGACCGGCGCGATGATGATCTCCCCGCTGCCGGGCGTCACGGAGACCAAGCCGGGCTCGGCGCAGCGCGCGCTGCCCGGAATCTCCGCCACCGTCGTGGACGACGAAGCGAACGAGGTCCCGGACGGCGGAGGCGGCTACCTGGTCCTGACCGAGCCGTGGCCGTCGATGCTGCGCACCATCTGGGGCGACGACCAGCGGTTCATCGACACCTACTGGTCGCGGTTCGAGGGCAAGTACTTCGCGGGCGACGGCGCCAAGAAGGACGACGACGGCGACATCTGGCTGCTCGGCCGGGTGGACGACGTGATGCTGGTGTCCGGCCACAACATCTCGACGACCGAGGTCGAGTCGGCGCTCGTCTCGCACCCCGCGGTCGCCGAGGCAGCCGTGGTCGGCGCCAACGACGAGACCACCGGCCAGGCCATCGTGGCCTTCGTCATCCTGCGCGGCAGCGCCTCGGAGACCGGCAGCCTGGTCGCCGACCTGCGCAACCACGTGGGCGCCACGCTCGGCCCCATCGCCAAGCCGAAGCGGATCCTCCCGGTCCAGGAACTGCCGAAGACCCGCTCGGGCAAGATCATGCGCCGCCTCCTGCGCGACGTGGCGGAGAACCGCACGGTCGGTGACGTCACCACGCTCGCCGACTCCTCGGTCATGGACCTGATCCAGAGCAAGCTGCCGTCCGCGTCCAGCGAGGACTGACCGACGACATAGCGGGACCACGGGCATCGGCCCATCGGCCCCTCGGGCCTGGAGGGGGCGTCCGGCGCGCGCACAGCGTGCCGGACGCCCCCTCCGCGCTTAAGGTGAAGATCATCCGATACGACTACGCGACCCTGTGTAGGGTAAGGAAAGCGTCAAGACGTACGACGCTCGAACACTCAGGGTGCGCCGGGAAGTCTGGTCGGCAACTGCATGAAGCATGCCGTCGACCAACCGGAGGTGTCCCACCGTGGCCGCGCCCACCCCCACCGACTCGCAGAGCCGCAAGCTCCTCGGCCGGCTGTCGCTGCCCGAGCGGCGGTTCGTCGCCGACGCCCTGCGCGCCGAGACCGTCGGCGGTGTCCTGCTCCTCGTGGCCGCCGTCGCCGCCCTGATCTGGGCCAACACCCCCGCCCTGACGGAGAGCTACAAGACCGTCCGGGATGTTCACATCGGCCCCGGATTCCTCGGCCTGGACCTGTCGATCCAGCACTGGGCGGCCGACGGCCTGCTGGCGGTCTTCTTCTTCGTGGCCGGCATCGAGCTCAAGCGCGAGCTGGTCGCGGGCGACCTGCGCGACCCCAAGGCCGCCGCCCTCCCCGTCATCGCCGCGCTCTGCGGCATGGCCGCCCCCGCCGGGGTCTACGCCCTCGTCACCACGTTCGGCAACGGGTCCATGGACGGCTGGGCGGTCCCGACCGCCACCGACATCGCCTTCGCGCTCGCCGTCCTCGCGGTCATCGGCACCTCGCTGCCCTCCGCCCTGCGCGCGTTCCTGCTCACCCTCGCCGTCGTCGACGACCTCTTCGCGATCATCATCATCGCGGTGTTCTTCACCAGCGAGATCGACTTCCTGGCCCTGGGCGGCGCGGTCGTGGGCCTCGCGCTGTTCTGGTTCCTGCTCCGCAAGGGCGTCCGCGGCTGGTACGTCCACGTACCGCTCGCCCTCGCCATCTGGGGCCTGATGTACAACAGCGGCGTCCACGCCACCATCGCCGGTGTCGCCATGGGCCTGATGCTGCGCTGCACCCGCAACGAGGGCGAGGACCACTCACCCGGCGAGCACATCGAGCACCTCGTACGGCCGGTCTCGGCCGGTCTCGCCGTACCGCTCTTCGCGCTCTTCTCGGCCGGCGTCTCCCTCTCCGACGAGTCCATCGGCCAGGTCTTCACCCGGCCCGAGACCCTCGGCGTGGTCCTCGGCCTGGTCGTCGGCAAGGCGGTGGGCATCTTCGGCGGCACCTGGCTGGCCGCCCGCTTCACCAAGGCCGAGCTGAACGAGGACCTCGCCTGGCCGGACGTACTCGCCGTCGCCTCCCTCGCCGGGATCGGGTTCACCGTCTCGCTGCTGATCGGTGAACTCGCCTTCGCCGAGGACGAGGTCCTGACCGACGAGATCAAGGCCGCGGTCCTCATCGGCTCGCTCATCGCCGCCGTGTTCGCCTGCGTCCTGCTCAAGCTCCGCGACCGCAGGTACCGGGCCCTCACCGAGGCCGAGGAGCGCGACGAGGACCGCGACGGCATTCCGGACATCTACGAGGAGCACACCGCGGCGTACCACATGCGCATGGCGAAGATCCACGAGGAGAAGGCCGCGGAGCACCGGCGCAGGGCCGAAGCGGCGGCCGGGTCCAGCATCGAGGGCGACCGTCCGGCATGATCTGACGCAGGACGGCGTACAGACGCGGCAGACGACAGAGGGAGAGAGCGATGAGCGCAGTGGACCAAGGGGCGCGGGGAGCCGAGCGCACACTCGGCCAGCTGGTCGCCTCGGCCACCGCCGAGATGTCGGCCCTGGTGCACGACGAGATCGCCCTCGCCAAGGTGGAGATCAAGCAGGACGTCAAGCGCGCGGGCATCGGGAGCGGTGCCGCGATCGTCGCCGGCGTGCTGGTGCTCTTCTCCCTCCCCGTACTGAGTTTCGCCGCGGCCTACGGCATCCATAACCTCGGGCTCGGCCTCGCCTGGTCCTTCCTGATCGTCGGCGGCGCGTTCTGGCTGCTCGCGGGCCTCGTCGGGCTGCTCGCCGCGGTCAAGTTCAAGAAGGTCAAGCCGCCGGTGAAGACCATCGAATCGGTCAAGCAGACCGCGGCGCTCGTCGGGACCGTCAAGCCGCACGCGCGGCCGGTGAGTGACAAGGCCGTGGGTGTGGCACGCTCGTCCTCATGACAGCGCCCTCGCCTGACCCCGGCAATCCGCCCACCGCCGCCTCGGCGATCCGGCTCGATCTGCCCGGCGGGCAGGCGGTGACGCACCGGGACGTCGCCGCCAACGGCGCCCGCTTCCACGTCGCCGAACTCGGTGACGGGCCGCTGGTGCTGCTGCTGCACGGCTTCCCGCAGTTCTGGTGGACCTGGCGGCACCAGATGACCGCGCTCGCGGACGCCGGCTACCGGGCCGTCGCGATGGACCTGCGCGGAGTCGGCGGCAGCGACCGCACCCCGCGCGGCTACGACCCGGCCAATCTGGCACTCGACATCACCGGGGTCGTACGGTCCCTCGGCGAGCCGGACGCCGCGCTCGTCGGACACGACCTGGGCGGCTACCTCGCCTGGACGGCGGCCGTGATGCGGCCCAAGCTCGTGCGCCGCCTGGTCGTCTCCTCCATGCCCCACCCGCGCCGCTGGCGTTCGGCGATGCTGTCCGACTTCGGCCAGACCCGGGCCAGTTCACACATCTGGGGCTTCCAGCGGCCCTTCGTCCCCGAGCGGCAGCTCGTCGCCGACGACGGGGCGCTCGTCGCGGAGCTGATCCGCGGCTGGTCCGGGCCACGGCTCCAGGAGGACGGCGCCGACGAGGAGGCGCTGGCCGTGTACCGGCGGGCGATGTGCATCCCGTCCACCGCGCACTGCTCGATCGAGCCCTACCGCTGGATGATGCGGTCGATGGCGCGGCCCGACGGCCTCCAGTTCAACCGGCGCATGAAGCGGCCGGTGCGGGTGCCGACGCTGCACCTGCACGGCTCGCTCGACCCGGTGATGCGCACGCGCAGCGCGGCCGGATCCGGCCAGTACGTCGAAGCCCCGTACCGGTGGCGGCTGTTCGACGGGCTCGGGCACTTCCCGCACGAGGAGGACCCGGTGGCCTTCTCGACCGAGCTCGTGAACTGGCTCAAGGACCCCGAACCGGACCGGTGATGGGTATGACAACCATTCAATTGCCTCGCGCATAGGCCAATTGGCCGCCCTGTACGGGGTTACCGACCATGGGGCACGGGCACAGCTCGGAGTATGGGCTGGACGCACGACTACGGTGACACCGCACACGAACGCCGCTCGGCAGCGACGCCGGGCCCCCGCGGGAGGACCGGCCGCGACGGCCATGACCTCCGCCTCGGGATCCCGCGCATCCTGCGCCGCCGGGCCCTGTGGGTCTCGGCGCGCCTGCGCCATCCGCGGACGTAGAGAGCCGACGTAGAGAGCCGGCGGGTTCGCCGGGCCCCAGCACGGGCCCGGCGTCCCGGTGTCAGAGGGCGCACCCCTGGCTGTCGACCCGCTGTTCGGCGATCCGGCCGATCCGGATGTCGTCACGGATCTCGTCCACCGTCAGGGCGTAGCCGGTGTTCGCGTCGTCGCGGGACTTCGCGAACACCACTCCGTACACCTTGCCGTCGGGCGTGAGCAGCGGGCCGCCCGAGTTGCCCTGCCGGACCGTCGCGTACAGCGAGTAGACGTCGCGCCGCACGGTGCCGCGGTGGTAGATGTCCGGGCCGTCGGCGTTGATCCGGCCGCGGACGCGCGCGGCACGGATGTCGTACGCGCCGTTCTCGGGGAAGCCGGCCACGATCGCGTCGCTGCCGCCGACCGCGTCCCGGTCGGCGAACTCCAGCGCCGGGGCCTTCAGGTTCGGCACGTCCAGGACGGCGATGTCGCGCTCCCAGTCGTAGAGCACGACCTTGCCGTCGTAGCGCTTGCCCTCGCCTCCGATCTGCACGGTCGGTTCGCCGACCCCGCCGACGACGTGCGCGTTGGTCATCACCTTGCCGGGCGCGAAGACGAAGCCGGTGCCCTCCAGCACCTTGCTGCAGCTGGGCGCCGTGCCGACGACCTTCACGATCGAGCGCTTGGCCTGCTCGGTGACGGGGCTCCGGGCGAGCGCCGGATCAGGCGCCCTGACCTCGGTGATGGGCTCGTTGGAGAACGGGCTGAACACCTGCGGGAAGCCGTTGCGCGCGAGAGTGGAACTGAAGTCCGAGAACCAGGTGTTCGCCTGCGCCGGCAGCACCCGCGACACGCCGAGCAGCACCTTGGAGTTGCGGACTTCCTTGCCCAGCGTGGGCAGCGAGGTTGCGGCGAGCGCGGAGCCGATCAGCCAGGCCACCAGCAGCATCGCGACCACGTTGACCAGGGCCCCGCCGGTCGCGTCCAGCACGCGCGCCGGCGACCAGGTGATGTAGCGGCGGAGCCGGCTGCCGAGGTGCGTGGTCAGGGCCTGGCCGATCGAGGCACAGACGATGATCGCGACGACGGCGATCACGACGACCGTGGTGGACACCTGGGTGCCGTTGTCGGTCACCCGGTCCCAGATCAGCGGAAGCAGGGACACGGCGACGAGGCCACCGCCGAGGAAGCCGATCACCGACAGGATGCCGACGACGAACCCCTGGCGGTAGCCGACGATCGCGAACCACACGGCCGCGAGCAGCAACAAGATGTCCAGCACGTTCACTGGGTCACCGTCTCACGCGCGCCAGTCGAGCGGGACGTGCCGCGAGCGGTCCCAGGGGCGCTCCCAGCCCGCGAAGTGCAGCAGCCGGTCGATCACCCCGGCGGTGAAACCCCAGACCAGAGCCGATTCGACGGTGAAACCCGGCCCCAGGTGGCCGCTCGGGTGGACGGCCGTGACCCGGTGCTCGGGGTCCGTGAGATCCGCCACGGGCACCGTGAAGACGCGGGCCGTCTCGGCCGGGTCCACGGCGCCGACCGGGCTCGGGGTGTGCCACCAGCCGAGGACCGGGGTGACGACGAACTCGCTGACCGGGATGTAGAGCCGGGGCAGCACTCCGAAGAGCTGGACTCCGGACGGGTCGAGGCCGGTCTCCTCCTCGGCCTCGCGCAGCGCGGCGCGCAGCGGGCCGGTGGTGTGCGGATCGCCGTCCTCCGGGTCGAGGGCGCCGCCCGGGAAGGAGGCCTGGCCCGCGTGCGAGCGGAGGGTGCCGGCGCGCTCCATGAGCAGCAGCTCGGGCCCACGGGGGCCTTCGCCGAACAGCACGAGCACCGCGGACTGGCGCCCTCGGCCGTCCTCGGGCGGCAGGAAGCGGCTCAGCTGCAGCGGCTCGACCGTCCGGGCGGCCTCGACGACGGGATCCAGCCAGGCGGGCAGGCCGTCGGTGCTGAGGGTCGTACTGCTGCCCGTACGGGCTCCCGCCGCCGTCCCGTCCCGTGTGTCGCTACCGCGCGTCATAGGCACCCCTGTCCGTCCGTGTTCTCCCACAACGCCAAACGCGATGCGGGTACCGATTCGTTCCGTTACGGCGCCGGGGCACCCAGCGGCGGCGCCGGGAGGCCCGGGTAGTCCGGGGGCGGGCTCAGGCGCTGGCCGGGCTGGCCGCCCTTCTCGTACTTCAGCAGCTTGCGCGCCTTCTCCGGGTCCGTTTCGCCCTCCCCGTACGCCGGGCAGAGCGGGGCGATCGGACAGGCCCCGCAGGCCGGCTTGCGGGCGTGGCAGATCCGGCGGCCGTGGAAGACGACGCGGTGCGAGAGCATCGTCCACTCGCTCTTGGGGAAGATCGCGCAGATCTCCGCCTCGACCTTCTCCGGATCCTCCTGATCGGTCCACTTCCAGCGGCGCACGAGCCGGCCGAAGTGGGTGTCAACGGTGATCCCCGGGACGCCGAACGCGTTGCCGAGGACCACGTTCGCCGTCTTGCGGCCCACTCCGGGCAGGGTCACCAGGTCCTCGAGCCGCCCCGGCACCTCGCCGCCGAACCTGTCCCGCAGGGCCTGGGAGAGGCCGAGCAGGGACTTGGCCTTCATCCGGAAGAACCCGGTCGGCCGGATCAGCTCCTCCAGGTCCTCCGGGGCGGCCGCGGCCATGTCCTCAGGGGTCGGGTAGGCCGCGAACAGGGCCGGGGTCGTCTGGTTCACCCGCAGGTCCGTGGTCTGCGCGGACAGGACGGTCGCCACGAGCAGCTCGAAGGGGTTGCGGAAGTCGAGCTCCGGATGGGCGTACGGATAGATCTCGGCCAGCTCGCGGTTGATGCGGCGGGCCCGGCGCACCATGGCCAGGCGGGATTCCGCCCTCGCCGCTGATGGCTTAACGGCGGTTTTCTTGGCCGAATCTTTGCCCTGGGAGGCAGCTGGGACCTCCGCGGACGCCCCCGAAGGGCCTTGTTCGCCCACAGCTGAATTATGGGCCGCCATCACTCCCGCGGACCCCTTGGCCTGTGCTCTCACCGGCTTATTGGACACCCGGCCAGCCTAAGGCCGGGCGCTGACACCCGCCCGGACCTCAGGTAACACCACCCTGATTGGTCTCCCACCGCACAGCACGGGCGTCCGTCCGGCATCCTTGGTAGTGATTGATCGCACTGTTTGAGCCGTCCGGCAAAATGGGGGGCCGGTCCCCTGAGCTGGTCGACATAGGAGAGAAACTCGTGGACGACGTTCTGCGGCGCGCCCCGCTCTTCGCGGCGCTCGATGACGAGCAGGCCGCGGAGCTCCGCGCCTCCATGGGCGAGGTGACCCTCGCACGCGGTGACGCCCTGTTCCACGAGGGCGACCCCGGCGACCGGCTGTATGTCGTGACCGAGGGCAAGGTGAAGCTCCACCGCACCTCCCCCGACGGCCGCGAGAACATGCTGGCCGTCCTCGGCCCCGGCGAGCTGATCGGCGAACTGTCGCTGTTCGACCCGGGCCCGCGTACCGCCACCGCCACCGCGCTGACCGAGGTCAAGCTCCTCGGCCTCGGGCACGGCGACCTCCAGCCCTGGCTCAACGCCCGGCCCGAGGTCGCGACCGCGCTGCTGCGCGCCGTCGCGCGGCGCCTGCGCAAGACCAATGACCAGATGTCCGACCTGGTCTTCTCCGATGTCCCCGGCCGTGTGGCACGGGCGCTCCTCGACCTGTCGCGCCGCTTCGGCGTGCAGTCGGAGGAGGGCATCCACGTGGTGCACGACCTCACGCAGGAAGAGCTCGCGCAGCTCGTCGGCGCCTCCCGCGAAACCGTGAACAAGGCCCTGGCCGACTTCGCGGGCCGCGGCTGGCTGCGCCTCGAGGCGCGCGCGGTGATCCTGCTGGACGTGGAGCGGCTCGCCAAGCGCTCTCGCTGACGCCGGTCTTGACGGTCGAGGGGTCCTGCCCGGATGGGCGGGGCCCCTTTCGCGTCTTCGGGTGCGCGCGTTGCGAGGGCTCCGCCCCCCAGCCCCCGCGCCTCGAACGCCGGCGAGGCTGAACGTGCACAGTGGAGGCATGGAGCACAGGGGTGTCGACGCGTACGGGTACTTCGAGCGGGAGGGTTCCCTCGGGAAGATTCCCGGGGAGTTCAGGGCCGTCGTCGCCGCCGCCCGGGAACGGATCGGCGAGGCGTACGGGCGGCGGCTGCACAGCGCCTACCTGTACGGGTCCGTGCCGCGCGGGACGGCCCGGCCCGGACGGTCCGACCTCGACCTGCTGCTCGCCCTGCACCACGAGCCCGCCGACGAGGACCGGGCCGCCGCCGACGTACTGGCGCGCGGGCTCGACGAGGACTTCCCGGTCATCGACGGGGCCGGCATCCTGCTCTACGGCAAGGACACCCTGCTCAGCGAGCCGGAACGGTACGACCTCGGCTGGTTCCTCGCCTGCCTGTGCACCCCGCTGCTCGGCGCCGATCTGGCCGAGCACCTGCCCCGTTACCGCCCGGACGGCCTGCTCGCCCGGGAGACCAACGGCGACCTGGCCGACCTCCTGCCCTCCTGGCGGGCCAGGGCCCAGGCCGCCTCGACCCCGGACGAGTACCGCAGGCTCAGCCGGATCTTCGCGCGGCGCCTGGTGCGCACCGGATTCACCCTGGTCATGCCGCGGTGGGGCGGCTGGACCAGCGATCTCGCCGAGTCCGCGGAGGTCTTCGGCACGTACTACCCGCAGCGCGCGGCCCAGATGCGGGCGGCGGCCGCCGTGGCACTGGATCCCGTCGCGGACCCGGCCGTGCTGCGCGCGTACATCGAGGACCTCGGGCCGTGGCTCGCGGACGAGTACACGGCGCGGCACGGCACGAAGACCCCCAGGCCGGACTAGAAATCGGGGCCGCCCGGGATCAGGCCGTGCTCCTGGAGGTACTCGAGCTGCGCCCGTACGGACCATTCCGCGGCCGGCCACAGGGAGCGGTCCACGTCCGCGTAGACGTGGGCGACGACCGCCTCCGGGGTGACGAAGCCGTCCTCGACGGCGGTCTCGACCTGGGCGAGGCGGTGGGCGCGATGGGCCAGGTAGTACTCGACGACGCCCTGGGCGTCCTCCAGGACCGGCCCGTGGCCCGGCAGGACGGTGTGCACGCCGTCGTCGACGGTGAGCGAGCGCAGGCGGCGCAGGGAGTCCAGGTAGTCCCCCAGGCGGCCGTCGGGGTGCGCGACGACGGTGGTGCCGCGGCCGAGGATGGTGTCTCCGGTCAGGACGGCACGGTCGGCGGGCAGGTGGAAGCAGAGCGAGTCGCCGGTGTGCCCGGGGGTCGGGACCACGCGCAGCTCCAGGCCGCCCGTCCTGATCACGTCCCCGGCGGCCAGCCCCTCGTCACCCAGCCGCAGCGCCGGGTCCAGGGCGCGGACCTTGGTGCCGGTGAGCTCGGCGAAGCGGCCGGCGCCCTCGGCGTGGTCGGGATGGCCGTGGGTGAGCAGGGTCAGGGCGATCCGCTTCCCGGCCTGCTCGGCGGTGTCGATGACCGCCCGGAGGTGGGCCTCGTCCAGCGGGCCCGGGTCGATGACGACGGCCTGGGCGGACCCGGGCTCCGAGAGCAGCCAGGTGTTGGTGCCGTCCAGGGTCATCGCGGAGGCGTTGGGGGCCAGGACGTTGACCGCGCGGGCGGTGGCCGGTCCTGAGGTGACGATTCCGCGGGGCTGGCCGGGGAGTGCGGCGGCGTCGGTCATGAGGAGCCTCCGGGGCGCACTCGCTTGGTGAACTCGTCGTGGCCCGGCCAGCTGAGCACCAGCTCGCCGTTCTCCAGCGCGGCCCGGGCCAGTACGGGCGCCAGGTCCTGCGCCCCGGCCGCGGCGAGCGCCTCGGCGGCGCTCCCGTACGGCTCCAGGGAGCGCAGGGTGGAGATGGTGGGCGGCATCATCAGCAGCTCGCCCTTGTCGTAGCCGTCGGCCGCGTCGGCCGGGCGGATCCAGACGGTCCGGTCGGCCTCGGTGGAGGCGTTGCGGGTGCGCTGGCCCTCGGGGAGGGCCGCGACGAAGAACCAGGTGTCGTAGCGGCGCGGTTCGAACTCGGGGGTGATCCAGCGCGCCCAGGCCCCGAGCAGGTCGGAACGCAGCCGCAGGCCGCGGCGGTCCAGGAACGCCGCGAAGGACAGCTCCCGCGCCACGAGGGCCAGCCGGTCGGCCTCCCAGTCGTCGCCGGTGGTGTCACCGACGACGGAGCCGGGGGTCTCCCCGGCGAGCAGCACGCCCGCCTCCTCGAAGGTCTCCCGTACGGCTCCGCAGACGATGGCCTGGGCGGTACGGGCGTCCGTGCCGAGGCGGCGCGCCCAGGCGTCCCGGCTCGGGCCCGCCCAGCCGACCTGGTGTTCCTCGTCGCGGGGGTCGACCCCGCCGCCGGGATAGGCGTACGCGCCTCCGGCGAAGGCCATGGAGGCGCGGCGGCGCAGCATGTGCACGACGGGACCGGCGGGGGTGTCGCGCAGCAGCATCACGGTGGCGGCGCGCTTCGGTTCCACGGGGGTGAGGGAACCGTCGGCGAGCGCGCGGATGCGCGCGGGCCACTCCGGCGGGTACCACTGGCCTCCGGCGGGGGGCGGGGTGGGCTGCGCCTGCTGCTGATTCGGCATGCCGGGATGCTACGGCCATCCGGCCCGATGTTCGAGGGTCTGCCGCTGCGGCGGGCCCCTGGCGCTCCGCCCCAGGCCCCCCACGCCTCACACGCCGGCGGGGCTGGATCCGGCCGGAGGGGCTGGATTGCGGCGGCTGCCGTCCGTCCAGCCCCGTCGGGGGTCAGGCTCCCGGAACGAGTTCGACCTGGATCTCGATCTCCACCGGTGCGTCCAGCGGGAGCACCGCCACGCCCACCGCGCTGCGCGCATGGACGCCCTTGTCGCCGAGGACGGCGCCGAGGAGCTCACTCGCACCGTTCAGCACGCCCGGCTGGGCGGTGAAGTCGGGGGCCGAGGCGACGAAGCCGACGACCTTCACGACACGCGCGATCTTGTCGAGGTCGCCGATGACCGACTTGACGGCGGCCAGGGCGTTCAGCGCGCACGTGGCGGCCAGTTCCTTGGCCTGCTCCGGCGAGACCTCGGCGCCGACCTTGCCGGTGACCGGCAGGTTGCCCTTGACCATCGGCAGCTGGCCCGCGGTGTAGACGTACGAGCCCGAGCGGACGGCCGGCTGGTACGTGGCCAGCGGCGGGACGACCTCGGGCAGGGTCAGGCCGAGCTCGGCCAGCTTCGCCTCGACGACGCCGCTCATGCCTTCTCCCGCTTGAGGTAGGCCACGAGCTGCTCGGGGTTGTTCGGCCCGGGCACGACCTGGACGAGCTCCCAGCCGTCCTCGCCCCAGGTGTCCAGGATCTGCTTGGTGGCGTGGACCAGCAGCGGGACGGTCGCGTATTCGAACTTCTTGGTCATGGGAGCGAGGGTAGTGCCTGCGGTCCGGGGCGAAGGAATTAGGCTCGGACGCTGTGAGCAGGCTCCAGGTGGTCAGCGGCAAGGGCGGCACCGGCAAGACCACGGTCGCCGCGGCACTCGCGCTCGCCCTCGCACGCGAGGGCAAGCGGACTCTTCTCGTGGAGGTCGAGGGCAGGCAGGGCATCGCACAGATCTTCGGGACCGAGGCGCTCCCGTACGAGGAGCGCAAGATCGCCGTGGCGCCCGGCGGCAGCGGGGAGGTCTTCGCGCTCGCCATCGACGCCGAACGGGCGCTGCTGGACTACCTCCAGATGTTCTACAAGCTCGGCTCCGCGGGCCGCGCGCTCAAGAAGCTCGGCGCCATCGACTTCGCGACGACCATCGCGCCCGGTCTGCGCGACGTGCTGCTGACGGGCAAGGCCTGCGAGGCGGTGCGGCGCAAGGACAAGGCGGGCCGGTTCGTCTACGACCACGTGGTCATGGACGCCCCGCCGACCGGGCGGATCACCCGCTTCCTGAACGTCAACGACGAGGTGGCGGGCCTGGCCCGGTTCGGGCCGATCCACAACCAGGCCCAGGCCGTCATGAAGGTGCTCAAGTCCGCGGAGACGGCGGTGCACCTGGTCACCCTCCTGGAGGAGATGCCCGTCCAGGAGACCGCGGACGGGATCGAGGAACTGCGGCAGGCCGGGCTGCCTGTCGGGCGGATCGTCGTCAACATGGTGCGCCCGCACCACCTGGACGAAGACACCCTGCGTGCCGCGGCCGAGGACCACCGGGCCGGCGTGGCCCAGGCGCTGTCCCGGGCGGGCCTGGGCGGCGCCCGCCGCGGCGGGCTGGCCGAGCGGCTGGTGGACCCGCTGCTCGCGCAGGCCGCCGAGCACGCGGGCCGGGTGGAGCTGGAGCGTGCGCAGCGCGCCGTACTGGCGGGGCTGGACGTGCCGGCGTACGAACTCCCGCTGCTCGGCGCGGGGGTGGATCTGGCCGGGTTGTACGAGCTGGCCAAGGAACTGCGGAAGCAGTCGGTGGCCGAATGAGCGAGGGGGTGGACACCGTGGGCCTGGACACTCCGCCGCGGCTGGCGGTCGACGGGCTGCTGGACGATCCGCAGACCCGGATCATCGTGTGCTGCGGGGCGGGCGGGGTCGGCAAGACCACCACCGCCGCGGCGCTGGGCGTACGGGCGGCCGAGCGCGGGCGGAAGGCGGTGGTGCTCACCATCGACCCGGCGCGGCGGCTCGCGCAGTCGATGGGCATCGACTCGCTGGACAACACCCCGCGCAGGGTCACGGGGGTGGGGACCGCGGCGGCGGACGGCGGTGAACTGCACGCCATGATGCTGGACATGAAGCGGACCTTCGACGAGATCGTCGAGGCGCACGCGGACCGCGAGCGGGCCGCGGCCATTCTCGCCAACCCCTTCTACCAGTCCCTGTCGGCCGGCTTCGCGGGCACGCAGGAGTACATGGCGATGGAGAAGCTGGGGCAGCTGCGGGCCAGGGACGACTGGGACCTGATCATTGTGGACACCCCGCCGAGCCGGTCCGCCCTGGACTTCCTGGACGCGCCGAAGCGGCTCGGGTCCTTCCTGGACGGGAAGTTCATCCGCGTGCTGATGGCTCCGGCGAAGGTGGGCGGCCGGGCCGGGATGAAGTTCCTGAATGTCGGCATGTCGATGATGACGGGCACGCTGAGCAAGCTGATGGGTGCCTCGCTGCTGAAGGACGTACAGACCTTCGTGGCCGCGATGGACACCATGTTCGGCGGTTTCCGCACGCGCGCGGACGCCACCTTCCGGCTGCTCCAGGCTCCCGGTACGGCCTTCCTCGTGGTCGCGGCTCCCGAACCGGACGCCCTGCGCGAGGCGGCGTACTTCGTGGAGCGGCTGGCCGCGGAGAAGATGCCGCTGGCCGGTCTGGTACTGAACCGGGTGCACGGCAGCGGCGCCGACCAGCTGTCCGCCGAGCGGGCCCTGGCCGCCGCAGAGAATCTTGAGGACGGCGGCATTGTCGATCAGGAGTCCGGGAAAGCTGGACCTCGTGACGCCACCGACGACGGCTCCCCCGCCCCCGACGTGGACGAGATCACGGCAGGACTGCTGCGGCTGCACGCCGAACGGATGCAGATGATCGCGCGCGAGCGGCGCACGCGCGACCGCTTCACCTCACTGCACCCCGAGGTGGCAGTGGCCGAAGTGGCGGCCCTGCCCGGCGATGTGCACGACCTCGCCGGGCTACGGGCCATCGGAGAGCGACTCGCGGCCGGGGTTCCGGCCGGAGCATAGGCGTTCGCCGTTCGTACGACGTGGCGCCCGGGTGATCTACCCGGCTGCCGCGTACGTCTCGTACGGAACGTCGATCTCCTCGTCGGCATCCATGGTGAGGATGCCCGTGCTGCGCTCGTACTCCGTGCGCGCGGTTTCGAGCAGCCGTCGCCACGAGGTGACGGTGGGACGCCTGCGCAGCAGCGCACGGCGTTCCCGCTCGGTCATTCCGCCCCACACGCCGAACTCGACGCGATTGTCGAGCGCGTCGGCCAGGCACTCGGTCCGCACCGGACATCCGGTGCACACCGCCTTGGCCCTGTTCTGTGCCGCTCCTTGTACGAACAGTTCATCCGGATCGGTAGTGCGGCAGGCTGCCTGCGCACTCCAGTCGGTAACCCAGCCCATGCCGGCGCCGTCCTCTCCCGAATCGAGGCTCCCCCACGGCGGCAGCGGCATATTCACCGCTGCCAGTTGAGGACGTTACGGAAGGCGAGCACAGTGCAACACCCCCGACGGGCCCAATCTTGAATGGTCCGAACGGACTATGGGTAAGCGGCAGATCACCCGACGGAGTGATCGGACGACATGCCCGGCCATTCCGGCGATTCGGGTGAAATCACCGAGTCGCCAGTGGGGTGCGTTCCTCGCAGCAGGCGGGATTCGGACATGAGTCCACCCCATTCGGGAAGGGTGAAAATCAAGCCGGGGGGTTGATGTCGCACCGCGCTGCTGTGACAGTTGAGGACAGCTTAGGCCAAGGCATTCGCGTGTGTCCGGCGAATGAGAACGTAGGCTGCCCTCCATGGGAAAGAAGCGCTCGGGCGGCGGGCTCACGGGGAGCCAGCAGGCCGCCAAGTTCCTCGGGGTGTCCGTTCTCTCCGGAGTTGTGCTGGCCGGCATGGCGATTCCGGCGGCAGGCGCCCTGGGGCTCGCGGCCAAGGGCACGGTCGAGGGATTCGATGAGATCCCGGCCAATCTCAAGACTCCGCCGCTGAGCCAGCGGACCACGATTCTGGACTCCGAAGGTGGCTTGATCGCCACTGTCTATTCGCGAGACCGGCAGGTGGTCCCCCTCACGGCGATCTCCCCGTACATGCAGAAGGCGATCGTCGCCATCGAGGACTCGCGTTTCTACGAGCACGGCGCGGTCGACCTGAAGGGCATCCTGCGCGCGGTCAACCGCAACGCACAGGAGGGCGGCGCGGCACAGGGTGCCTCGACGCTCACCCAGCAGTACGTGAAGAACGTCTTCGTGGAAGAGGCCGGTGACGACGAGACGAAGGTCCGCGCGGCCCAGGAGAAGAGCCTCGGGCGCAAGATCCGCGAGCTGAAGTACGCGATCCAGGTCGAGGAGGAGCTCGGGAAGAAGAAGATCCTCGAGAACTACCTGAACATCACGTTCTTCGGGCAGCAGGCGTTCGGAATCGAATCCGCCGCCCAGCGCTACTTCAGCAAGCCGGCCAAGGACCTGACCCTGGAGGAGTCCGCGCTGCTGGCGGGCGTCGTCCAGTCGCCGAGCCGGTACGACCCGGTGAACGACGTGACCGAGGCGACGAAGCGCCGCAACCTCGTCCTGCAGCGGATGGCCGACATCAGGGAAATCTCCCAGGCGGAGGCGGACGCGGCGAAGGCGAAGCCGGTCGTACTGAAGGTGACCAAGCCCAAGAACGGCTGCATCACCGCGGTCAAGGGCGCCGGGTTCTTCTGCGACTTCGTCAAGAACTCCTTCCTGACCGACGCGGTCTTCGGCAAGACGCGCGAGGAGCGGGCCAAGGTCTGGAACCAGGGGGGTCTGACGATCCGCACCACCCTGGACCCGCAGGCACAGGACGCGGCCAACGAGTCGATCAAGGACCACGTCTACCAGGAGGACTCGATCGCGACGGCCGTGACCATGGTCCAGCCGGGCACGGGCCGGGTGCTGGCGATGGGGCAGTCCAAGCCGTACGGCTTCGGGAAGAACGAGACGCAGATCAACTACTCCGTGGACAAGCGGATGGGCGGCTCGAACTTCGGCTTCCAGGTCGGCTCCACCTTCAAGCCGTTCATCGCGGCCGCCGCCATAGAGCGGGGCATGCCGCCGACCAAGGTGTACCCGGCGCCGAACAAGATGGACTACCCGAGCCCGGTGCAGAAGTGCGACGGCAGCAACTGGCTCAACCTGCCGCTCTCGAACGGCAAGCTGCAGACGGCCGAGAACGAGACCGAGGACGAGGTCGGTCCGTACGCGATGAAGACGGCGATGGAGAAGTCCATCAACACCTACTTCGTGCAGATGATCTCGGAGATCGGCCTCTGCCCGGTCATGGAGATGACGCAGAAGCTCGGCGTGGTCCCGGCCAACGGCGAGAAGCTGGTGGAGGCCCCCTCGATCGCGCTGGGCTCCGCCGAGCTCTCCCCGCTGACGATGGCCAACGCGTACGCGACCTTCGCCAACCGCGGTGTCCACTGCACCCCGGTGGCCATCGAGTCGATCACCGACGCGCACGGCAAGGCGCTCGCCGTGCCGAAGGCCAAGTGCGACCGGGTGATGGCTCAGGAGACGGCCGACACCATCAACACCCTGCTGCGCGGAGTGGTCGACTCCGGAACCGGTGAGCGGGCCGGCCTGACCGACCGCGACAGCGCGGGCAAGACCGGTACGACGGACTCCCGGTACAACGCCTGGTTCGTCGGCTACACCCCGAACATCTCGGGCGCGGTGTGGGTCGGCTCGGGCGGCGCGAAGAAGATCACGATGGAGAACATCGAGATCGGCGGCCGGTACTACAACAAGGTCTTCGGCGGCGGCCTGCCCGGCCCGATCTGGAAGGACGCGATCACCGGCGCGCTCGCCGGACGCGAGGCCCCCGCCTTCACCACCGTCGGCATCCCGGAGCCCGTGCTCCCGGGCGGCAGCAACGGCGGCAGGCCGGCCACAAACCCGGGCAAGCCCGTGAAGCCCGGCAAGCCCGGCGGTGACAACAAGCCCGGCGGGCGGCCCGGCGGTACGACGGACGGCGGTACGACGGGCGGCACGCCGGACTTCCCGTTCCCGGGGATCACCGTCGAGCCCGGCCTGATCGGCGGCCGCGACACCCAGTAGGACCGAGGGCGGAAGCGGAACGCGAGGGGCCCTCAGCCGGATTCCGGCTGAGGGCCCCTCCTTCGCGTGCGGCTCAGGAGAGCTGCTGCTTGACGACGGCGGCGACGCGCCCGCCCTCGGCCAGCCCGGCGACCTTCGGGTTCACGATCTTCATGACGGCGCCCATGGCGCGCGGCCCCTCGGCGCCCGCCGCCCGGGCCTCCTCGACGGCCTGCGCCACGATCGCGACGAGCTCCTCGTCGGTCAGCTGCTTGGGCAGGTACGTGTCGAGGAACTCGCCCTCCGCGGTCTCCCGGGCGGCCTGCTCGGGACGGCCGCCCTGGGCGAAGGCATCGGCGGCCTCGCGGCGCTTCTTCGCCTCCTTGGCGATCACCTTGAGGACTTCCTCGTCGGAGAGCACGCGTGCCTCCTTGCCCGCGACCTCCTGGTTGGTGATCGCGGAGAGGGTCAGCCGCAGGGTGGACGAGTGCAGCTCGTTCCGCTCCCTGATGGCGGTCGTGAGGTCTTCCTGGAGCTTGGCCTTGAGCGTGGTCATGACCTGAGTCTGCCACCTGCGGGGGCGGTGGCGCCCGCCGGTTTTCCGGGTCTGCGACGATGGGGCCATGCGTGCGCGTTACGGAGTCCCCCTGAAGGCTGCTGCCGGAATCGCCGCGGTGGGGGCCGCGGGCGTGGCCTATGCCGCCGGTTTCGAGGCGCGGTCCTTCCGACTGCGCCGGGTCACGGTGCCCGTCCTCCCCCGGGGGATGCGCCCGTTGCGCGTGCTCCAGGTCTCGGACATCCACATGGTCGGCGGTCAGCGCAAGAAGCGCGCCTGGCTGCAGTCGCTGGCGGGCCTGCGCCCCGACTTCGTCGTCAACACCGGCGACAACCTCTCGGACACCGAGGGCATCCCGGAGGTGCTCGACGCGCTGGGCCCCCTGATGGACTTCCCGGGCGTGTACGTCTTCGGGTCGAACGACTACTACGGGCCCCGGCTGCGCAATCCCGGGCGCTACCTGCTCGAGAAGGCCCAGGGCCGGCACGGGCTGAACGGCAACAAGCCGGTCGTCGGGGCCGTCCACAACCCCTGGGAGGAGATGCGGGACGCCTTCGACGCGGCGGGCTGGCGCAACCTCACCAACACCCGGGCGCGACTGAAGGTGGAGGGCCTGGAGCTGGCCTTCACCGGCCTGGACGACCCGCACATCAAGCGCGACCGGTACGAGCAGGTCGCGGGCGGCCCGGAGCCGGACGCGGACTTCTCCCTGGCCGTGGTGCACGCCCCGTACCTGCGGGTCCTCGATGCCTTCACCGCCGACCGGTACCCGCTGATCCTCGCCGGGCACACGCACGGCGGACAGCTGTGCATCCCCTTCTACGGGGCGCTCGTCACCAACTGCGACCTGGACACCGAGCGGGTGAAGGGCCTCTCCGCGCACGAGGCGGGCGGCCACCGCGCGTACCTCCACGTCTCGGCCGGCTGCGGCACCAACCGGTTCACCCCGGTCCGCTTCGCGTGCCCGCCGGAAGCGACGCTGCTGACCCTGACGCCGAAGGCACCGGCGTAAGGCCCGTCGGCACGGGTACGCCGACGGGGAGCGCCGCGCCGGCCGCGCGCCCCCTCCGCGAAAACCGGATTTCGTCTCCGGCCGAGGGTCCGCTAAAGTAATCGATGTCGCCAGGACAGCAAGTGCTGCAAGGGTGACGATCGGGGTGTAGCGCAGCTTGGCAGCGCGCTTCGTTCGGGACGAAGAGGTCGTGGGTTCAAATCCCGCCACCCCGACAGAGTAAGACCAGGTGAGGCACCTACCGATTTCGGTAGGTGCCTCACCTGTTTCCG
>NZ_JBVJFA010000040.1:0-56080 GCF_055588085.1 Streptomyces sp. NPDC046303
GAACATTTGAGGCAGCCGATATCGGCTGCCTCAAATGTTCCCCAAGGCCGGAGGCGGCTCCCCACCTCGCAGTCCCAGAGGAGGATCAGGCGAGGCAGAACTCGTTGCCCTCGATGTCCTGCATCGTGATGCACGACTCGTTGACGCCATCGGCGCGCTGCGTCAGCACGTGTTTCGCGCCGAGCGCCATCAGCCGTGCGCATTCGGCCTCGAGTGTGGCAAGGCGCTCCTCACCCACGAGCCCGGCGCCGGCCCGCACATCGAGATGCACCCGGTTCTTGACGACCTTGCCTTCGGGAACTCGCTGGAAGAGCAAGCGCGGGGCCACACCCGAGGGATCAGTGCACGCGAAGTAGATCTCATCCTCGGGCGGCAGCGAGCGGTGGTACTCCTCCCAGGTGGCGAAGCCCTCCGGGACCGTCGGCACGACGTACCCCAGCACCTCGCACCAGAAGGCGGCCAGGCGCGCAGGCTCCGCGCAGTCGAAGGTCACTTGGAACTGTTTGATCGTTGACATCGGCGCACGATAACAGGGCCCTGCTCATCTCCCCAGGTCGGGACGTCCGCACGTCGTCGGGAGGAGGCGTCTGCTACCCGCTGTTGTGTCGTGCGGTCAGGGGTGAACCGAGGCCAATGCCTCCCCACGGGGAACCTGTGATGCGAGTAACCCCCGCGCGGAGGTGACGCCGTCCGTTTCTGGACTGGCCGGTGTCCCATTTGGCAGAACTGGAGCGGCTGGCGGAGCGCGCCGAGCGGATGGTCTCCTCCATGGACCTGCTGCTGACCCCGGTCGTCGCCGCTCGGCCGCGCCCGGTCGGTGCGCGGGGCGGCGCAGGGCTGCTGACCGCGCTGGTGCGTTCGCGCCGATGGTCGCCTACACCGCGCTGTGGCACGTCGGGCGCCGCCCGCCGCAGGCCGACTCCTGACGGCCGGGCTCAGGCGAGGGCGTGGACGGCGAGCAGACAGGCGAGTCCGATGGCGGCCGCGGCCGAGAGGGCCGCGGCCACGGCCACGACGACAGTGCCGATACGTTCCACTCCGCGCCGGTGATCGGCGGGCTTCCACTCGGGCTGGTTCATGGATCCAGCCTGCGGGCACGCGGACGCCTCCGCATGAGTACGGATACCCATGCGGAGGCTTGCGTACGTACGGAGCTCGTCCGGGCGGCGCTATTTCACCGAGCCGGCCATCACGCCCTGGACGAAGTGCCGCTGGAAGGCGAAGAAGACGATCAGCGGGACCACCAGGGACAGGAACGCCCCCGGCGCGAGGACGCCGATGTTGCTTCCGAACTGCCGCATCTGGGACTGCAGCGCGACCGTGAGCGGCTGGGACTGGCTGTCCGCGAAGAGCAGTGCCACGAGCATGTCGTTCCAGACCCAGAGGAACTGGAAGATGGCCAGGCTCGCGATGGCCGGGCGGCCGAGCGGCAGCACGAGGCGGGAGAAGATCCGCCACTCGCTGCCGCCGTCCATCCGGGCGGCCTCCAGCATCTCGCGCGGGATCTCGGCGAAGTAGTTGCGCAGGAGGAAGATCGCGAACGGCAGTCCGTAGGCGACGTGGAAGAGGACGACGCCCGCGATCGTCCCGAACAGGCCCACCGCGCCGAAGAGTTTCGCCACGGGCAGCAGCCCGATCTGCACCGGGACCACGAGGAGTCCGACGACCACGAGGAAGACGCCGTCCCGGCCGGGGAATTCCAGCCAGGCGAAGGCGTATCCGGCGAGTGCCGCGATGACGACGACCAGGACGGTGGTCGGCACGGAGATCAGGACGGTGTTCCAGAAGGCCGCCCCGATGCCGGAATCCCCCAGCAGGGTCGTGTAGTTGTCAAAGGACAGCTGGGAGGGATCGACGAGCGCGGTCCACCAGCCGTCCGTGGCGTTGTCCTGTTCGGAGCGCAGCGAGGACAGGAGCAGGCCCGCCAGCGGTGTGATCCAGACGAGGGCGACGAGGATCAGGACGCCCTGGACGGCGGAGCTGCCCAGGAGGCGTGAGACCCGGCCTCCGCGACGCCGTCCGGGCGCAGAGGTGGGCGCGGAGGTGGGCGCAGAGGTGGGCGCGGAGGGCGAAGCGGACGGGGACGGGGGTGAGGACGGGGCGACGCGCCGGACCGTCGCCGTCCGCCGGGACGGGCCGTGCCGTTCGGCGGTGCTGTGGCCGCTCATGCTCCACTCCTTCGGAAGCGCCGGACGTTGAAGATCATCGCCGGGACGACGAGCAGCAGGAGCACCATGCTGAGCGCGCTGCCGAGGCCCTGGTCGTTGCCGCCCCCGAAGGAGACCATCCACATGCGGGTGGCCAGCACGTTCGCCTCTTCCTGGACCGGTCCGGGCGCGATGATCCACACGAGGTCGAAGACCTTCATCACGTTGATCACGAGGGTCACGAAGACCACGGTGAGCACCGGTGCGAGCAGCGGAACGGTGATCTTGCGAAAGATCTGGCCCTCGGTGGCGCCGTCCATGCGTGCGGCCTCCAGTGCGTCGCGCGGGATGGCGGCGAGGCCGGCGCCGATCAGGACCATCGAGAAGCCGGTCCAGACCCACAGGTAGGCGCCGATGATGGCGGGTGTCACCAGCGCCGGACCGAGCCAGTTCACGCCCTGGTACGGGGCTTCGAAGTTGGCAGCGGGCAGGCGGACGCTGTAGTCGCCGTCGGCGAGCCCGGCGAACCGGAAGGAGCCGTCCTCGGCCGTGGTCGCGGTCGCGGCCACCCGGCCGTCCCGTACGGCCTCGACCGTCATGCCGGGCAGACCCCTCTCACCCGGGTCGACCCTGCCCGGTATACCCGCCCCGCCGGGGGCGAAGTCGAGGTAGACGACACCCCCGATCGCGTCCGTGCCGGGTGCGGCGCCCGCCGGGGAGGCAGGATCGGACGCGGTCCGCGCGCCGGCCGGCATCGCTTCGGGTGCGACCCCGATGAATCCGAGGCTGATCGAGCCCCCGGGCCGTACGGTCGCCGCGGAGCTGTACGGGCCGCCAGCCCCGCCCGTCAGGCCGTGGCCCTCCCGGGGCCGGGCCGTGGGGTAGGCGGCGGCGTCGTCGAAGCCGTCGTGGACGGCGGAGGCGGCGGCGTTGAGCACGCCACGGTCCGCGTCCTGTTCGTAGGCGAGCCGGAAGATGATGCCCGCGGCGAGGAACGACACGGCCATCGGCAGGAAGAGCACCAGCTTGAACGCGGTCGCCCAGCGCACCTTCTCGGTGAGCACGGCGAGCAGCAGCCCGAGTCCGGTGAGCAGGGTGGGGGCGACCACGACCCAGACGGCGCTGTTGCGGATGGCCTTGAGGGTGGCCGGGTCCTGCACGATCGCCGCGTAGTTGGCGGCTCCGACGAACCGGTCGCCGTCGGCGTCGAAGAGGCTGCGCCCGAGGGAGAAGAGGACGGGGTAGACGACCAGCGCGCCGAGCAGCAGCACGGCCGGTAGGACGAAAACGACCGCGAGGCGGCGCTTCCTGCGCCGGGCCTGGCGCCGTCCGTCGACCGCGGGTCGACCGGTCGAGGGTCGGCCGGTGGCGGGATGGGCGGCGGCGGGGCGGTCGGTCATGATGTCGGCCATGGCAGTGGCCTCAGTTCCCGTAGGCCTTGGCGGCCTCGGCCTCGAGCTTCGCGGCCGTGCCCTGGGGGTCCGAGGGGTCGCGCAGGAAGTCCTGGAGGAGCTTCCACTCACCCGCGCCCTTCGTACCGCCGAACGCGGCCGGGGCCTGGTCCGACATGTCGAAGCGGATCGAGTTGCCCGCCGCGATGAGAGAGTCGGCGGTGCTGCGCGTGGTGTCGTCGCTGTACTTGGCGAAGTCGACCTCGTTGTTCGGGGACAGGAAGCCGCCCGCGCCGGCCCAGACCTCGGCCGCCTCGGAGCTCGCCAGGAACTCGACCAGCTTCATGCCCGCCTCGCCGTTCTTGCCGTCCTTCAGGACGACCGCCGCGTCACCACCGCTGACCACCGGCGCCCGGCCGCCGTCGACCGAGGGGAAGGGGAAGAACTTCGCGTCCTGCCCGAGCTTCTTGCCGAACTGCCCCTTGGCGACACCGCCGACGAAGTCGCCCTCGTAGACCATGCCCGCCTTGGGCTCAGGGCCGAAGACCTGCGCGACCGACGAGGGGAAGTCGGTGCCCAGCGCCGTCTGGGCGCCGCCGGCGACGAGCTGCTTGTCCCTGAACAGCTCCCCGAGGGTGGTCAGGGCCCGCACGACGCTCTCATCGGTCCACTTCAGCTTGTGCTGGGCGAGCTGGTCGTACTTCTCCGGTCCGGACTGGGAGAGGTAGATGTTCTCGAACCAGTCAGTGAGGGTCCAGCCGTCCTCGCCGGCTATGGCGAAGGCCGGGCGGCCGGAGTCCGCGAGAGTGCGGCCGGCCTTCAGCATGTCGCTGTAGCTCTTGGGCTCGGTGACGCCGGCCTGGGCGAAGGCCTCGGGCGCGTACCAGACGGTCGACTTGTGGGCGGCCTTGAAGTAGAGCCCGTAGTACGTGCCGTCGACCGTGCCGTAGTTCTTCCACACCGGTGCGAGGGTGGACCCGGCCGTCCGGGAGGTCTGCTCGGACAGAGGCCGGAGCCAGCCCTCCTTCGCGAACTGCTGGAGCACGCCAACCTGGGGGACCATGACCACGTCGGGCGCGTTGCCGCCTTCGATCTTGCTTCCGACGAAGGTGGACACGTTGTCGCCGGAGGGCACGAAGACGGTCTTGGCGCCGGTCTTCTGGGTGAAGGCCTCGAGGACCTTCTTGAAGCTCTCCTGTTCGGCGCCGGTCCAGACGCCCGCCACGGTGACGGTCTGGCCGCTGAGCCCGCCGCCGCTCGCGGGTGCGGTGGCGCCGCCGCAGGCGGTGGCGCCGAGGGTGAGGGCGAGGGCCGCGGTGGTGGTGGCACTGCGTCGGGTCGTCTTGCCGGGTCGTCGCATGACGGGTCCTTCCGGGGAGGTCCTGGGCTGGGGAGGGGCTGCTGGGGGACTGCGGGGTGACAGGGCCGAGGGGGCGAGGCTGCCGGGTAGGGCTGGGGGGCTTGCGGCGGGGGTTACGGCTGCGCGGCCGCCGGGCCGGGGGCCGGGAGTTCGCCCGCCCACCAGGCCGCGGTCGCGGCGGGGAGCACCCCGTCGGGACAGGGCCCGCTGGCGAGCAGCGGCGTACCGGCGACCGGTGCGGGCACCGGCTCCGTGCCGAAGTTGACTGCGCAGATCAGGCCCTCCCCGCGGGCCATGGCCAGTACCTGCGCGGGCGCATCGAGCCAGCGCAGGGGTCCCTCGCCGAGCTGAGGCAGGGTGCGCCGCAGCTGGAGGCCGTCGCGGTAGAGGTGCCAGAAGGAGCGGGTGTCGGCCAGGGCGCGGTCGGTGGCGTGCTCGGCGAACCATTCGGGCTGCGGCAGCCACGGCTTGACAGCGGCGGCCTCCTGGCTGAAGCCGAAGGGGGAGGCGTGCCCGGACCAGGGCAGGGGTACGCGGCAGCCGTCCCGTACGTGCTTGCGGCTGCCCGTACGGCGGAAGATCGGGTCGGTGAGGACCTCGTCGGGCAGGTCGAGGACCTCGGGGAGGCCGAGTTCCTCGCCCTGGTACACGTAGGCGGCGCCGGGCAGGGCGAGCATCAGGAGGGCGGCGGCGCGGGCGCGGGCCGCTCCCAGTCCGCTGCCCTCGACCCCGGGCTCGCCCGCGTAGCGGGTGACCGTGCGGACCTGGTCGTGGTTGTTGAGGACCCAGGTCACGGTGGAGCCGGTGCCGGCGATGTCGCGTATCGCCTCGGTGATCGTCGTACGGAAGGCGCCGGCGTCCCAGGGCGCGCTGAGCAGGTCGAAGAAGAACGCCTGGTGCAGTTCGTCGGGGCGGACGTACTCGGCGTGCTCGCGTGCGGTGGGTACGGACACCTCGCCGACCAGCAGCCGCTCGTGACCGTCCCGGGCGGTGTACTCCTCGCAGACCGACCGCCAGCGGCGCCACACGCCGTGCACCTCGGGCTGGTTCCAGGCCAGCTGGTTGACGGCGTCGCGGGCCCGCTCGTCCGCCCCGGGGTCGTCGGAGTCAGGCAGCTCGGGGTGCTTGAAGAGTCCGGCGGCGACGTCGATGCGGAACCCGTCGACGCCCCGGTCCAGCCAGAAGCGGAGCACGCGCTCGAAGTCGTCGCCCACGACCGGGTCGCGCCAGTTCAGGTCCGGCTGCTCGGGCGTGAACAGGTGCAGGTACCACTCCCCGGGAGTGCCGTCGGCTGCGGTGGTCCGGCTCCAGGCCGGGCCGCCGAACATGGCCCGCCAGTTGTTGGGCGGCTCCTCGCCCCCCGGGCCGCGGCCCGGAGCGAAGTGGAAGCGGGAGCGGGCCGCGCTGCCGGGTGCCGCGGCGAGCGCTTCGCGGAACCACGGGTGCTCGCTGGAGCAGTGGTTGGGGACGATGTCCAGCAGCAGCCTGAGCCCGAGCCGGTGGGCGTCGGCCACCAGCCGGTCGAACTCGGCGAGGTCGCCGTAGACCGGGTCGACGCCGCAGTAGTCGGCCACGTCGTAGCCGTGGTCGTGCTGCGGCGACGGGTAGAAGGGGCTGAGCCAGATGCCGTCGACACCGAGCCTCCTGAGGTAGGGAAGCCCGGCGCGTACGCCGGCGAGGTCGCCCACGCCGTCCCCGGTGCTGTCGAGGAAGCTGCGGACGTATACCTGGTAGATCACCGCGTCGCGCCACCACGGGGCGGAAGGGGCGGCGCTGCGGGAGGGGTGACCGGTACCGGCCGGAAGGGTGCTGAGCATCTCGCGTCGACCTGTCTCTGAATGCGAGAGCGCCCTGGATCAGGTGCGCTGTTATGCATGCATGTTAAGTAGCAGCAACTGGAAGGTGTCAACGATGTGTCCAGAAACAGGCAAAGACTGGGGTGATTTGTCCCTGAATGAACGAATGCACGCAAGAGGGCTCCTACTTAACATGTAAGTAGGAGCCCTTGAGGAGGTGCAGAAGTGCGGTCAGCCCGTGCGGGAAAGGGTGCCGAGCTCGCGCGCCAGCCGCGCCACCGCCTCGTCGGGCGTCTGGCGCAACGCCATGACGTCCTGTCCCACGGCCTGAACGGCGAGGCTCACCTGGTCGTAGCGCGGGCTCTTGGGGCGCGGCACCGCCGACAGCACGCTCTCGCGCAGGGTCGGCAGGTACGGATAGGCGCGCACCAGCTCGGGATCCTGGTACAGCGCGGCGCGCACCGGTGGCAGCGACCCCTCGGTGAGGACCCGCCGCTGCACCCGTTCGCTGGTGAGGTAGGAGATCAGATCGGCCGCAGATGCAGGATGCCGCGCGTGGCTGCTGACGGCGAGGTTGGAGCCGCCCAGCACGCTGCTGCCGGGCCCGTCGGCGCCGGGCAGCGGCACGGCACCGAACCGGCCCGCCACCTTCGACCCCGCCGCGCTCGCGTCCGCGTACACGTAGGGCCAGTTCCGCAGGAAGAGCAGCCGGCCGTCCTGGAACGCCTTCCGGGACTCCTCCTCCTTGTAGCCGAGCGCCTCGCGGGAGATCCAGCCCTCCCGCACCCCGTCCGCGAGGAAACGCAGCCCGGCCCGCGCCCCGTCGGAGTCCACGGTGACACGGGCACCGTCGTCGCGCAGGATCGAACCGCCCGCCGAGTGCACGGCCTCGGTGACGTTGACGGTGAGCCCCTCGTAGGGGAGGAACTGGCCGGCGTAGCCGTCCAGCCCGTACTGCGGGGCGATGGTGCGCGCCTGACGGGCCAGTTCGGACCAGGTCCGCGGCGGCTGCTCGCCCGCCAGGTCCAGGATGTCCTTGCGGTAGTACAGCAGGCCCGCGTTCGTGACGTACGGCACCGCGTACAACCGTCCGTCGAAGGTCGCGGTGTCCACGACCGGCCGCAGGAAGGCGTCCAGCGGGAACCGGCCCCGGTCGAGTGGCGAGATCCATCCGGCCGCCGCGAACTCGGACGTCCAGGCGACGTCGATGTTCAACACGTCGAACCGGTCGCGGCCCGATCGCAGTTCGCTGATCATCTGGGCCCGGGTCTCGTCGGCCGAGTCGGGCAGCTCGACGAGAGTCACCCGCTCGTCGGGACGGCTCGCGTTCCAGTCGTCGAGGAGGGGCCCGAGGTAGTCGGTCAGGTCGCCCGCCGTGACGAGCGTCAGGGGACCGCGGGCGTCGGAAGCCGCGCCCGCGTCGGGACGCACGCCGAGACCTGCGTACCCCGCCAGCACGACCGCCACCACCAGGAGAGCTCTACCCGCGGCACGCATCCACCGCATAGATTCCTCCCAGAACACGATCCGGCTGCACTGCCGACCATCGTGGCCTATATATACCCGTTAGGCATGAGCGATACTAGACGTCCAGGCAGACCAGACGGACGCCGGCGGGCATCCGACCGGGGGCCAGTGAACGGTTGACTACGCAGGGGAAGGAGGGGGGCGAGTGCGGCTGGCGCTCCTTGCGCTCCTCACCCGTAGGCCTGCGCACGGTTACGAGCTCAAGCAGGACCTTGAGAAGCTCCTGGGCGCCGCGTACCCTCAGCCGAACGTCGGCCAGATCTACGTCACCCTCGGCCGGCTCGAGAAGAGCGGCCTGATCGAGGGCGAGGACGTCGAACAGTCCGGCCGCCCCAACAAACGCACGTACAAGCTGACGGACGCCGGGCGCGAAGCCGTACTGGCGTGGTTCGAGGAAACCGCCGAGGAACCCCGGGTCCGGGACGAGTTCTTCATGAAACTGGCGCTCGCACCGCAATCGGGTCTGGCCGACCCGATCGCCCTGATCAACAAACAGCGGCGCCAGTACCTCAACACCATGCGGGACCTGTCGAAGCTGGCCGCCGCCGAGGACCGCGACAACAAGATCTCCCAACTGCTGATCGAGGGCGCCATGCTGCACCTGCAGGCCGACCTCGACTGGCTGGAACGCTGTCAGGAGGAGCTGGAATGAGCGACGACGCCACCGCCGCTCCAGCCGTGCTGCCCGCCGTCGGACCCGCCGTGCCCATCGTCCGCGCCGAGGGGCTGACCAAGACGCATCACGGCGAAGGCGCGCCGGTGCCGGCCGTCCGGGGTGTGGACCTGTCCGTCCAGCCCGGCGAGTTCGTCGCCGTGACCGGTCCGTCCGGAGCCGGCAAGTCCACGCTGCTGCACCTGATCGGCGGCCTCCAGCGGCCCGACGGCGGCAAGCTGTGGCTCGACGGGGAGCGGGTCGACGCATACCGCGAGGCCCGCTGGGCCGTGCTGCGGCGCCGCAGCATCGGCGTCGTCTTCCAGTTCTTCAACCTCGTCTCCAACCTCACCGTCGCCGACAACGTCGAACTGCCCGCCCTCCTCGCCGGCGTCTCCCCGAAGGCGGCCCGCGACTCCCGCGCCGAACTGCTCGCCGAACTCGGACTCGAAGGCCGCGAGCGGTCCATGCCCGGAGAGCTGTCCGGCGGCGAACAGCAGAGGGTCGCGCTCGCCCGCGCCCTGGTCAACCACCCCCGGCTGCTGCTCGCCGACGAACCTGCCGGCAGCCTCGACAGCAAGGGCACCCGCGAGGTGCTGCGGCTGCTCACCCGGTTCCACCAGCGCGGCCAGACGATCATGATGGTCACGCACGACGCCAGGATGGCCAGCGCCGCCGACCGCGTCATCAGCTTCTTCGACGGCCGAATAGCCGACGACGCACAGCTCGGCGGCGGGCGTCCCGGGCCCGCCGGCGGCGTCTCCGGCGTTCTCGAACTGAAGGAGTGACCGTGCGGGCCACCCTGCGCTGGGCGCAGGCAGACTTCCGCGCACACCGAGGCGAAGCCCTCTTCGTGGTCCTGGCCAGCGCCGGGGTCATCGCCTCGCTCCTGCTGGCCGGTGCGCTGTTCGGCTACGCGGCGAACCCCTGGCAGCGGGTCTTCAACCAGTCCCACGGCGCCCACATCTGGCTGCACACCCGCGCCGGTGCGGACATGGACGCCCTGTCCCGGGTGGACGGGGTGGCGGCGCTGTCGGGTCCCCACCGCACGGCGGCGACCACGGTCGAGTCCCGCGGCGCCCGCGCCGCGGTGACGCTCCGCGCGGCCCCGGTGGAGCCCCCGCAGACCGGACGACCGCTCGTCGGCGCGGGCAGCTGGCTCGAGGCGCCGGACGAAGGCCCCGACCCGGGTACGGGCTCGGGTACTGAATCGGGTACTGGTTCGGGCTCGGACTCGGACTCGGACTCGGGCACGGGCACGGGCTCGAGCAGTGCTTCGGACTTGGGTGAGGGCGTCGGCTCCGTCGTGCTGGAGACGTCGGTCGCCCGGGCCCTCTGGGCGGAGCCCGGCGACACCGTACGCGTCACCGGCCCGGACGGCACCCCGCACCTGCTGCGGGTGAGCGGGACCGCCGACGTCGCCGAACCCCGCTACCAGCCGGGCGGCGCGGCGGGCATCGGCTGGGTGCTCCCCGCCACGCTCGAGGAGATCGCCCGCGCAGACACCGGACAGAGCGTGGGGCTGCGCCTGGAGGACCCGGACGACACGGACTTCATCGTCCAGCGCGCGGTCACCGTACTGGGCGCCGACCGGGTGGCCGAGGTCACCAAGTGGCAGCAGGCCCGCGCCGACGCGGGCGGCGACGACCGCCTCCTGGGCGCGATGTTCGCCGTCTTCGGCCTCGGCGCCCTGCTCGCGGCCGCCCTGGCCGCGTCCGGGGCGATCGGCGCCCGCGTCCGCGGCCAGCTCCGGGACATCGCCGTCCTCAAGGCGATCGGCTTCACCCCCGGCCAGGTCGCGCGCGGCTTCCTGGTCCAGCATCTGGCCTTCGCGCTCCTCGGCGTGGCCCTCGGTACCACGGCGATCGCCCTGCTCGGCGCCCGGATACCCGGGCGGATCGGGGAGGCAGCCGCCGTGTGGCAGGACCTGCCCGGCCACACCGCCCTGATGATCGGCATCCCCGTCGGCGCGGTGCTGCTGATCGCGGCCTCCACCGGACTCTCGGCCTGGCGGGCCGGACGGGTGCCCCCGGTGCCGGTGGCCCGGGCCGCGCTGCCCTCCGCCGCGCCGATGACCGCGCTCGGCAAGCGGGCACTCGGCGTACGGGTACCGCCCGCCCTCGTCCTCGGATGGCGCGCGGCGTTCCCCCGCCGCGGCCGGACCCTGCTACCGGTGGCCCGGCTCGCGCTGCCCCTGGTGCTCATCACCGTCGCCCTCGTGGCCTGGTCGACCCTGGACCAGTTCCGCAGCCGCCCCGCGCAGATGGGGCTGGCCGCGGCACTGACCGTACGGGCCGAGCAGCCCGCCGGTCCGTCGGACGCGGAGCTGGAGAAGACCCTCGCGGCCGTCCCGGACATCGAGGCCGTCCATCCGGGCGCGGAGATGGCGGCGCTCGTCCCCGGCCAGACCGGCACCATCACGCTGCGCGGACTCGGCACGGCCCGGCAGCCCTACCCCTCCGCGGTGGTGGAAGGGCGCGCGGTCGCCGGACCCGACGAGGCGGTGGCCGGCCAGGGACTACTGGACCTCCTCGGCGTACGGGTCGGCGACTGGGTACGGATGACGGTCGGCGGACGGCCGCAGATCCTGCACCTCGTCGGCCGCACCATCGAGCCCGAATCCGGCGGCCGGGTGATCACCACGACCCTCGACGCACTGCGCGAGCGCGACCCGCAGCTGCGTCCCGCCTACCACGCCCTGGAACTGCGCGACGGTGCCGACCCCCGGGCCGTGAGCGGCGCACTCGCCACGGCCGCCGGCGGAACCCTCGAGATCCGCGAGACACCCAGCCCGGCCGACCGGCTGGAACCGGCACGCGCGGTGATCGGGGCCCTGATCGCCGTACTGGCCCTCATCGGACTGATCGAACTGTTGACCCTGATCGGCACGGGTGTACGTGACCGGGGGCGCGACCTGCTCGCCCTGAAGGCGATCGGGCTCACGCCCCGGCAGATCGGCGCGATGATCGTGACGGCCGCGGGCCTGACCGCGCTCGTGGCCGCGCTGGCGGGCACGGCCCTGGGCGTCCTGTCCGGCACCTGGCTGGTGGACACCCAGGGCGCATCGAGTGGCATCGGCGCTGGGATCGCCCAACTGCCGCCGCTCCCGGTGCTGTTGACGGTGATCGCCGGATCGGTGCTGGGCGCGGTGGCGGCTGCGGCACTACCGGCGACCCAGACGGCCCGGCGCCGCCTGGCGGACTCGCTCAGCGAAACCCTCTGACGGGCGAGCCCCGGGACACGACGCTCGGATGTCCGGCGGCAACACTAGTGACCTGAGTCAGAGATTCGGTGGCAGTAGGCGGCGACTTTGTCGAGGATCTCGTCGGCTGTCTTCGTCCATACGAAGGGCCTGGGCTGATCGTTCCAATCGGTCAGCCAGGCCCGGATGTCGCGTTCGAGGGCCTGGACGGAGCGGTGGGCGCCGCGCTTGGGCTTCTTCTGTGTGGGCTCGGCGAACCACCGCTCCACCAGGTTCAGCCACGACGCACTGGGGGGACGCGGCCGTCGGGTTCGGCCGCGCGCTCGTGCAGGCCGGCGACCGGTGGGGGGCGCGCAGGGCGCCGTCGCCGGTTCCGTCGGCTGGGGCCGCCCGGCCGGCGCTCCGTGTGGTGGTTCTCCTGCACGTGCTGCCCCTGCGTACCAACGGGCGGACCGGTGGTGCGCGCCGTCACCCTTCCTGTGCGGTCAGGGGCAGGACCCGAGCCTTGGAGCGGGTGGTCCCGAGCGCGGTGCGGTCAACGGCGCTTCCGCGGCCGTGGCGGTGAGTTGCTCGGCCCTCTCGACCAGGAGCGCGGCCAGCGGACAGGTAAGCGGTCCAGTCCGCGAGCGGTCCGGTGAGGTCGACGTACGCCTCGTACAGGGGTCGGTCGCCGATCGTCTCCCCGTCCGGCGGGCCCGGCCGTCGGAGGCGGACCAGTGCGTGATCGACGGGACGGTCCGACCGCTCCCGACCTCGAAGTACACCGGTCCCGGTTCGCTGCCGCCGACCAGTACACCCCTCGCACCGGCGTGCGCGTCCCCGAAGTCCACCGTCCACCAGTCCCAGTTCGCGGGCCGCTCCTCAAGATTCCGATCTGTTGCTGCTCGACCTGCACTCCTTCTCGACCCGCTACGCAGCCCCCTACGAGCCGTGGGCCGCCGGACGGAGCCACTGACCACTCCTGCCTACGGATGTCCCGGGTGGCGGCGAGACGCACCCGCTGATCGCCCCCCGTCCTGGCCGCCCGGGTCCACGAGTCGGAGCGGCTGCCGGCGCACTGAGCGCCGCCGGATCCGGCTGGTCGGCTGCCCGTGACGACGGCACGGGCAGCGCGCGGCGCGTGCTCCGTCCATCCCGTGCGCCGGCCCGACCTCCCGGGCGAGCGTGGGGTTTTGCGGAGGCCGCTCGCGTCGCAGGAGTCGGCGCCCCACGTTACGATTTTGCTGAGAGTGCCGATAGTTCAGGCGGTTCCGGCAACAGAGGAACCGGTCACGCGACGGGCGCCCGGGGGCATCCACCCGCTCTGATGAAGCATTTCCCCACCCTCCGCAGGTGCGTTGAGGAGGACGTCATGGCTCGGGACAAAGGTGACCGGCAGAGGAACATGCCGGGCCCGGAGGCCGACCAGCCCCTGAGGATGGTTCCCGACGTCGGCGAACACGCGGACGCCGACGGAGTGCTGCGCAAGTACGTCGATCCGGGAGCGACCCTGGCCCGTGCGTCGACCGCCCGCAAGGCCATCGACTCGTTCATGAAGGTGCGCTCGGGTGACATGAAGGCCGGCGCGATCGATCTGCGCGAGGTGGAATCGACCGAAGGCGCGGCGACGCTGAGAGTGCGCTACCAGCAGTTCCACAACGATCTCCCGGTCGTGGGCGCCACCGTCCAGGCCGTGGCTGACGTCAAGCAGGCCAGCGTCATCCAGGTCGATCACACCGGGGAGACGGACGTCTCAGACGCCCCCGACCCCGGCGACGCCCGCGCGCTGTCCGACGTCCTGAAGGTCGCCCTCGCGCCCTTCAAGAAGGACTACGGATCCGCTGAGGTGATCAAGGACGAGCTCGTCTACCTGCGCTTCTCGACCAGGCCCACCCTGCCCGAGCACGACTACCCCTCAGCTTCCGTCGCACTGCTGAAGAAGGGGAAGAAGCCGGACGGCGCACTGCATCTCGTGCACGATCTGCTGGTCGAGACCACCGGCCCCTTCGAGCAGTTCCGCGTCGTCGTGGACGCCGTCGCCGGCACCCTGCTCTGGATCGAGCTCGTGGGAAAGTACGTGACGGCCTCGCTCAAGGTCTTCTCGCCCGACCCCGTCACCGAGTCGAACGACAGCACGCTCCACGGCGGGTCGAGTGCGGCGAAGCTGAACGGTTTCCGGCACGAGGTCCAGGCCGAGGTGGCGCCCGCCGACGGGGGGAAGTTCCGGCTCGACGGGGAGTGGTTCCGGTGCATCGACTGGGACACCCCGACGTTCGCCCAGCCCGAGGAGACGTCAGCCGCCTTCTCGTACGAGACCTACCCCAGGAACCGCGCCTTCCTGAGCGCGAACGCCTACTACTGGCTCGACTCCACCGCCCGCTACCTGCGCACCCTGGGAAACACGACGCTCAACACCAACATGGTCAAGGTCGACGTCGACGCCCAGGGGGCCGACGGCGAGGACAACAGCGAGTGGATCGGCACGACCACACCCCCGCGGATCCGCTTCGGAGAGGGCGGCGCCCCCGATGCCGCCGACTTCGGCGTCATCGTTCACGAATACACCCACGGCGTGTTCGACTGGCTCGGTGCCAACCACGGCGGGTCCGGGTCGTACGAGCACAGCATCTGCGACGTGCTTCCGGCCATCTACCGGGACCGGTTCAATCCAGACGGTCACCGGCGTACCGAGACCTTCCCCTTCGACAACAACGTGAACGACCAGTGGAGCACGGAGCGCCGGCTCGACCGCGCCGAGCGGTTCGACGACGCCGCGTTCAACAGTTACCGCTTCAACCTCCGCAACTCGATGCTGGGCACGGCGCTCTGGCGGTGCTACCTGGGCATGGGCGGCGACTCGTCCGATCCCGCCGTGCGGGTCGCGGCGGCCGACGCGATGATCAGAACGATGCTGGAGATGCTGCTCATCGTGCCGGACTCCACCTCCACGAGCGTGGCGCACGCCGTGAGCATGGCCCAGGGCTGCGTCACCGCGGACTCGGCCCTCACCGGCGGCCTCTACAGCAAGGTGATGGACGAGGCCTTCGTGAACCAGGGGCTGTGGGCGCGCCGTCCGGTGGACGTCTACATCGCGGACAACCCTGCCGACCTCGGCGCCCAGCCGAGCGGTCCGCTGCACTGGACCTCACCCGACATCTGGGTCCGCAACAACGGCATCAGCACCGGCGACAACCCGGAACTCGGCCACCAGCCGCCCATCAACGACCAGCCGAACTTCCTCTACGTGCGCGTGCACAACCGGGGGATCCAGGCCGCGGCGAGCGGCGGTTTCCAGGTCGAGGCCTTCCGGTGCGACCCGGGCACGGGGATGATCTGGCCCACGCACTTCGAGTCGCTGGGCACGCTGGTGATCAACGAGCCGATTCCGCCCGGTGGGTCGGTGCGGGTCGGTCCCTTCACCTGGACCCCGCAGATCGTGGAACAGGAAGGCCTGGTCGCCGTGGTGCACGGCGCCGCCGACCCCGCCATCACCGCCACGCTCAACGGGCCGGTGCCGCACGACCGGATCATCCGGTTCGACAACAACGTGGGGCAGCGCAACGTGGCTCCGCAGATGGCAGCGCCGGGCGGCAAGACCAACACGACGATCGCGCTTCGCGGCGGCCTGACCTCCACCACCGGCTCCTGGCACCTCGACGCGACGACTCTGCCCGACGACACCCGGATCTCGATCCGCACGCTGAGCCGCATCGTCGGGTCCGCCACGCTGACCAACCTCAAGGTGACCGAGAAGGGCTCCGTCCGCACGACGCTCGAAATGAAGGGCGGCAGCACCGCAGTGGTCGACGGCTTCCAGCTCGAGGCCGACGACCGGGCAGCAGCCGACATCACCATCGACTTCTCCCGCCACGGCGAACACCTGCGCCTCTACCCCTTCGTCGCCACCCAGTACCAGGACAGCCTGATCGCCGGCCGTATAACCATCCAGATCACCGCCGTCGAGAAACTCGAGGACTTCTTCTTCGGTAACCCACGCAGCCGCGAGCTCCACGTGTCCACCTGCCCGTACTGGTCGAAGCTCGGCGCCGGCAGCAAGGTTCCCTTCCTCCGGGCGGAAGACGCGGTCGCACGCGGATACAACGGCTGCGCCTACTGCCAACCCGCCCTCAACACCGGCTGAAGGCGACCCGTGATGAAACATGACACGCCTGTGGGACTGCCACTCGCTCCCCCCCAGAAGCGGTACCCGCCCAGCCCCGCCGAGCCCGTCGCGCCGGCCAGACGCGAGCGGACGGGCACGCTGAAGGACGACACCATCGCCACCCTGGTCGGATCGGTATCGGCGGACGAGCTGAGGGACACGGTCGAGGCCCTGGCGGCCTTTCACACGCGGCACACCTTCTCGCCCCTCATCGGGCCGGCCGCCGCGGCCATCGCGGAGCGGTTCGAGGCGGCCGGTTACACGGACGTGGTCAGGCGCACCTGGTCCAATGCCGGTCACAGTGCCGACAACGTGATCTGCACCAAAACCGCGACGGGAACCGACCGGCCCGTCGTCATCCTGTGCGCCCACTACGACAGCCGCATGGCGGACGTGAACAACGCCACGGCACGGGCGCCAGGGGCCGACGACAACGGCAGTGGCGTTGCCGCGACGCTCGAAATCGCCCGTCTGCTCGCGCCGGTAGAGCTGTCCTCCACCCTCCAGTTCGTGGCGTTCTCCGGCGAGGAGCAGGGGCTGTGGGGCGCCACGGAGTACGCGGCGGAGCTCCACGCCGACTCCGAGGTCTACCGGGTCGCGAACCTGGACATGGTCGGGAGGCCGCCGGCGGACGGCTCCGTCACGGTGGAGCGGGACATCGGAAATGCCGTACCCGGCAATGACGCCGCCTCGAAGGCCTTCGCCACGGTCATGGCACAGGCGGCCGCGGACCACACGGCACTGCCCGTCAGACTGGGTCCGATCTTCTCCAGTGACTACATGCCGTTCGAAGCGCACGGCGACGTGACGATCGGCGCGTACGAGGGGGAGGGGAACCCGCACTACCACGAGTCGTCCGACGCGCCGGACACGCTCGATTACGACTACCTCGCCGACGTCACCAGGATGACGCTGGCGACCTTGCTCGCCGACGCCCTGTAGGCCGTCCAGAAGGCGGGTCTCCGACACCGGCCTGCTGGAGACCGACGAACTGGCGGGCCATCACCGGCCAGTCGGCCCCGGCCATCAGCTCGGCCAGGACGTCGTCGCCCAAGACGCCGCGCAACTGGTCGGCCGACCAGCCCGGGGCCATCTTCTGCGCGTCCTCGCTGAGTTCCTCCTCCTTGCCCGTGAGGCGCTTTTCGGTGGCGCGGCGGACCTCGGTGATGGTCGTCACCAGCCGGTAGGCCATCGCGGCGGTCTGCGCGCCTTCCCCGAGCGCTTCGGCGAACGGTTCGGGGCTGGGGCGGGTACGTCACCGGCAAGGGCTCCCTCGGTCAGGGGACAGCGCGTACGGGAGGGGCCCGGCCGGCCGGGGTCCGGACGGGGCCGGACCGTTACACCGGTAACGGGTGTGGCAGGCGGCAGGCCACAGTGTGGTGTCCGCCCGGTGCGCGCGGTGCGCGGCTTGGTGGCCGGGGGAGGGGTGCCGGTCAGGCCGGCTGCCTCCCGCAGTAGGACGGCCGCCTCGGAGGCGGCTTTCGCCTGCGCGCGGAATGCCTGCGCGCGGCGCCGGTCGGCGCCGGCCTCCACCGCCTCCACGAGCGCGATCAGCAGGGTGAGGACGACCGCGACGCCGTCCCCGCGTGCGGCGCGGGGTGCCCGCTCCAAGGCCCGGGTCGAGGCGCGCCGACCGGCACGGGCGCGGCCTTCGAGGCCCTCGTCTGCTCCGCCGCCACGTGACGGCCTCTGAGCGCTTCAGTTGGTGATCACCGCCAACCGAAGCGCTCAGTCACACGACGACGGTTCGGCCTCGCTCTGCTGTTGTGATCCCGAGTCACCCGGGTCTCCGCCGTCGTCGAGGCCGTCGGAGAGGATGCGCTTGCCAGGGGCCTCGGGGCCTGCCTTGTCGAAGGCGAGGCTGTCCCAGGACGACGTACTTGACGGAGCCGTCGGCGGTGGCCGTGATCGTGCTGCCGCTGCGCTGCTGGCCCGACTCCTTGACGAGGTGGCGGGCCTTCTCGTCGTAGCGGTAGAGGGCCGGTGAGGTGCCCTCCGTACGGTCAGGGTCGAGGCGGAAGGTAAGCCTTGCGGCGCGGTCTGCGGGGGCGGAGACTTGGAAGCCGTTGCCGAGGTAGCCCGGAGTGGACTCCGGGAACTCCCGCTGCTCGGCAGGGAACCCGGTGACATGGAAGCCGCCGACCTGCTCGGCGCGCAGGCCTTCAAGCGTGGCCTCGGCGGCGGTGGCGCCGCCGTCCGCGCGGCGGGTGACGTCGAAGGTGGAGTTCTTGGCGCGGGGGGAGGCGTTGAGCCTCGTCTCCTCGCCGTCCTGGACGCCGTCCCCGCCGCCGTCGGCCTTTGGTGGGCTCCGTGCCGAGCTCGAGCTCGGGGGCGTCCGAGAACCGTCCTGGTCGGTGTCGGCGCGGGTGGGCGTGGTGCGGAGCTCGAGCTCGCGGGCGGCCGTGAGGCCGTCCTTGTCGGGGTCCTCGGTGCCGTCACCGTCGGTGTCGGCCTTGAGCGGGGAGCTGAATCGGAAGCCGAGCTCGGCGAAGTCGGAGAGGCCGTCGCCTCGGTGTCCTCGGACTTGGGGTCGAGCTTGGCGCCTACAGGACTGGTTGCTGGCTGCCGTGAAGGCGGGGCCGATGCTCAGCTCGATGCACTCTCTAGAGGGAGCTGGCCTCGGTAGTACTGGGGGTGCGCCTCAGGTTCGTACTCTCGCAGTACTCGATCAATGGTGGCGGTGCGCTGAAAGGGTTTGTCATGAGGTGGGATGTCGACGATGATCACCTCATGACGACCAGAAAGGGCCATGCCCTCTAGGTGCTCCGCTCCGCCGACCGCCGCTCACCGCAGCGCCCGACAGTGTGACCGTCCACCCAGAAGAGCCCGTCCGTGCAGAAGACCGCCCTCGTCCTCTACGCCCACCTCCCCCGATCGCACCAGGACTGCCACGTCCTGACCAGTACCGTCGACGTCTTCGGCGCCGCCCACTGGCTGCTTACCGAACGCGCTCCGCAGCCCGGGGCGATGTTCTGCCCTTCGACGCGCTGGTCGTCTCCGTCCATCCGGGCGGCGACGTCGAACTCACCGAGCTGAGCGCCGTGCGGGCCCGCTGGCCGCACCTTGACCGCCTGCCCGACGGCAGGTTCGTCGTCGCCGCGTTTCGCGCCCGCCACGTCAAGCCCCTGCAACCGGGCAGACAAAGTGCTCATTTGAACATCACGGCAAACTTGAGCAGCTCTGAAGTGATCAATTCAGCATCATTTTCGAAAGCATGAGCCTACCGCCCTCTCATGGCCGCGAAGCCTCAAGTTGGCGACTTCGACGAGATGGCGGCAGTCGCCTCCCTTGGCGGGCCCCCGGAGCGGTTCGATGTCGGCGGCGGCCGCATCATTGGCACGACGAAGGGGTGGGCGGTGAGGGGACCCCTCGCGCGCCGGAGCCGGTGACGTTCCGGACGTCTACACCGTCGATCCGGGTATGGACGTTCCCCTGGACCTGCTGGACATGCTCCTCGGCTACGTGACGGAACCTCGATTGCAGCTCATCAGCGCGGACGAGGGGGCCTGGTGGTCCTCAGGCTGTTCGACGATGACGGCCAGCTCGAAGAGGTGAGCATGGCTGCGGGCGACCTGGGATTCTCGCTCGGTTCACGGCTGACCTGAACCTCGCCCCTGGCCGAAACGGCATCTCAACCAACTCCCGGAAACGGCTTTCTCCGTGGTCTGCGGCTTCGATACTGGCCGGACGTGTATGTGAAGGAGCGACCGTGACCGACGATGAACAGCAGCTCGCCGCCCTCCTTAACGGTCTTCCCGGCCACGACGACGCCCGCTTCTGGCGCGGACTCAAGGAAGCCGCAGGTATCTACCGCATACGCTCGACCATGTCCTCCGCCGTCCAGAAGGCACAGGAAGGCGACTTCGAACCGCTCGCTGAGTTCGTCCTCGACGTCTTCAACCGCGACGCGCGCCTCAAGGACATCACAAGGGGCCTCGCCACTCATCTCGGCAGCACACTGCGCGCCAGCGCCTGGATCACCGCCGCCATCGCGGCCGCGGACCGCATCAACCGAGACCACGTTGAGGATCCCCTCGACGAGCTCGCCGCGAAGTGGTGAGGACACCGACACGCCGAGTACGTGACCGGGGGCGGCAGCCAGGCGGCTCCGTCGGCGCGACGGGCGAGGAAATCGATTGTCAGGCAATGGTCGAGCTGCCGGCAGCGCTCAGCACATAGCTGCACTTCATGGCTGCGCAGGTCGAAACCGGCTCTGGTCCACTTTGGCTCTGTTGGTGAGTTTTCACCTACGCAGCCACCTGGCGGATCCAGAAATTCCGGATCGAGGACGTGCGGCGCAAACGCAAGAAGCGGCCCGAGCTGATGGACCTCACCGTCCTCGAGTCCTCCGCCGACGAGGCTGCCCCACAGCCAGCCGTACGGCCTGTAGGTGCTGAGTTCCCGCCGCCGTTTTGGCGTGCTGTCGTGCGACCTGGCCCCGCCCGCACCGGGGTTGTGGTCCTTGGGCGGGCGGGGTCGGTTTGCATTGGGTTACTTGCTGGTTGTGGCGGTGACGTCGAGCGTGTTGGTGAGTCCGCCCGGGAGTTCCTTCCACGCCGTCCAGGTGCTGGGGCCGCTCTCGAGGATCGAGCCCTGGACCTTGCCGTTGGCGCCGACGGTGTAGACGTGGACGTTTTTGCCGGACGGGGTGCTGGTGACACGGGTGAGGCCGGTGCCGCCAGCGTCGGTCCAGGCCTGGTTCCAGTAGCCGGTGTTGTAGTTGCCGTACTGGAGCCACAGGCCGCCGTTGGCTCCGATGATCTGGAGTTCGACGTTGTTGCCGACGAGGCTGGCGGAGATGTCCTTGACGCCTGCGGCGCCGCCCGGGAGCTCGCCCCAGCCGGTCCAGGAGCCGTTCTGGGTGTTGAGGTCGCGGCCGTAGACGCGGCCGTCGGCGACGGCGTAGAGGCGTACGCCCGTGCCGGCGGCGATGCTGGTGACGTTGGTCAGGCCGGACGCCGAGACGTCGGCCCAGGTGTTGTTCCAGCGGCCGGCGTTGTAGTCGCCGACCTGGGTGTGCAGCGAGCCGCCCGAGCCTGCGATCTGGAGGTAGACCACGTTGTTGACGATCGCCGCGGTGATGTCTTTGGTGCCGGCCGCGCCGCCGGGGATTTCACCCCAGTTGGACCAGCTGTTGTTGCGGATGTCGAGGTCGCGGCCGTAGACGCGGCCGCCAGCGATGCCGTAGTACCGGACGTGGTTCTCGGCGGTGACGCTGGTCAGACGGGTGACCTCCACGCCACCGACTTGGGCCCACTGGGCGCCGAAGGAACCGGTGGCGAGGTCGGCCTTCTGACTGTAGAGCGTGCCTTGGCTGCCCGCTGCCAGGGAGACCTTGGGAAGCGCCGCGACAGCGACGGCACTGACGTCGGAGCTGTTGGCGAGACCCCCCGGGAGCTCCTTCCAGGCGGTCCAGGTGCCCGGGCCGCTTTCCAGGGTCGCGCTCTGGACCTTGCCCGAGGTGTCGACCGCGTAGACGTTGACGTACTTCCCGGTAGGGCTGCTGCTCAGGCGGGTGAGGTTGCTGCCGCCCGCCCGGGTCCAGGCCTGGTTCCAGTGGCCGGCGTCGTAGTTGCCGTACTGCATCCAGACCGCGCCGTCGGCGCCGATGATCTGGAGTTCGGCGTTGTTGCCGACGAGGCTGGCGGAGATGTCCTTGACGCCTGCGGCGCCGCCCGGGAGCTCGCCCCAGCCGGTCCAGGAGCCGTTCTGGGTGTTGAGGTCGCGGCCGTAGACGCGGCCGTCGGCGACGGCGTAGAGGCGTACGCCCGTGCCGGCGGCGATGCTGGTGACGTTGGTCAGGCCGGACGCCGAGACCTGGGTCCAGGTGTTGTTCCAGCGGCCGGCGTTGTAGTCGCCGACCTGCGTGTACAGAGAGCCGTCAGCGCCTGCGATCTGGAGGTAGACCACGTTGTTGACGATCGCCGCGGTGATGTCCCGGGTGCCGGCCGCGCCGCCGGGGATCTCGCCCCAGTTGGTCCACTGATTCGTACGGGTGTTGAGGTCACGGCCATAGACCTTGCCGCCGGCGATGCCGTATGCGCGCAGGTACTCACCGGCACGCAGGCTCGTGACGCGGGAGATGTCCTGGCCGTCGACCTTGCCCCAGGTCTGCCCGTACTCCCCGTAGCCGAGGTCCCCGGACTGCGACCACATGGTGCCGCCGCCACCGGCCAGGACCGACACCTGCGAGCCGTTGCGCGGCGCGGTGGTCTGGTCGATCCAGTTGCCGACGTTGTCGGTCCGCGCGGATACGGCGCCGGTACGGGTCTCGGCCGCGTCGGTGCCGAGGCAGCCGCCCTGCCAGGAGCGGCTGTTGATGCCGACGAGCTCGCCGGCGGCGTTGAGGAGCGGGCCGCCGGTGTCGCCCTTGCACAGGACGTCGGTGCCCTTGCCCGTGATGGTGAGGGTGGTGGCGTCGGTGGTGTTGGTGGTGAAGGTGCCCGTGTGGAGCTTGTCGGGGACCCACTCGGTCTTGGTACGGCCGAAGCCGGCCGAGACCAGGTCGGTGCCGGCCGCGGGGGCGGAGGCGGCGCGCTTGACGGGGGCGATGTCGGTGACGGGCGTGGCCAGGCGGGCCAGGACCAGGTCGCGGTCGGCGGCGCTCGCGGAGACCTCGACGATCTCGCGGGTCTGGCCGCCAGCGAAGGTCGCGGTGACCGCCAGCGCGGGCTGCCCGGCCGTGATCGCGTCACCGGGCTTGGCGGCCAGGCAGGCGGCGGCGGTCAGCACCCAGCGCGCGTTGACCAGCGTCGCAGTGCAGGCGCGGCTGGTGGCCTCGTCGCCGACGCTCAGCTTGGCGGCGTACGCGTACTTACCGGCCTGAGCTTCGGGGCCGGTGAGGGCCTGGGCGGAGCCGGCCGAGAACAGGCTTGCGGCGACCGCGGTGGCGGTCACGAGCAGGCCGCTCATCCGCAGCGGGCGCGGACGGGATTCAAGCATGGAAGTTTCCTTCATGGTGCGCTTTACGACCGCACATCCGGGGCGCCGGGAGGCACCACGGATACCGGGCATCGTGCGGATGTCAGAGGAGTGGTGCCGATCACCGCGGTCAGGCCGACGGCCATCCAGGGTGACCGGGGGGTGATTCGAGGCGTAGAGCTTCCTTCGAGAAGCTTGGCAATCAATGGTTTCCTCGAAGAGTGGTCAATGACGCGATGTCAGTGAGCCGGGTGTCGCGGGGCTGGGAGCAATGGACGGCCCCGCTTGTGCGTACGGGGCGAGGGGACGATCGGGTGCTACGGCTTGGTGGAGCGGATGTTGACCAGCATGTGCTCGCGGCCTTCGGGGTCCGCGGTCTCGCCGACGGAGGTCCAGCTGTTCCTGGCGATGTCGAAGGACTTCGCCTCGGTGCCGACCGTCATGTCGACCTTGGTGACGTAGTCGTTGCCCTTGATGAGGTGAACCGAGGGGATCTCCATCGTCAGCCATCCAGAGTTGCCGGTGACCTGGAAGCAGATCTTGGACTTGTCGCGGGCCCAGACCTCGATGAAGCCGGTGCCGCTCGCGCAGTCGACGAGGGTGATGTGGCCGTCGCCGCGCTTGAGGACGATGTTCTTCTCCGCGAGGATCTTGTCCGCGTGCGGGTAGCCGAAGTCCTCGACGGCGTAGCCGGGCCCCTCGTCCGCGACGGTGGTGACCGCGACTGTCTGGGATGCCGCTCCGGTGCCGGACACGGCGACCCAGGCCAGGGCGCCCGCTACGGCTGCGGCACCGATGGTGCCCGCCAGGAACTTCTTCCCCTTCGGCTGGGCTGCGTGTGGGGTACGTGCCTTCATGACGATCCTTAAGTCGTTGATTTCGATCGGCCGACCAGGGTTTCGAGAAAGACCTGGAAGCGGCGAAATCGGAGAGATCCCGCAACTCCGGCGCGGGCGCAGGCGCGGGCATGCACGCCAATGAAATCCCGTAAATCGATCTTTGTCCACTTCGCCAAGTACCCCAGAACGGGCGGGAGTCAGGGGTAGGCCAGTGACTCTTGCCACCTTCCGGAAGAGTTGTGATTCCGCATGTGTAGAAGATGTGAAGATTCGCTTTATTCTCCACCCTCGAAGTGTCCGGCGTCTGGAAAGGCAAGGCCCCGTTGGAGTCGTTTCGACTCCAACGGGGCCTTGCCGGATAGAGGGCGGTCAAGCCTCCGGTCAGCGCGCGGCCGAACCACCTTCACCGCGAGCGAGCAGCGCCAGCTCGTGAATCAGGTGTTCCAGTGCCGCATCGATGAAGAACAGCCGGAACCCCAGTCGCGGAATTCCTTCATCGCGGGGCACCCTGGAAAGAGAAAGGCCTATGAGCGTGGCGCAGCGTTCCGGAAACTGCGCGAATCAGTCCAGGTGACGATCTTTCCGCCATGAGTGTAGATTCCCTGCCGCTGGGTCAGGGATGCCGCAAGATCCAATCGCGGGCTGACTCCAGAAGAGATTCGAGCTCGCTGAAGGACGCTACCCGACCGCTTTTCGTTTGAACCTGACCAGTCGCAACATTGGCGAAATCTCTCTCAAACTCGCCACTCTCCCATAGCACCAGCTGGGCCATGAAATCACTGCCATTGAGAATCCAACTTACCGACTTCGGCTGACGCTCGTCCGGCGATAGTTCAAACTCCGAAATCGTTGCCAGTTTCTCTACCTTCTGAACTTCCAAGGAAATCCATTCCTTGGCTCGCTCTAGCAGCTCGCCCTCTATGGACATCTCGATCCTCCCAGACTGATGTTCTTCGCCTCCGGCAACTGAGGTACCGGTTCACCCTTCCTTTGGGCCAGCCGAGCAAAGATGGTATCGGAATCTGACATCTTGAAGTCGCCCGGTCGACCGCCCGGGATGAGTGATGATTTCGGCACGTCAAATTCGACGTACACAGATCCTGGACGCGCAGATATGTACGCATCCTTTGTCGCCGGATACACGACGTAGGTGAAGCCACCACCACCGCGCTGGACCTTTCCGGTATCCATCATCGACTGATACTCCGCAGCCGACATCCAGCGGCCAACGGTGACAATATCGCCGGGCGACTCACCCCCGACGTTGTGAACGAGGACCGGTGTTGCGCCCGCGAGTACATAGAAGGTGTGGAGGTTTGCGACGGTCAGGTTGTAAACGCGCTGGTCGGGGACAGTCCACGCCTGGGTCGACTTGACCCAGACGATCTCGCCGGCGGCGGTCCGCAGCGGCATCCCCGCCTTGACGTCGGAGGCCTTCTTCCAGGAGCCGCTGCTGCCCCCCACCCAGAACGGATGGCCGTCTGTGGCGACCACCGAACCTCCGGTACCCGGTCCGCCGATGCCGATCTTCACCAGGTTCTTGGACCCGTTGCCGACGATGGTCGCCTCAACAGCTTCGGACTGCGTGCGGCCGGTGACCGGGTCGGTGGCGAGGACCCTGTCACCGACCCGAACGTCTTCGATCGCCTTGTAGCGGCGGTCGGCCATCAGGACGCGAGTACCCGGAACGAAGCTGTTGCCACACGGCGGCCGCTTAAAGAGCAGCTTGGCCCGGAGTGCGAGCAGTGCGACATCGTCGAGGCACCGGGGTGACTTGCCCTGAAGGCACTTCTCGATCTCCTCCGCGCCCACGTACCAGGCGATCAGGCGGTCGAGGTAGGTGCTCGTGATGCAGCCCATGCCGCCGGCCTGATCGCTGCCGCAGACGAGCAGCGTCTCACCCGGCTTCAGCTCTCCGTTCGCCAGAAGAGTCGAGCGGTAGTTGACCAACCGCTTCTCGAGGGAAGTGCGAAGTTCCTCGTCAGACAGCGGCTTGCTTGCCTCTTGAGCCTCCTGCTGGATCTGGGTCTTCAGCTCTGCGACCAGCATGTCGGCGGCAGTCTTCATCGCTGCCTCGGAGGCCTTTGACGCCTCTTCGGAGTCCTTGCCCGCAGCCTCGGAGGAGAGCTTGGCCTGGTAGGCGGACGCCCTCGCCTGCGCTGCGTATGTGGAGGCCACCGCTGCGGAATGCTGCGCCTGTTCGGCGGACCGGGCGGCCCGCTGGGCTGCCTGCTGGGCCGAGGCGGCGGCGTTCCGGGCGGTCTTCGCCGATTCGGCGGCGCGGCGCGAGGAGTCGGCGGCCGCGTCTGCGGAGGCGTCGGCCTGCGTGGCGTACTTGGCGGCCTCGTTGGAGGAAACCTGGGCCTTGTCCGCCCACTCGCCTGCCTTGATGGAGTCCTTTCGGGCGTTCGCCGCGGCCGCTTGCGCGTCAGAGGCGTCCTTTAGGGCGAGTTGCGCCGACTTGTAGGCGGCCTGCAGCAGGCTGTTGACCTGGGCGATGTGGGTGGCGGCGTTCAAGTCTCGCTGCCCGGCCTTGTGCAGGCCGACCTCCAGGAAGGTGCGCAGCCCGTCCGGCGGACCTGTCAGCGCGGCCTGGGCGGCGGCCTTGACCTCGGGGCCGCCGGTCGCAAGGGCCTTGCCGACTGCCACGCGGTCGTCGTCCTCGCGGGCCTTAAACTGCCCGACCTCCAGGAACGTCGCCATGTCGGCCGCGGTGCCGTCCAGCGCCTTGCTGGCCGCCGCCTTCACGCCCGCTCCGCCTTCAGCGGAGATCTTGCCGATGGCGATCCGGTCGTCCTGCTCCTTGCCCGGGTAGGCCCGGGTGCGCAGGAACTCCCGCACCTGGTCGATCGGCTTGTCCAGTGCGTCCAGGGCAGCCTGCCGCTGCGCGGGGATCGCGGAGCTCAGGGCGATGTGGGAGACGCTGGCGCGATCGTCCTGTTCCCGAGCCGTCGTGAGACCGGTGTGCACGAACCGGATCACCTCTGCGTCGGTGCCCGACAGGGCGAACTCGGCGGCGTCCCGCAACCATGTCCCACCGGTGCCGAGCATGTTGACCGCGGCCTGCCGTCCCTTGGCGGCGGTGACCTTCGGGTCGGACGCCTGGGAGGCCTCGGCGAGCAACTGCATCGTCTGCGTATTGAGCTCCTGCAGCCGACCGACCTCGTATGCGGCAGCGGCGACGCGGGCATCGTAGTCCCGCTTGGCCTCCTCGGCCGTGAGCACCTCCTCGTCCTGCTGCTGCTGCAGGCGCTCGGCATCCGCCTTGCGCGCCGCCTCGATCACGGATGAAGCCTTCTCGGCTGCCCCCAGCGCCTGGTTGGCGGCATCTGTGGCCGAGTTCGCCGCGGTGGTGGCCGCGGCTGCGGCGTCCGCCGCCTTGCCGGCCTCGTCGGCAGCCTTGTTCGCGGCTGCGGCCGCGGCCTTGGCGTGCTGGGCGGCGGCATTGGCTGCGTCCCGCGACTGCCGGGCTGCGGTGGCCGCCTCCCTGGCGTTGGCCTGTGAGACGTCGGCCGCACGCGTGGCCTGGTCGGCGAGCCTCTTGGCGCGCGCCGCCGCTGCCTTCGCTTCGTCGGCCTTGCCACCCGCCGTATCTGCCCAGTTGCCCGCGCTCACGGCCGCGGCGGCCGCTGCGGCCGCGTTCTGGCCGGCATTGGACGCGGCTCGCGCCGCATCCCCGGCCTTGTCGGCGGCGATGCCGGCCTGGTCCGCGGCGTCTGCGGCCTTCTGCGCGCCGCTGGCGGCGGCATTGGCTTCCTGCGCCGCCTCTCGGGCCTTCTTCGCCTTGGTGGCGTCACCGGCCGCGGCCGAGGCCGCGGAATGAGCCGCGGAAGCCGCCTTGCCGGCGCGGCTGGCGGCGTAGGCCGCCTGCGCCGCCGCAGTAGCGGCGACCCGCGCCGCCGAGTTCGCTGCCGCAGCCGCGGATACGGCCGTACGGGCCGCCTGGGCCGCCCGGTCGGCCGCCGCCGCCGCGCGGGAAGCAGCTGCTGCCGCCTTTGCGGCAGACTCCTTGCCCGCCTCGGCCTCCTTGGCCGCGGCCAGCGCAGCGTCCCTCGCCGCCGCTGTGGCCTTCTCCGCCTTGGCCGCCTCTTCCTTGGCGGTCTCGGTCAGCTCGCTCGCCTGCTTCTGCGCCTTGTCGGCGAGTTCGGCCAGCTGTGAGACGCTGAGTGCCTCCTGGTCACGCGCGGCCGCGACTTCCCACCCGTGGTCCAGGAACTCCTGGATCTCCTCGGGCGTGCCATCCAGGGCCTGATTGGCCATCAACTTGATGTTCGGACCGCCGGTGGCCAGCAACTGGCCGACACGGACTCGGTTGTCGTCTTCCCGGGGCCCGAACTGGCCCTTCTGGAGGAACGCGATCTGGGCGTCCGCCGTGCCGCTCAGCGCCGTATTGGCCGCACGCTTCACCCCCGGACCGCCGAAGGCCATGACGCGCCCTACGCTGACACGCAGATCCTCTTCGTAGGCCGGGACAAAGCCGCCGTCCATGAAGCCCTGCAGTTGCGCGGTCCCACCGCTCAAAGCCGCGCTGGCTGCCGCACGTACGCCCGGACCACCCTTTGCCATGAATTCGGAGACCTGCGTGCGCAGATCGTCTTCCTCGCGCTTCGGCATCTCCAGGGCCATGAACGCCTGGACTTCGGCATCCGTCCCCAGCAGCGCGGCCTCGGCAGCCTTTCGCACCGCCGGGCCGCCGTACTTCCAAACCTGCACGACATCGGATCTGCTGTACGTCACAACCTCGTCGACGGCTGTGGCCGGACGCAAATCGATGCCCAGCGTCAATGCCAGGGCTATCAATATCGCCACGAAGCCGCGCCATCTAGGCACGGCTCGCACTCCGGAATTCAACGTGCTGCTCCCCCATTTGAGTGGCATTTATCTGCAGCTTACTCAAATAAGAAGCTTGCCCTTGCACGGCCCGGGGACGGGCCGATCGGCAGGGGTATGTCCCGGCCTCCCATGGCACGGAAGGATTTCCTCCGCCGGCCGCCATCTGGGTATTGCCGTGGTCAAGGTCGCGAGATCTTGGCTCAAATGTGTCTACTGGACAGCACCATAGAAGCCGTTGCTGATCTTTGTCTACGACGCGAATCACCTCAGAACGGGCGCAAGTTGACCTGATCCTATGATGCTCACCACCCTTGAGAAGGGTTGTACGACCCGATGTGAAGAACCTGTGAAGACTGCCGCTGAGGGGGAGGGAAGTTCCGGTATCTGGGGCTTGGTGAGCTGGGGTGTTGTCAGGTCGTGTGAAAACGGCCTTTGCTGTGTTAGTTGTGGCTAGACCTGGGGTTCTCGCGGGTTGGTTGAGAATCTTGCGGTTGATGCAGATGGCGTATGGGTCTAAAGGACCGAGTGCCCCAGGTGTCGGAGTCGCCGGAGACGAACGCGCCGCCGAGCTTGGGTGGCCCGGCCGCCCTTGGGATCGTAGATCCGCGGTGGCGTCGGCCGCCGCCACCCGGCGAGGGCTAGATGGTGGTGCCGATGGCGAATTCGTCGATCGTCGACTGGTGGCTGGCTAGGAGGTCCTTGCCCTGGGCGCTAGCCTCCTGGCATGGATCCTCGTGGGCCCTTTCACCCGGGCGATGGCCGTCAGCGCTATGCGGGCCCTGCCGTCGTTGTCATGCCTGACGGTCGCGAAGTCGCGGTCACCGCGTCCCTCGTCCTGCGCTACGACCCGCGCCGGAGCGACAACCGGGAGTCGGACCGGGACAGCACCTGGGCCGGCAGCATCACACTGGTAGATCCGGGAAGCTGCGTTGACCTCTTCGATGCGGACCCGGGAATGCTCCGCCTGCCCGATGGGCGTGAGAGCGAGTTCATGGCGACAAGCGGCCACACTGAAGTCGGCGTTGCAGGGCTTGGTCCAGCGCCCTTCGCTTCGCAGTGAATGAAGTTGGTACCCACAGAAGCGGGCGCCGCACGGCGCGCAACACCGGGGAGTCCGCGTTGCACCTCCGACCTTCCAGAACATCGCCCGGCGCACACAGCACCGGGCCCCGGACCTTGAGAGGCCCGGGGCCGGTCACGGCGCTGGAAAGGGTTCATAGGCTGTCCGAGGGGGCCTGGGGGATCGTCACCGGCCTTGCCCAGTGCACTCCGAGCTGCCGTAGCGCGTCAAGCTGCTCCTGGGTGAGTTTGTGGCGTCGGGTTTCGGTGTTGGAGATCCATTCGCCCAGTTTCACGATCATCGGCTCCGCCTGGCCCTCGACCGCGATCTCCTCGGCGTGGGCGCGGGGCACCGGCCGGTGGGCGCCTTTCCGTTCCACCCACTGTGTGAGGGCTGTCAGGCCGCGCGCTGGAATGACTGCTGCGCCTTGCCCGGACCCTTGCACCTCGGCTGGCCGCCGGGGGTCGGCTGTATATGTTGCTGGAGCCAGCGTCCGATGTCGTCGCCGTCCATGAGGACGCCGGGGCGATGTCGGGCAGGTGGCCGTCGGCGTCGAGCAGGTCGGCCAGGACGCGGTGGTGGCGTTGCCAGTCCAGGGGCCAGGGGCAGTTCCAGTCCTTGTCGATCGCGGTCAGCTGCGCGGCCCGGGTGGTGGCGGTGTCCTCGTTCTTTCCGAGCCCGTTTTTGGCGCCCTTGCGGCGGAGGTTGGCCATGTACTGGCCGACGGGCACCATCTCGTCGTCCTCACCCCACCTCGCGTCCTGCCGAGGCGCGAGGTGCCCGGTGGCCCGCCGGTAGGACCGCAGGTCGGCGAGTTTGTTCTCCCACGCCTCTTCGCCGGCCTCCCACACCATCCCGGCCTCCGGGGCGTCCAGCAGCGTCTTGCGCCGCTCCTCGAGGTCCCCGGCGTGCAGGGCCTTGCGCTGCTGGTGCACCCACCGCCCGAGGGGGAACGCCTTCGTGACGCCCACCGACGTTTCGGTGTTGTACGCGACGGCGTAGAGGCCGGTGATCTCGTTCTCTGCCCGCCACCGGATGAGGGCCTGGTAGCCCTCCAGCCACACCAGGGACTTGGGCCGGTAGACCCGAGTGCGCAGGAACGCGGCGATCGTGGCGGCGTCGCGCGGGCTGGAGAAGTGCAGCACGGCTGATTCCGGGGCGGCATCAGCACCGCCCTGTTCCTGCTCCTGGTCTTCGCCTTCGCCGCTGGCCCTGATGATCCGTCCGTCTTTGTCGCGCTGGAGGTGGATCTTGCGTTGTCCGTGGGTGAGTGCGCGGGAGGCGAGCTGTTCGACGAGTCGGTCATCATGGCTGCGGAGGCTTTGGAGGACTGCTACAAGGGGGCGGAAGCTGGCGCTGGCGACCATGTCGGTGGGGTCCTCGCCCGGCTCCAGGAAGATGGGCACGATGATCCGGGCGATCTTGGTGGAGCCGTCCTTGTTGAGGCGGAGGGCGCGGCCGATGTTCTGGACGATCTCGACCTGGGAGCCGCGGGTGTCGGCGAAGCAGATCGCCTCCAGCCCGCGCTCGCCGGTGATGTCGAGGCCCTCGCCCACGACCCGTACGGAGGCGAGGAACGTCCGGTGCACGCGCCGGTTGTTCGCGTCGATGCCGTTCGCGAACTGGCGCAAGACCTCGCGGCGCTCAGTGACGAGGTGGTCCCCGGACAGCCACGCCGACCAGACCCGGTCCGGGGGTACGTGGCGGCCGGCCTCCAGCTCGTAGAACTCGGGTGTCGATCGAGGACTTCGGCAGCTTCTCCGCGGCCGCCAGGTCGGCGTCGGAGGCGCGGTGACGTACAGCTCCGCCGCCGTCTCGGGCAGCTTGTCCCCGAACGCGGCCGCTTCCTTGACCTTCTGGTGGAACGTCATGAACGTGCGCAGGTTGTACGCCGCGGCGTGCTCCAGGAGCGCGGCCTGCAGCAGCGCCAGGCGCCGGCCCCGCCGCGCCTCGTCGGACTCGGCGAGGACGGGGGAGGCGTCGCGGATCTCCAGGACGTCCGCGACCCCAGGCAGGGGTTCGACATTGCGCTGCGCAGGTGTACCTGGCGCTCAGCCCACCGTGGCCGGCAAGCGAATCAACTGGGAATGCAACAAAAGACGGCCAGCCTGTCGGCAGCGGCGTGGGCTCACCCTCCCGTTCAGACGAGAAGCCGTGGACTGTGCTCGACAACCCGAAAGGTTCCTCCGAGGCACATCGGGCCCATGTGCTCACTGTCTGGTACTGACCGGGTGCATGGCCCAGAGCGAAGCGGGGCGTGCTTCACGGTCTGCAGTCGCTGAGCCGAGCCAGCGAGGAGCCGCGGGCGGCTCCGAACGGCAACTCGGCCCCGGGGCAGCCGGCGCACCATAACGCCGATCACCGCCCAGGGGATCTCGACGCGGGCCTGAACCTGCTTGTGGGACCGGCTGTGCTCCTCTTCCCCGTGGGGAAGTTCGGTTTGGCCGGGCTCCCTGCGATGAGGGATCACCAGTCCCGTGCCCTGGTAGCCGCCATCGGCGACTGTGGTTGTATTGCCGACGGCGGCTTTGGCGCCGGACTCCTCCCAGCCGCAAGAGTCGTGGCGGTTGTCCGGCAGCGGCCGGCCGATCACAACGACGAGTCGAGTGTCCGCGTCGATGACGACCTGGTGGGCGGTGGAGTACCGCTAGCTCTTGGACCGCTCGGCCACCGCGTGGTCGCGGGTGGGGACGAGAGTGCCGTCCACGATGAGCACGGGTCTCCTTGGCGAACCGCTTGCGGGGCTGAAGCGCGAGTATCGGCCCGAGGTGGTCGATGATGCGGTCCGCGGCCGACTTCGAGATCCCAAACAGCCGGAGCGAGCTGCCGCATCGTCAGGTTCGTGCGCCAGTAGGCGACGACCAGCATTGCCCTGTCTCCAGCGACAGGCTCCACGGCCGACCCTTGCGGACCGCGTGTTCACCCTCCCGCCGCAGCCTTGTCACCAGTTTGCCGAAGTTGCGCGGGCTCAGCCCGGTGAACGGGGCTATCCAAGACGGCTCGGGCGCCGTGATCAGACCAGCCACACCGAGATCGTCTCAAAGGTCGATGCTATGGGACGATGATCGTCATGTCAGGTCAGGTCTGGGTGTCACTCATATCGTTGGGCGGCGTTGTCCTCGGCGGCGTCTTGTCCTACCTCGTCCAGCACAGAACTCAGCGGTCAGCGGAACGTACTGAACAGCAACGGCAGCAGATCGCGCTGTCAGAGACCCGGCGCGCGGAACGGCTTGCGCTGCTGGAGAGGTTCATCGAGGTGTCGGCAGAGGCGGAACGCTGCGCGTACACCCGGCCGTCCGGATGGGAGGACACGGACGCCTGGTACCTCACGACCCGGGACGTGATGTACCGGTTCTGGGTCGCGGACCGGCTCATCCGCATCCAGTTCCCCCCACCCGTGCATGAGGCCGCACACGCGCACTTCCTCGACCTCAACCGGACCGTGTGGGAAGGCTTGCCCGATGGCGAGAGCGTGCGGGACTACCTAGAGGGCAACCGGTCAGCCTTTCTCGACACGGCCCGCGCGGTCATGGGGTAGCCCACCGCAGGGGTCCGGAGATCTTTGCGGGACAGCCCTTACCCGGGGGCGTCCGGTTCCAGCCTGGGGTATCAGCGCAGAGAGTAATTCCCATTCTTGGTCAGTGAGTTCATGTCGATGCACAGCCCATGATCCAATGGGCGCTACTCAGGCAACACGCGCACGCTAGGTTCTGGCCCGCGCGGAGGGGGAGATCGCCATGGATGTTATTGCGGGGGCCGTAGGCTCGCAGATTCTCAGTGCAGTGGTGGCCGCCGTGCTCACCGGCATCGGCACCCTGGTGCGCTGGCTCGTGCTCAAGCGGCTTCCTGCACGTCGCACGTGGCGCTACCTGAACGCAGGCGAACTCTCCATAGTGCTTGACACCTCCTACGTCGACACTGGCCGCTACCAGCGCCCCGTAGCCGGTCTGGGACAGGTCCGGGCACTGTCCGTGCTCATCCCCTCTCTCACTCACGCCTACCGTGACCTCGACTTGGAGAAGGTCCGCCTGTCGGCACACTTGCCGGGCAGCGAGATGGAGCAGAATCTGCTCATCTTGGGCGGACCGAAGAACAACGAGGCAGCCCGCCGCATCCTGGAAGCCATGACGGAGGCGTTGCCGTTCCGGCTGGGTGGAGGAGCGATCACATGGGAAGGGACGGCCTACACAGGAGATGCAGCGAACGGCGAGGTTGTACGTGACTGCGGCTACATCGTCCGAGCCGCGAACCCCCTCAACCCGAACAAGCGTGTCGTGCTGATCGGCGGTTGGTCCACGTATGGCACCGTGGCAGCAGCCCGCTGGCTGGCCGAGAACGGCGCCAGTCGTTCCCTGACCGCCGATGTCGCCGTGCTTGTAGAAGCCCCGGTTCTTCGGGATGGCCACGTGTCCACACCTCGCGTCCTGCGTCAGGCAAGCATCAGCAGGTGAACCACACCACCGTTTGAAGACGGGCGCTAAAGGGTGTTGCAGAAGGTCTGTTCCGGGCAGGCCTGAGTGGTGCCTGGCCTGCTGATTCAGCCTGTCATGGCCATGTTGTGCATGGTGGCGACGGCCTGGACGGTGTGGTGGAGGCCGTCGCCCTTCTGGCGGCAGTCGCGGAGGATCTTCCAGTTCTTCATGCGGGCGAAGGTGTGCTCGACACGGGCACGTACCCGCCGGTGCTCGGCGTTGTCCTCCTCCTGCCCTCGCAGGAGAGGACGGCCGGCTCTTCTGCGGTGCGGGACGATCAGCCCGGTTCCGAGGTAGGCGCCGTCCGCGATCACCGTCGTCCCGACCGCCGCGGCCGGCAGGTCCGACTCCCGCCAGATGTGGGCATCGGCCTTGTTTCCCGGCGCAGGACGGGCCGACGCGACCACCAGACGCGTGTCGGCATCGATGATGACCTGCACGTTCGCCGAGAACCGGTAGTTTCTCGACGAGGCCCCCACTTTCCGGTCGCGGACAGGGATGAGGGTGCCGTCCACGATCCACAACCGGTCGGTGTCCGTCACCGGCCGCGGGGCCGGCTCGAGCGCCAGGAGCGGACGCAGGCGCTGGTTGACCCGGCAGACCGTCGCTGAGGAGACGCCGAACAACGGGGCGAGCTGCCGCATCGTGCGGTTCGTGCGGTAGTACACCGCCACCAGCAGCACCCGGTCCACCAGCGGCAGACACCACGGCCGGCCACCACCAGGCCCGTTCCCACCCCGCTCCCGCACCACCCTCACCAGCTTCACGAACCGGTCCATCCGCAAGCCCGTGAACGTCTCCACCCACACCGGCTGAGCCCGCAACACCCCACCCATAGAGGCAAAATGCCCATCTCTAAGCCTTCTGCAACACCCTTTAGGGCGATCTTTGGGATCAGGCCGGATCAGGGAGCGGCGTCTGGTGCCTGGGGCCTCCCCAGGCCCGTGGGGCCCAGAGAAAGATCGCAAGGCGGAGGAGCGAGTCCATGCGGTGGGCGTACCTCTCGTGCCCGAAGGCTACGCGGGAGCGTGCCAGGCGCCGCGAGGCCGGCAAGATCCGAAAGAAACGCCCCAGCGCGTGGCCGGAAAGTTCCCGGTTGCTCGTTGTACTGGGTGGAAATGACCCCGGCCGGATGCCCGTGCGGGCCGTTCGGCCGAGCCCGTCGCGCGCGGTCGCGGTGGCGGCCGAAGGATGCTGCTGACCGTTGCCGGAACCAGCAGCCCAGGTGGGAGCCGTCCATGTACGCCACAACCGAGACCCGCGAGCGCCCGCCGAAGGACCGCCCGCCCCGGGCCCGGGGCCGGGCGGGGCGCCGGTGGGCCGTCCTGGGGCTTTGCCTGGTGCTGGGCGCCGTTGGTGCGAACGGAGCGGCTGCGGCCGGGCACCCCGGCGCGACGCATCCGCGCTGCGACCGGGTGCCGACCGGTGTTGCGTCCGAGGACTACTTCCTGGACTTCACAGTGCCGGCCGGGCTGATGCCGGACTCGCGGTTCGATCGCCGCCCGGCCCGCATCCAAGTCCACCGCGTCCGGCCCGTGTACGCCCACGGCAAGTGCCCGGGCGGACCCACCAGGGCCGCCGTGCTGATTCACGGCCGCTCGTCCACCGGGCCGGCGACGTTCGACCTACGGCACCCAGCCCCTGGCGGCGGCGAGCTGAGCCTGCAGAGGTCCCTGGCCCGGTCGGGGATCGACACCTTCGCCCCGAACCTGCTCGGCTACGGGCTCTCGACGCGCTTCGAGGACGGACTCGACGACCCCGGCAACGCGAGCCTGCGGCCGTACGAGGCGGACGGCAGCTGTGCCCACCCCGAGGGCTGCGACCGCACCCACAACCCGCGCGCCTTCCCCCTCGACCAGCAGGGATCCCTGCTCCTGACCAATCCGCTCGGCGGCGAGCGCAGACCGCACTCCAGCAGCACCCGGTTCGCCCGTATCGACGTCTGGGTGCGCGACATCCGCCAGGTCGTCGACGACGCCGTCGCCAGGGCCAGGCCCACGGGCGGCAAGGTCACCCTGATCGGCTACTCGCTCGGTGGGGTGCACGTCGGACGCGCCCTGTACGCGGCCAACCCGGTGGTGCCTGGAGCCGCCGCCATGCTCCGCAAGGTGAACCGCGTGGTGTTCATGTCCTCGCTCTTCGGCTTCCCGACCGAAGAGGTGACCCCGCCGGGTGGTTTCGCCACCTTCCCCCTCACCCTGAGCACTCGCGGCGCCCCGGCTCCGCTGCCGCAGCCCCGTGAGGCCGAGTGCACGGGTCGCACTGTCCCGGGTGCCTGGGACAGGCGCTGGGAGCAGATCCTCGCCGAGGACCCGATCGGACGCACCTGGGGAGGGACCGAGCCCGGCAACCCGACGGGCCTCAGTCGCACCCCCACCTTCTCCACGTACGGCTGGAACGCCCAAGTCGCCGGTCAGCTGACCGCGCCCACACTGGTCATCCACGGTCTGGAGGACTCCGACCCGACCCCGCCCTCCAATGCGACCGCCATCTACGACGCCCTGCCCGCGACGATGACGAACAAGGCGCTGGTCCACGTGGCGTGCGCCAGCCACGACATCCTGTGGGAGGGCTGCACCGGTGAGCGGTGCACGCCGCAGACAGGAACCGTCTACGGCGGCCGCCCCGGGAAGCCCTGGGCCGGCCCGCACGCCACGGTCAAGGCCGCCTTGACCGAGTGGATCAAGAAGGGTACCTTCAACGGCGCCGAAACCGGCCGCTTCATCGTCGATGAAAGCGGCGTGGCCAACCCCGCCGGCTAGTGTCCTGAGTCGGAGATTCGTCGGCAGTAAGCGGCGACTTTGTCGAGGATTTCGTCTGCGGTCTTCGTCCAGACGAAGGGCCTGGGGTGTTCGTTCCAGTCGGCGAGCCAGGTCCTGATGTCGCGTTCGAGTGCCTGGACGGAGCGGTGGACGCCGCGGCGGAGCTTCTTCATGGTGAGTTCGGCGAACCACCGCTCGACCAGGTTCAGCCAGGACGTACCGGTTGGGGTGAAGTGCAGGTGGAAGCGCGGATGCGCCAGCAGCCACTCCTTGACGGCCGGGACCTTGTGGGTGACGTAGTTGTCCAGGATCAGGTGGACCTCAAGGTCTGCGGGCACCTCCTTGTCCAGCTTGGCCAGGAACTTCTTGAACTCCACTGCACGGTGGCGGCGGTGGAGTGAGCCGATGACCTTGCCGGTCGCGGTGTCCAGGGCGGTGAAGAGGGTGGTGGTGCCCGCTCGCACGTAGTCGTGGCTGCGGCGCTCGGGCACCCCGGGCATCATCGGCAGGACCGGCTGGGACCGGTCCAGGGCCTGGATCTGCGACTTCTCATCCACGCAGAGGACCAGGGCCCGCTCCGGCGGATCGAGATACAGGCCGACCACGTCACGGACCTTGTCGATGAACAGCGGGTCTTTTGACAGCTTGAACGCCTCGGCCCGGTGCGGTCGTAGGGCGAAGGCCCGCCAGATCCGGGAGATCGCCGACTGCGACATACCGGTTGCCGCGGCCATCGACCGCGTCGACCAGTGGGTTGCGTCCCCCGGGGTCTCCTCCAGCGTCTTGATGACGATGCGTTCGACATCGGCGTCGGTGATCTTCCGTGGGACGCCGGGCCGCGGTTCGTCGCACAGGCCGTCGAGCCGGCGTTCCAGGAAGCGCCGCCGCCAGGCCCGGACGGTGTCCGTGGTGATGCCCAGCCGCCGGGCGACCTCGGCGATCGCGTGCCCGTCCGCGCTCTCCAGGACGATCCGTGATCGCAACGCCAACGACTGGGCGCTCGAACGACGACGCACCCACGACTGCAACATCGCCCGCTCAGCATCGGACAGCACCACCGGCGGGATCTTCGGTCCAGGACGACTCACACCAGACCAACGACGAATCTCCGACTCAGGACCCTAGGGACGACTCAGCGGATCAAGGCCTGAGCCAGAGCCGGATCGCTGCGGTGGCGACGGTGCCGTGGAGGACAGGCCGGTCCGGCAGAAGACCTCAACCGATCTCGGGGCACCGAGCGGCGGGCGGCTACGCCGCCTGACTCCGCGGTTACGGCCTGTCCCGGCGGAGCCGGCGATGCGGAGTGAGATCTGGTTTCGACTGGCCTCGCAAAAATGCGGAAGCCCCCAAGGCCCGCAGGCCCGCAGGCCCGCCGGTTTCGAGGGCGCGCTCATGAAGTGCCAGGAGGTGAAGGTCACCCGCAACAAGGATGCCGGCGCACCCAAGGAGGGTGCTGCGGAGTTCCAGTTCCCGGTCTGCGCCTGGTCCGACTACTCAACTCGGCCCTGCGTCAACGTCTTCGAGTTGACGCAGGCGATGACCGGCGGCCAGGGCACTTCGCAGGAGGAGGTCGCCGCACTGACCACCGAGCTCTACGAGACGGCTTGCAAGAAGGCCTGACACACAAGGGGGAGCGTGCCGCACAGGCTGTCAGCAACGAGGCCAGGGACAGCGGCGTACGAGAATCGTCCATTCCTCGTCGTGCCGGCCCGGTACGAGGTGACCCACCGGCGGGCGAGCTCGGTGAAGCTCGCCTCCAGGTCAGGGCGCGGAACCATTTCGCCTCCGCTTCGCTGAACGCCGATGACCGGACCGAACGCATCGCACGTGGTCATGACGGTTCAACGCCGCTGGGCTCGTCCGGGTTACCCGCGTCGGAGCCGGCTCTCCCGCGAGGCAGCGGGGGGCGTCGGGCAGGAGCCCCACGACAGCCGTGTCCGGGCTGGTCACCGGACGGCAGGCAGCCGGGGGTCAACGCCTTGCCGCGCTCCCATGGTCTGAGGACGGGCGGCCGACCGTCCTCCGTTGAGGCACAGCACTACGGTGTGTCGGCGCCTGCCCGCGCGTGGTGTGGACCGCACACTGCGGGTACGCCCACCCCGGCGGGAGCGGGCTGGCTCTGCCCGTGCCCAACGGGCCCGGCTGGGGTCCGGATGATCAGCACCCAAGGAGGAGTCGGTGGCACAGGTGTGGGTGATGAGCAGAAGCGAGAAGGGCACCAGCGGAAACCTGATCCGCGCCGACGCCATCATCCGTGTCATTTACTCAGAGGAATCCCTGGCGGCGGTGATACTCGGGTCGGACGAGGCGGTCACGCTGGCCCATGAGGGAGGCCGCGACAGAGCACCGTTCATGCCCGCGCACTTCCCGCTCGCGCTGCTCACCATGCTCGGCCAGGCGCGGGCGGCATCCCAGGACAGTGGTGAGGATGTGATCGTTGTGCCGGTGCTCGATGACGACCACAGCTGGGCCTGGTCGCTCGAGGTCGCCTCGGAAATCGAGAGCAGCTGACGGCGGTCCCGTCCGGCCACAGTGTCGCGCAGGCCCAATGCTGCCCCCGACCTGCAGCTCGGAAACCCCGTCCAGGCCCTACTATCGGCGGCCTGCGCGACAGATGGCCGCTGTGGGGAGGGCTGTCAGGAGGCGAGCTCGTGGCCTCGGGCCTGCAGGACGGCTTCCGCCCATGTCTCCAGTCGACCGCCGCGGAGGCCTGGTCGCCGGCCAGGTGAAGCGAGACCCTGCCCGCGGTGCGAGGTCCGTTCTGTGTGCGGGGTCGGCGGTGATCGACACCGTCCGCGAATTCCATGCAATAGGGGGTGCGGACACGGGTGGGACGGGTGTCCTCGACAAGGTCGACTCTCGGGGACACCCGTGCGGGCATGGAGATCAGCGCAGGGACTGAATCCAGCGCCACCCGCCTTCGCCGATGGTGACGGGCGTGCCGAAGCCGGTGCCCGCCGTGTCGCCGGGGTGGAAGGTGAGGTTGCCGGTGTTGGTGTCCTGCGGTGGGGTGGTGAGGAGCAGGTCGGCGCGGCCGTCGCGGTCGGCGTCACCGACGGTGCCGGCGAGCGGGTGGACGGTCTTGGCCGCGCTACCGAGGACGGTGGGTGCGGGCAGTGGCTGGGCGCCGTTGGACAGGTACTGGCGGATCTGCCCGTCGGTGGCGCGGGCCCACAGGTCCGCGCGGCCATCGCCGTTCACGTCGCCGGGGGCGAGGATGTCGGGCAGGTCGGCGAGCTTCCATTCCGGGCCGCCCAGGACGACTGCGTCGCGGGGCAGGGCGGGGTTGGTGCCGACGGTGCCGCGGTGCAGGTACAGGCCGTTGACGCTGCGTCCCACAAGGTCGGGTTGGCCGTCCCCGTCGACGTCGCCGGCGGCGAGGATGTTGGCGTGAGTCCAGCCCGTGTGGCGGTCGCGCATGGGGATGCGCTCGCCGAGGCGGCCGTAGCCGGTGTTGGGGTAGACCCACAGCTCGTCGCCGATGCGGGCGATCACGTCTTCGCGGCCGTCGCCGGTCCAGTCACCGCGGTGGCTGACATCGGCTCCGGCGAACCCGCTCGCGCCGATGACCTGGTGGGGGGCGAAACGACCGTTGCCGAGGCCGGGGTAGAGGCGCAGCGATCCGTCGTCCTGGACCGCGAGGAGATCGGGGATGCCGTCTCCGGTCATGTCCCCGGCGACTCGGGCGCGCTCCTGGAAGGCTGCCGCTGACCGAACCAGCAGATGGTCTTTGACCTTGGTGAACCCGGTCTCCACCGTCTCGCTGCGCAGGTCCCGGAAGTCTTGGCGGGTGAAGAAGGTGAAGTCGAACTTCGAGACGTACTTCGTGCCGGTCTCGTTGTCGACGAGGGTGGGGGCTCCGCTGCGGCATTCTGTCGTCGCGGCGGACTTGCAGGCGGTGGTGAAGTACTGCTGGTCAGTGCCGTCGGCCTCGGCGAAGGACAGCGTTCCCGGCCGCCCCGCGTAGACGGGGTCCATGTGCGTGTAGTCGGGGCGGGCGTTGAAGTCCCCCGCGAGCACCACGGGAAGCCCGTCCGCCCAGGCCTCGATCCGCTCGAGCAGTAGCGGGGTGTCGTTCTGCGTCTCGTTGTAACGCCGCAGATGCGTACCGCAGGCCAGCACCGCACGCCCGTCGACGGGGGCCTTGGCGCAGACCACCGAGCGCTTCTCCTCGGTGAAGCCAGGGGGAGTGAGCTCCGCCGACATACCGGTGACCTCGCTCTGCGGAGCCTTGACCAAGAGAGCCTGGCCGAAGCTCTTGTCATCCCCCCACTTCGCACAGCCGTCGGCGGTCTGGGTGCTGGTCCACACACCCGCGTACCCGGGCAGGGTCTGACGCAGCCTGTCGTACTGCCCCTTGCACATCTCCTGGAGCATCACCACATCGGCGTCCCAGTCGACCACTTGACCGTGCAGACCGTCCGCCCAGGCGGCCGGCGTCATTTCGCTCTGGCACTTCGCCGCGTACGCCCCGCACACGTTGTACGAGATCGTACGCACCGGCGGGGTGCCTTCCGGCGCACCGGCCGATACCGCCGGCGCCACGGACACGGTGACCAACAGGCCGGCCGCCGCGACCAGGCCCGTGGCCATCCACGAGCCGGGGGTCTTTTTCCTTCTCACGTTTCCCACTTCCAATGATCGAATAGACGAATCTACAGCGACTGGGACCTGCACACGCATACGACCGAACGGGACGAGATCTTGGCCAGCCTGTGGGAGAGGCGAAGCCCGCCGGCCTGCTGGAGGCGGGGCCGCGGGTCCTGCCGTGGGCGTTCGAGGAGGGCTCGGGGGGTTCCTGTACTGGCTGGCGCGGCCCGGTCAGCGTCCCGACGAGTGGCCCGTCACAGCGAGGGGCGCGGCCCGCTGTGGGAGAACCACGACATGGGGTGCCTCGCCTTCCTGCTGTCGGTGCTCAGAGGAACGGCGGAAACGGAGTACTTCGGCTAATTGGCGGAGGTGGCGCGGACGGCTCGGGTGGGTCGGGCGGCGGTGGTGAACTGGCGCCGCCGGCACGCCGATTTCCCCGCCCCGGTCGGCGGCACGGAGGTGCATCCGCAGTTCGACCGGTCGGCGGTGGTGGCTTGGCTGCTTGCCCACGACAAGATCGGGGTGCCCATCGGCATGCCTCGGCCTCGCTGGTCGTGGTGGGCTTCGGGGGCGGTACGTCCCGGTTCCGGCTCGATGGCCCGCACCTGGTCCTGGCCGTCGATGCCGAGGGGGAGGACGAGTTGTCGGGCTGGTCCACTGATGCGGACACCGACGAGTTGGCCGCCTTGGCGTCGGGGGAGTTCGGGGGTGTCGGTGGGCCGGCTGACTGCGCCGGGAATGGCGCCGTTGGCGGTGCTGGGGGAGGTGCGGGTGATCGAGCGGTTTCGTTCGGGGCCGGTGGCCTGCGGGTGACGCTGGCGTGGCTGGCTGGCCTGCGCGCACCGCCGCGGAGGGGACGGCGGGCGGGGTGGTTCAGCACGGCGTCCCCACGTGAGGTCCGGCGAGGAATGCGCGTGCCGCCGGTATGACTGCGGCGGCCTGGTCCTGGTCCCAGTGTCTTGGCGCGCCGAACACGGGGACGTAGCCGACCCGGTCCTGGAGTGGCACCCCGGCGGCGGCATCCGTCGCACAGCGCTGGCTTCGGGGCGAGCAGAAGCCTTGTTCCGTCGGCGCATCCATAGGTGCAGTGGCGTTTCAGCGGTGAAACCTTCACGACAGTTCGCGCAGCCGGGTCGGTGATGTGGCGTGGGCTGTGGTGATGCGCCTACTTCCGCACTACCGCAAAACGGCTCAGCGGCGCGCCTAACGGCACTCACTCTTCAGCGAGGCGGGCAGGGGGCCGGGCCCGTAGTGTGGCGCGCAGCGTTGTGGAGGGATGGAGCTGTAGGCCGACCGTGGGGATCACTTTCCCCGGGGCGATGTCTACGTGGAAGCGCTGGGCCAGTGTTGCGATCACCAGGGTGACCTGGACCAGGGCGAACCGAGCACCGAGGCAGGCTCGGTGGCCGCCTCCGAACGGGAACCAGGCATGCGAGGGCGCACTGCGTTGGGCGTGCGTGTCCCAGCGTTCGGGGCGGAAGGCTGTGGGGTTGGCAAACCAGCGGGCGTCTCTGTGTGTCGCCCACGGGCTGCACCAGAGGGTCGTCCCGGCCGGGATCCGGATTGCTCCCAGGGTGGCTCCTTCCCGTGCCACCCGGGGAGGAATGATCCATGCGGGCGGGTAGAGCCGTAGGGCTTCCTTGACGATCTGCTGCGTCCAGGTCAGCTGCTCGTAGTCGGCGTACGTCGGGGGGCGCCCGTCGAGTACGCGGTCGAGTTCCGCGGCGAGCTTCTTTCGCGCGGACGGCGAGGCCGAAAGGAGGTACCAGGTCCACGTCAGCGCGGTTGCCGTGGTTTCGTGTCCAGCGGCCCAGAGCGTCACCGCTTCGTCTCGCACCTCAGTGGCGGTGAGCGGCCGTCCTTCCTCGTCCCGGGCTGCGAGCAGCCTGCCCAGTAGATCCTCGCCGCTGTCGCCTGCCTCTCCTGATGCCTGTCGGGCGCGAATGAGTTGGTCGATCTCAGTGTCGACGGTCACGACGGCGTTGAGCAGGCGTCGACGGGCGGGGGTACGCACCCAGGGCGGTAGGAAGAGTCCAATGCCCCGTAGCTCGGCGCCGATCTCTCGCCCGGCCACGGACATCGCGTCTCGTAGTGCGTGGGCCTGGTCGCCGATGTCGTTGCCGAAGAGGTTGCGGACCACGATCCGCTGGGAGAGCTGATCCATCTCGCGCAGTACATCGATCTGGGTGCCTTCCTGCCAGCGGTCGGCAAGCGCCACGGCGCAGTCGACCATCGTCGTGGCGTAGCGGCGTACCTGGAAGGGGCGGACGGAGGGCTGGACCAGGGATCGCTTGCGGCGCCAGCCAGCGCCCTGGCTGCGCATGATGCTCTTGCCGACCAGTTGTTTGAACGCCCAGCCGGCATCGAGATTCTCGAAGTGCCCTTTGTTGCTTCCCAGGAGCTCGGCGATGTGGTCAGGATGGGCGAGGGAAATGATCTTCATCGGGCCGAGCGACCAGGTCACGACGTCCCCGAACTCGTCGCGCAGACGTTCTAGGAACGCCAGCGGGTCTCGGCCGAATGCAGGGAGGTTTCCGAGCAGCGGCAGTCGGCGTGGGCCAGCAACGGGGACGAAGGGGACAGGGGGCACTCCCCGTCAACGAGCAGTGTCGTGAACGGTTGCGCGCGGATAGAGGAGCCGTGCCGTAGCTCTCACCCGGGTGAAAGCTGGGCAGTAGTGGCGCGCTCAGTCCGCCGACCGGCCAGGCGGGCCTCCGCAAGGGGCCTTGGTGCCGTCGACCCCTACATCGACCGCGACGTCCTCGCGCAGCAGATCGCGCGAGGAACAGCAACGCCGCGCGATGTCCGACTTCGTCGACGGTTGGGCCAGGGGCAGCGGGGGAACGTCCAAGTCGGGCCGGGCTACGCCTCGTACCCGTGCTCGGTTCGTGTCGTGTGCTCGGGGCCGGGGTGGGCGACGCCGGGGACCATGGGATGGGTGTAGTCGAGTTCGATGGTGCTGAAGGCGTCGTCCGGCAGGGGGCGGTGTCGTTGTCGGCGATGATGAGCTGGAGCCGCGGGCCGTAGGCGTCGGTCAGGGCTTTGAATCGGCCGTAGATCCGTTGGCCTCGTTCCTGGTCGTCGCGGTTGCTGCCGAGCGCTCTGCGGGGGGAGTCGATGAGCAGGATTGACGGGACGAGGATGTCGGGGTGGGTGATTCCGCACTCTAGGAGTGCGAGGTGGTAGGCGATGTTGACGCCGGCCTGGAGGGCGCCGCCGGATGCCTGGAGGCTTTCGAAGGGCGTGTTGTCTACCACTGGCAGGTAGGTTGCCGGGTCGACCAAGGCCGACTGCTCCCAGGGCAGGTTCAGCTTCATGAGGGTGGCGCTGAAGAGACGGCTGAGCTCGGTGACAAGGGATCGTCGGGCGTCGTTTTCCGCTCTGCGTGCCTTGAGCTCAGCGTTGGCGGCTTTGCGGCGCGCGGTGATGTCCTTGGCGCCCTGAGCGATGGCTCGTACGCGCGCCCACGAGTCGCGTAGGTGGAGGACGGCGTCGATCCCGGCGTTGAGGGCGGCGACGCGGGCACTGGCGTCCGAGATGGCGTCGAACCGCGGGGCGACAACGTCGCATGTCTGGGCATCGAGCTGTCGGCGCAGGTTGGTGGCGAGGAATTCCGCTTCGGAGGACCGCTCACGGGCTCTGCGCAGGACTTCTGTGTCCGCTCGCAACAGTTCGCGCGCATCCTGCAGCTGTTGCTCCAGAGCGTTGCGCGCCTCCTGGACCGCGGCCGGGTCCGTGTCCTCCTCGGCTGGGTCGGCTTGGAGGCAAACGCCGCAGTGGTCTTCCGGGACGGTCCGGGCATCGAGGCGTTGTGCACAGCGCGGGCAGACTACGAGGTGGAAGGGGGCGAGCTGGTCGATCGCGGTGGCGGAGCGTTCCAGGCGCTGCAGGTCGAGTTCGACCTGAGCGACAACCGACTCACGGGCTTCTCCGTCCTGGGGTCGGTTGCCCGCAGGAAGCTGCCGACGTTCTCTTCCTCGGTTTCCGCCTTGGCTGGGGATGCAGGAAGCCGGGTCTTCGGTCTCACCTTCGACAGGCCACGTAAGGCGAGGGTCTGGCCAGAGCTCGCACGCCAACGCCGGGGGGTGAGACGATCACGCTGGCCCAGCAAGGAGGCGACGTGTCGGACGAATCGACGGGTGGCTACACCGCCAACCCCCCCCGTGAGACGTATACATCCTCACGGAGGATTCGAGCGTCGTGACCCGCTTCATGGAGGGATCCGAGCTACTTGGCACCGGCATCCAATCCGCCGGGTCGCAAAACCACAAGGCGATGACCCAACGGTCTTTCGGGAGTGGTGGGAAGTGATCATCTTTGATGACCCACACCTGGTTCAAAGCCGAAATCCCCAGGCTGGCTAACGCGCTCGAGTCCTCGGCGACTACGCCCAGTCCACGCCCAGCGCCCGGAGCGCGTCCAGCTGGCCGGTGGTGAGTTTGCCGCGTCGGGTTTTGGTGTTGGAGATCCATACGCCGAGCTTCACGACCACCGGCTCCGCATTGCCGTCGACCGTGATCTCCTCCCCGTGGGCACTTGGGACCGGCCGGTCCGTACCTTCCCGTTCCACCCATTGCGTGAGGGCTGTCAGGGCTCGTTGGAATGCCTGCTGCGCCTTGTTCGGGCCCCTTCGCCCCGCGAACGGCCGAGGGGGCCGGAGTCGGCGCCTGGGCTGGCTCTACGCCCAGGGCGGTGAGCCGTTTCTGCTGTTCAGGGAGGAGCTGCGCCCAGGTGCCCGGTTCCTGCTGCCGCCACCGCCATCGTCCGATGTCGTCGCCGTCCATGAGGACGCCGGGGCGAAGTCGGGCAGGACGCCGTCGACTTCGTCTGCGGCGAGCTGGGCCTACGAACACCTCAAGCAGAAGACCCAGACCCAGGTGTAAGCAAACTCCGGCAGATGCACAGCCAGCGCGCCCGTTCACTCCTCAGCGTCCCCGCGTCGGCTCACCCTCGCGAGGTAACGTGAGGTCAGCCTGCCTTGGGATGGTCGAGGAACCACGGTCTTCCGTACGGAACGGGCCGAAGCTCATCGACTCCGGAGCCCGTTTGATAGTTCCGGTCCTGCACCGAGGGCATGATCAGGAAGTCCTCGCCCTGATCGTCGATCTCCTTGGTGTGGCGCTCGGCGCCCTCCACCCATTCGAGGGTCAAGGTGAACCGATAGCCGTGGTCTAGTCCGTAGGGGACGACGTACAGCTTCATGGTCTTGCCGGGCTCGGGTTCAGCCGGCAGTTTGGAGAGCTGCTGGTCGCCCCCCACGTGCGGGTTCCCGATCACCTGGTGGGCAGTCGGAGATCTGTCGAGGTTGAACAGGAACGTCCGCACGTCCACCCCGCCGCACTGCGAGGTGGCGATCAGGTGCGACCCCGTTCGGAACGGCTCGAGCCTCTCCTTCACGTTGACCCTCACCGACTCAACGGAGATCGGCACCGGTTTCTTGGGCTGCAGAGTCAGTTCGACGATCACGAACTCCGCAACGGCGCCTCCGTGGTCACGCAGGAAGCGGCGGGTGGCGGGGTTGGTACTTCCCCCCTGCAGGCCGAGGAACCCGCTGAGGTCGGAGACTGGTCGCGGGAAGACGTATCCGTTGCCACCACTGCAGGTGTCCAAGGGCTCGGCCATGTGCGATTCGACGGCGAGAACGGGCCCCGGGGGGAACAGGGAGTCCTTCGCCCATTCGTATCCTTTGCGCGCAACGCCAGTCGACAACTCGATGGTCACAGCGAGGAGCACTGCCCCAGCGAGAGCCCAGATCTTGGGGCGGAGCGATCGGCTGGCAGGTGCGCGCTCCGGCTCTGGTGCGTCCGGTTCGGGAAGGTGGCGTGGCACATCGGCACTCTAAGGGAGCCGCATGCCGCAGGAATGGCGGCGCGCCTCACCTGTCAGAGCCCTTGGCTCTGCGCGCGGCTGAGTGGTATCAGCCGCTGGCAGGCAAGCTGGTCGGCGTCCCTGCGGGGCCTGCCACCGTCTTCGGCCTCTCGATCGGCGGAGGCGTGCTCACCACCGCCTTGGAGACTGTCCTTCGCCCTGGAGTCCTAGCTCAGACACCGGCCGCAACTAAGAGCTGTCCCGTAAATGATCTCCGAGTCGTCTCAGGCATGGTCGGCTGCGGTGCGGCCCGCTGGTCTATCCTGCGAGGGCGAGGTTGTGCATGCGGGCGATGCCGAGCATGGCCTGGTGGACGCCGTCGCCTTTGAGGCGGCAGTCGCGGAGGATCTTCCAGGTCTTCATGCGGGCGAAGACGTGCTCGACCCGGGCGCGGACGTGCTTGTGGGACCTATTGTGGTCCTCTTTCCAGTCCGGGAGTTCGTCTGGCCGTGCCGACGGTGCGGGATGACCAATCCGGTGCCGGGGTAGCCGCCGTCGGCGATTGTGGTGGTCTTCCCGACGGCGGCTTTGGCGCCGGATTCCTCCCATGCCTTGCAGTCGTTGCGGTTCCCGGCGAGCGGCCGGCCGACCACGACGACCAGGCTGGTGTCGGCGTCGATGACGATCTGATGGTTGGTGGAGTACCGGTAGTTTTTCGACCGCTCTGCGATGGAGTGGTCGCGGGTGGGGACCAGGGTGCCGTCGACGATGAGCACGGTGTCCTTGGCGAACCGTTTGCGGGGCTGGAGAGCGAGCATCGGCCCGAGGTGGTCGATGATCCGGTCCGCCGCCGACTTCGACACCCCGAACAGAGGAGCGAGTTGCCGCATTGTGAGATTCGTTCGCCAGTAGGCCGCGACCAGCAGGGCCCGATCCTCCAGCGGAAGACTCCACGGCCGGCCCTTGCGGACCGCGTCTGCACCCTGGCGCCGCAGAACCGTTACCAGCTTCCCGAAGGCGCGAGGGCTCAGCCCGGCGAACGGGGCTATCCAGGAAGATTCCGACGCCGTGATCACACCAGCCATACCAAGATCGTTTCATGGCGTGGCTGGCGGCTCGGGCCACCTCTCAGCTGCCGCTCAGCGGAGAAGCCCACGTGGGGTCGTGCCGGGATCTCCTCGTGAGGTGGGCCAGGAGGTGCTCCGCCGCGATGGAGGCAGTGTCTTGCGGCGCGCCGACTGCGGTCAGGGCGGCGATAAGCCTTGCTGGTGCTGTTTCCGGCACGTCCGGGTCGGTGAGGAGGGGAAGCAGCAGCAGCAGGAAGCGGGTGGTCGTGTCCTGGACGCCTTCCTCCGCAAGCGACGGGCTGTCAGCGATCCGGATCAGTTCGTGCCATGTCAGCCCAGTGCCCGAGAAATCTCCGTCCCAGCTGGCGATCTGCTCGGCGTAGCTTCTGCCTGGATGGGTGAGGAGGTAGTCGGTGCCGTAATCGCCATCCAGGTTGCGGTAGATCACCACGGCTCCGGGGCCGTCTTCTGCCGGCACCCTGAACGCTGGCCAGCGCTCAGGATCGAAGAGGACCTCGGACAGGGCATCGACATCGGCGCCGTCCTCGCCGAACCACTCTGGAACCGGGCGCTCGGGACACCCCCCGTCGCTGCACATCGCCAGGAGGTAGTTCGACCAGAAGCCCGGGTGGACCAGCAGTGACTCGCCCGGCACCAACGGGCCGACGTCGTATCCCTTGATCAGCACCCCTCGATCCTGTCACTAGCCACTGACACGGTCCGATCCGGGATCGGCAAGGGGGTGCCGTCCAGTTACGGGACAGCTCTTAGCGGCTTGGACGAGGACTCCCACTGGGACCTGCTGCACCAGTGCCTCACCGACACCCGCCTCGACCTCGACGTCCGAGCCGCCGGTGCCATCCTCCTGCTGTTCGGCCAACACCTCACCAGAATCGCAGCACTGCCCACCACCGCGCTGACCACCCACGAGGAGACGACGTTCCTGACTCTGAGCCGGACCCCAATCCCGCTGCCCACCACTCTCGCCGACATCCTCACCACCCTTGCCGACCGCCCCGCTCCCCAGGGCTGGGCCGCGAACACCAGCGCGGGCTGGCTCTTCCCCGGACACCTGCCGGGTGCCCACATCTCCGCCGCCGCCCTCAGCCGACGCCTGGCCACCCATCACATCCCCAGTCGGCCAGCCCGGACTACCGCCCTGGTGGCCCTCGCCTGTGACCTGCCACCCGCGGTCCTCGGCCCGATGCTCGGCCTCCACCCGATCACGGCCGTCCAATGGCGCCGCCGTGCCACCACCGACTGGACTGCTTACCTCCAAGCGCGCCAGCATGCCCCTGTCGACGGGCCTCCATACGGCAGGCACTGATCCCGTCGTCCAGGGAAGTCCGCTGGCGAGAGCCGAGCCACACGCGGCTGACAAGGCCGTTCGCCAGCCTGGTAGACAACCAGCATGGCGACGTTTCTGGTTCTGTTCGACAAATCCAGCACCACCTGGCGTATCGAGCCTTCAGCCCTGACTCCCTTGCTCCAAGGCATCTGGGCCGACACGGTCAACGATCCGACCATCCGGGGCGAAGCGCGGGGCTTCACGTGGAGCCTCCAGACGTCCTGTGGCTCAGCTGAGGCATACCTGGATACGGACGGCACGTGCCTCTACATCGATGCCGCCCTTACCGACGCGGCCCAGATCGCCTGCATATTCCGTGACTGCGTGCCAAGGTCCATCGAAGTGATCTTCTGCGATCAGGGGTACAACTTCGACCTGGTGATCACACCCGGCACCACCCCAGCAGCACTCATCGGCAAGGTGGACGCTTTTCCGTAGGCGTGGACAGACACACCAGTCGCCGGATACGAAAGCGGAGCGGAATACGGCACTCTTCGAATGACGCTCCCCGCCAGCTGGTGGCTATGGCTGGACGACGGAGCGGCGCCGCCGGTACGCCAACGACCTTGGCTCGGACGTCACTCTCGTCGGTGTGACCGCGCGTTCGAACCGGCAGAAGAGCGACCAGGACCCGGCGACGTGGATGCCGGCGCCGGCGGTGCACTGCCGGTATATCGGCGAGTGGGTGGCCACCAAGCACCGCTGGAGCCTGGCGGTGGACCAGGCGGAGCGGGAGGCGCTGCTGCGGTACGCGGCCCACTGCCCGAACGCAACGCTGGCCTTCGAGCGGGCGTCCTGATCACCGGCTGGCAGCAGCTCCCGACCGGCACCGGCGCGGGCCGCCATCACGTGGTGGCGGCCCGCGCTGTCGTGTGCCCGAGGTCGGCGGGTGCCCTGCTCGGCGCCACCGCCCTTGACCAGGCCCGTGCCCGCCAGCCGTTTCACGCCGTCCATCACGCCTGGTGGCGACTCCGACCAAGCCTGCCAGGGCCTGATCTCCTTCCAGGAGGAGATGTCCCGCGTGCGGCCACTCAGACACCTGCTCGCGCCGGGGCGCTGGCGTGGTTCTCCTCTGGGTGAGGTTTGAAGGCGGTCTGCTGGAAGACGTCGCCGGGGTGGGCGCCATCGACATGAGAGAGGTCGTACGGGCCGCGACCGCATGCTGGATCCGGTGACCTTCGCAGAAGGCCATCGCGACGGTGTCAAGGCCCGCCGCGGCTGAAGGGTAATGTTCTGCGGTTTCCCAGGCGCGTCGTGCCGGAGTGTGGCATACCGGATATTCGGGCGGCGACGGGCGAGGCCGGGGCCGGGAGGGGATGGGTAGGACCGTGCATCTGGGGCAGGCAAGGGACTGATCGGCCAGGCGGTGACGGACGCGGTGCGTTCGGGCTTCACGGCCTGGTTCGACGACATGGACTACGCGACGCATCCGGCCCCGCCCCCGGCGTTCCAGGCCGGACGCGAGCCCGCGGGCCACGACGCCTCCCGCGTCCCCGAGGTGCCCGCGGCCCGGGTGGAGTCCCGGGTCACTGACGGCGAGCCAGGGATGTTCTTCACCTACAAAGTCGAGTACGGAGCCGAACCCCTCATCCAGTTGTCCCTCTCCCGCACATGGGCGCGGCAGGTCGCCGGCGCCGGATGGGCCGTCGTGGGCGGCCGGCCGGTGATCGACGTCCTCGAGTGGGACCACAGCGTCACACCGGCCCGCCCCGCACTGGTACGTACCGCCCTCATCTGCGCCGACTACGACGCAGGGATGCACGGCTGGCGCGCCCATGCTGACAACCGCACCTGCCGCGTTGCCTGGACCAGTCAGGACACCGCCACGCTCGTCATGCCCTGGCACGAACCCGTCGGCTCCTGATTACATCCGCCAGGCCGGCCGGGCCGCCGACATGCGCACCATCCGCTGTACCCGGGTGTCCGTTCTGCTAGTTCCGGTGGGGCGCGGAGGCAATGCAGCAATGGCGCTAGCGCAGGACTGGGCAGTTGGCAGCCTCATACTCGTCTGCGATGGTGAAGACGCTGGCGCATCTCGGGCACTCGGCCTTGCCGAAGAGATGTGCGATTCCTTCGGCGAGTGCGACTTCTTCATCGCGGACAGCAATCTCGTGCATCCACCGTCCGACGCCCGTGAGCTCCTCGCCGGGCCTCGGCCGCAGATCACGCCGGTCCACGTCGCCCAGGTTCCAGTCCCGGATCGCCGAGTAGCGCCCGTAGTCGCCGATGGCGACGGTCACCTCCGCACCGCAGTGAGGGCACTGCAGGTCGTAGAAGTCGTCCGTGAAGTCCCCCAGGACGTTGGCCCAGTGGTACTGCTTCTCGACCGCAAGCAGTGCGCGGAAGGTAACCAGGTAATCGGATGGCCGCGACTGCAGGTGCTGGTCCAGGAGAGCGCCGAACTTGGCGATCACGTCGGCGCTCTCAGCCAGCAGTTCGTCGCTGTCATGGTGGCTCGCCGCACGCTCCATGATCTCGCCGGCCAGGTGGCGTGCCTCCCTGTTCCGCGATGCGAGGCGCACCAGCCAGGGCAGGGCAGCGATGCTGGCGGGCGACACCAGGTCATGCTCGAGGACCAGCCGGCGTCCCAGCTCCGTCCACGCTTCCGAGTCGTACTCACGCTCCACCCGAGCGAGAAGCTCAGGGACGCGATCCACATCAAAGCGACAGTCGTACATCTGTGCCCAGTTCACCACCCAGGCATTGAACCGTCCCGCGAGCTTCGAGTCGACTCTGGACCCCAACACCATCCAGAGAGACATCGTCAGCTTGATGCCTGGCTTCGTGGGGTGTGCGCTCCCGGCCCTCCCAGACGCCGACATCGTGGACCTTGCACCGCCACGGAGCCCGCACGGTGGGGCGGTACGGGTTTACCGCCTGTGCGCAGTGTGCTGGGCGTGACTTGGGCGGGGGGTGGTGAGGGTGAGGATGAGGGATAGAGCCATGGTGGTGGAGTGGTCGTTGATGGTGGCCGCGGCCCGGCCGAGGCGGTGTCGGCGATCGGTTGCTGGTACGGCGACGGCGATGGAGGCGGTGTGGCCGGGCAGTACCAGTGGGCTGGCCGCGCAGACATCCCGTTCGGAGTACTCCTCGAGGTCGTACTGAAGCGGTGAGAGGTCGAATGCGCGGAAGAGGCTGTCGGGGTCGGTGATTGTGTGACCGGTCAGTTTCCTGGGCCGGTAGCGGGACAGGTGGTCGAGGCGGGCCTCACGGCCCAGCTGTGCGAGGTTGGCTTTGCCGAGTGCGCTGGCGTGGGCGGACTCGCGGAAATCGACGTGCTGGTCGACGGTGGGGATGTCGGGCTGGGCGACTTCGTGGGAGAGGTGGATGTCGCCGTCGGTGTAGGTGCCGATGTAGATCGCGCCGTGGGTCTTGAGGCTGAGCTGTTCCAGGAATTCCTGCACTACGTCACGGCCTTCGGCGGCGGCGTTCAGAACGGGGCCGGGGGCGTGGCCGCCGTCCCTGCCGGTGGTGATGAAGTGGTGGTCGCGAAGCCAGGTGAGGATCTCGGAGGCATAGCGCGGCGGGAGGCCGCTGGAGTTGCTCAGGGCGGTCAGGCTGACGGGCATGTTGGCGCTTCTGATCATTTCGAGCATTTCCAGGCGCCGCATGAGCGCGTCGGTGTCCTGATTGCCGCGAGGGGTGCGTGATGCCTGCAGAATGTCTGGCCGGCGGGGGCGGCCGGTGCCTGTGTCAGGTGTTCTGCATGGTGCGGGGGTGCTAGCTGCCGCGTGGGTGGGCTGCGCGATGGTGCTGTCGGCATCCGGCTCGGCGCCGGATGGGGACATGAGGGCGCTGGCGACCATCATCCGCTGCCACAAGGGGCGCACGTCGTCGGGATGCCCGCGCAGTGCCGTGGTCACGGAGGCGACGAATGACCAGTCGGCCAGGTCCCGCTCGGGCCGCTCGCTCACCAGAGCGCGCGCGACCCGGCGCGGGTTGAGTGTCAAATGCTGGAAGCAGATTTCGTCAGGGGTGGGGGAGCCGGCCGCGATGCACATGCCGCGCAGCGCGGACTTCAGCGAGGCGGCGGCCTGGAGGAAGTCCTCGGGGCCGGGAAGCGCGACCGGCGGGATGCCCTGGGCTTTCTCCCACAGGGGCCTGAGGTCGGCGGGGTCGGCGCCGCACAGTTCGGCGATTGCTTTGACGTCCTTCCACTTTGGATGCCGCTTGCCGAGCAGGATCAGCGAGAGCAGAGACGCGGAGATGCCTACTTCGGCAGCCAGCCACCGCTGGGTGTGTCCGGAAGCGCGGTGCAGGTGCGAGAGGGCCGTGGTGAGCCGGTAGGCGGGGTCCCCGGGCAGGGCGGGACTGGGCAGGGTGCTCTCCCCTTTTACGGAGTTGGGGGCGGAGGCGGGCCGGGCGGGGCGCGACCGCGGGGGACGGAGCCCGGGGGCCGAGCCGCGTTCGGCCCGCCAGCGGAGGATCTTGGCGTCCGCGACATCGACGCCGTACTGGACACCATCAGCCACGACTACGGGCCGCGCTCCCTCGGCACACTCAAGCCGGGCGGCATTCTGGTGGACGTGGTCGGGGTCGGCGTCGACCGCACCGAGGTCACCGCACGCGCCGCCGAACTGGCCGTGCGCTTCGTGGAGTTCTTCCTCGAGCCGACCCCTGACCTACTGACCGACTTCGCCGCGCTGATCGACGGCCACGGCATCCGGCCCACCATTGCCGAGACCCTCCCGCTCACCGAGGCGGCGAAGGCGCACGAGCTCAGCGAGACCGGGCGGGTCCGGGGCAAGATCGTGCTGGTTCCGTAGGGTTCGTGCGGCCGGCGGTCGGGGGCGCGTATCCGGCTTCGGCCGTACGGGGCTACCGGGGCGCGGGCATCGTACGCGGGAGGGCGGTGACCGGTCGGATCAACGCCTCCCGTGTACGCGCGTGGCCAGCCGGTCGAGGTACCCGGCGCAGCCCGGGTGCGACACGACATTCGTGATCAGGACTGCCGGAGGGGCATGTGAGCTGGTTCCCTATTTTTATCCGGGTGCCAGAATGAACCAATTCCCTGGCTGGCTGGCTGGGGTGGGCGGCGGTGGGAACTGGCTGTCTACCCTGCCAGGGTGATCGATTTTTCTGAGATGTCATCCGCGGATTTTCTTCAGGCTTTGAAGCGTGGCACGGACTTCATGTGGTGTTTGGACGCGGCTGTCTGGCTGCTGGAGCAGACCGGCGTGTGGCTGGAGGACCCGAGGCTGCGCCAGTACGTCGACGGGGGATTCAGAGAGGGGGAGATGTGGGCCGGTTTCGAGGTCCCGCGGCTGCGCGCCGCGATTGAGGCAGGTGAACTCGGAGACCACAGCGAGGAACTCACAGTCCTGCACTTCGCCCTCAGTCTGTACGGAGACTTTCCCATCTCTCTCCGCTTTGACTGCTGGGGTCTCTCCGAGGAAGTTGTCCAGCTGATGGGCAAGGCCATGCTCATTGCCAACGGTTACGCCGAGTGTGATTGAACCAATGTCCGCCGGCCTGGCTCCGCTGCTCCCTGCCCGAGCGCGGTGACCTGCCCTCCTCCGTGAGAAAGGGACTACCACCCCAGTGGAACCCACCCCTCAAGAACTCCTGGCCGACCTCTACGGATACGACCAGGACGCCCACTTCGACACCATCCAACTCCGAGACGGCCTGGCTCATCGGATGTCCCCGGCCCAGCTCGACAAGCTCATCGCTGCCGTCGAGGCGACAGGGGACCCAGCAGTCGACCTCGAAACGGCCACGGCACTCCTCGGCAGTACCCGTTAGCTCCACGACCCTGCTCCCGCCAGCCAGGGTCCGCGTGTGGGCCCTGGCTGGCGGGAGACGCAGCGGACACCCCGCCACCCCCCACAGGCAAGGAGTCAGTCGAGCCACCCTGTTGCTAGCCGCCCGCGTAGCGGGCTGGTCCTGGAGGCGAAGCCGGAAGGACCCGGGTGGGGGAGCGGAGCGGACCTGCCCAACGGGCCGGAGGCCCGGACCCCGTGAAACGGGGTCACCCAGGCCTGCGGAGCAGGCCGTTCGGGGAGGAGCGAAGCGGAACCCCGAACAGTCCGGAGCGCAGCGCAGGACACCGGCCCGAAGGGCCGGCTTCGAGGGCGCGAAGCGCCCTTCCCGCTGAGCGAAGCGAAGCGGTTCGTTGGCACAGCGCGCAGCGCTGTGGGACCCGCTCCGCGGGAGATCGGAAG
>NZ_JBVJFA010000041.1:0-54485 GCF_055588085.1 Streptomyces sp. NPDC046303
GCCCGCGTACTGGACGTACGTGGGCTTTCGGCCGGTGCGGCGAGAGTGCGTGCCGGGCATCGCGACGCCGCGGACCTCCGTCAGACACCCCCTAAGTCACGCGGCCGCGCGGCGGCGGCGCCGCAGTACCACGAAGGCCGATGCCGCCAGTGCGACGAGGGTGGCGGACACCGTCAGGAGCCAGACCGGGACGCCGTCCCCCACCGTGAGCAGCTCGTTGCGGAAGACGACCCTGCGGAACGGGGTGTCCTTGGCGGTGGCCCGCAGTTTGTGGTCGGCATCGATGCGGCCCGGTTCCGGGAACCGCTGGTCGATCGCCGTCAGGAACACCGGTTCACCGCCGGTGAGTTCGGCGAGCGCTCCGTTCTCGGGGGAGATCTTCCCCGCGAAGGTCACCTCGGGTGCGGATCCGCCGATCGTCGAGGTGGGCTCCATACGGTGGTCGGCCAGTACGTACAGGCCCAGGGACTGAGGGGTCTTCGCCATCCGGGAGAGCCGCATCGGGTAGACGAGCGTCGGGCTCTCGAAGCGGATCTTCAGCGGGTCCAGGTCCCCCCGCAGCGGCTTGCCCTGCTGCCGGGGGGCCAGGCGTACCGCCACGTACTCCCACTTCTGGTCGACGTAGGGCTTGACCTCGGTGGTGAGCCGGTCGGGGAGCTGGAAGCCGTTGGACTCCAGCCAGTTCTTCAGGGCGTCCGGGTCGGTGGCGGTCAGGCGCGCGACGTCGAAGTCGCCGAGCTGCTCGCGGCCGACGACGCCGACACCCGGGTCCCCGCTGCCGGGCAGTGCGGCGCCCGCGCCGTCCCGCATCCCGGAGGAGAAGGGCCAGTCGCCTTCGCGGGGCCAGAAGTAGCTCCGGGTCTTACGTTCGGGCCGGGTGAGCCAGGCGAGGTCGCCGAAGACGTTCCGGTCGCCCAGTTCCACCGTCGCCCGTCCCGGCACGGGCATGATCCAGGCGGCCCGGTGCGCGTCCCCTCCGACGGTGAAGCGCATGACGATCTGTTCCGTACGGCCGTCCCAGCGCACGACGGACGTCTCCCGGTCCACTCCGATCCGCGACTGCCCCTCGGGGACCATCGCCCCGCATCCGCACGCGTAGGCGGGGTTGACCAGAGCGCCCACCTGAGTTGCGAGCAGGGCTATCAGCAGGGCGGCGATTCTTCTTCTCATCCACACGGGGTTTCAGACGACGGCCGGCAAGATCCGGTTCCGGCGCCCCCGGGCGGGGGTCACCGGAGATCACGGAGGCCGCCGGAGGCCGGCGGTCACGTCGACGCCGGTCCGGCGCGGTGCTGCACCGCGCACGGGGTCGGCCCGCGGCTCAGCTGCCCGCGCCGGAGCTGACGGCGTTGCGCCAGACCGTCAGGTCCAGCGTCATGTACTTGCTGGGCGAGTTCTCCGGCGAGAAGCCCTGCACCGTCACGAGGGCCAGGTGCCCGGTACCGGTGGTGACGCAGATCTGCCGCCCCTTCGCGAGCTTCGTGAGGTAGATGTTCTTGGCGAAGCGGGTCTCGGCGCGGCAGACGGCGAGGGTTCCCTCCTGCCCGGGGTCGAGCAGGACCATGTTCCCGTCCGAGGTCTCCGCGTCCAGGTATCCGCCGGTGTCGTAGGAGAGTTCGTACCCGCCGTCCTCGCCGTCCTGGGGACGGATGTCCTCGTCCCCGAGGGTCAGGTGGTATCCGGCGGTGAGGTTGATGCCCTTGTGCTCGGTGGGCTTGGGATCGGCCTTGGCGCTCGGCTTGGAACTCGGCTTGGCACTGGGCTTGCCCGAGCCGCTCTGGCCTCCCCCTGCCTGCTCCGTCTCCTGGCCCTTGTCCTGCGAGGAGCTGCCGCCCTGTGCCTGTCCGCCCTTGTCCTTGTCCTTGAGGAGGGCGTAGGCGGTGGCGCTGCCTGCCACGGCGAAGACCAGCACGGCCGCCAAGGCGATGAGCACGCCCTTCTTGCCCGATTTCTTCGGGGGCTGGGCCGGCGGCGGCGTGAAGCCTCCGGGGTACGGGTGGGGCTGGTGCGGCTGCGGCTGCATGTGCTGCTGCTGCCCCGGGAACTGCGTCGGGGCGTAGGCGTGCGCCTGTGCGTGGGTCTGCGGCGCGGTGGGGCCGGGCACGGGCGGGGGCGTGGGGTACGACTGCGGGGGCTGCTGGGGCTGCTGGGGCTGCTGGGGCTGCTGCTGCGTGGCCTGCTGGTGCGGGGCGGGGCCGAAGCCCGGGGGCGGGGTGGCCGGAGCCACCGGCGTGGTGGGCGCGTACGCGGGCACGGCCGGGGCCGCCGCCGAGGGCGGCGGGGTCTGCACCGGGGCGGGGGCGGCTGCGCGCACCGTGATGTCGGCGGCGACCGGGGCCGGGAGCCAGTCCTCGGGACGGCGCAGCACGGTCTCCGCGTTGGCGGCCTGGCAGAGCGCGATGATCTCGGCCAGGGACGGCCGTGCCTCGGGGTCCTTGGCGAGGCACCGGGTGACCAGTTCGGTCAGCCGCTCCGGGACCCCGCTGAGGTCGGGCTCCTCGTGGACGATGCGGTAGAGCACGCCGTGCGAGGTGCCCTCGCCGAACGCCGGGGTTCCGGTGGCGGCGTACGCGGCGACCTGGCCGAGCGCGAAGATGTCGGTGGCCGGGGTCACCTTGCGTCCCGCGGCCTGCTCCGGGGCCATGAAGGAGGGCGTGCCGATGGTGACTCCGCTGCCGGTGAGGGAGGTGGCGTCGGCGGCGTAGGCGATGCCGAAGTCGATGACGCGGGGCCCGTCCGCGGCGAGCAGCACGTTGGACGGCTTGAGGTCGCGGTGGACGATGCCCGCGCCGTGGATGACGTGCAGGGCCTCGGCCATGCCGGCGACGAGCAGGAGCACCGCCTCGACGGGCAGCGCCCCGTGCGCGGCCACCGCGTCGGCGAGGGAGGGTCCCGGCACGTACGCGGTGGCCAGCCAGGGCTGGGCACTGTCGGTGTCGGCGTCGATGACGGGGGCGGTGAACAGCCCCTGCACCCGCTGCGCGGACTGCACTTCCTGTGTGAACCGGCGGCGGAATTCGGCGTCTTCGCCGAACTCCGGGCGGATCACCTTGATCGCCACGGGCCGGCCGCCGGGGGTGTACGAGAGGTACACCTTGCCCATGCCGCCCGCGCCGAGCTTGGCGGCCAGCCGGTATCCGGCGATGGTGGTCGGGTCGTCTCCGGCTAGCGGCTGGAAGACCTGAGGCGAACTGTCCCGGCCCGGCTGCTGACCACTCATCAACTCACGTCTCCCACGCAGATCTCTCCCGACGACCGGCACCCTACCCAACCCGCGCGGCCTGGAGTGACGCGGTCACCCCGCCCGGCTCCGCAGCAGGGCGGGAGTGACCTCCTCCAGGGAGCGCGCGAAGGTCCGCCGCGGTGTCGGCGGGACCGGCAGCAGCGAGGGGACGACGAGGACGCCGCATCCGGCGGCCTCCGCCGGGGCCGCGCCGTCGGGCGAGTCCTCGACCGCCGCCGCAGGCGCCCGGTGCGAGGCCGAGGCGGCCGGCGGCCGCCCGGTGGGGGTCCGGGTGCGGCTGGGTGCGCTCGGTGTCGTCGGCGGACATCGTGAAGGCGAAGGGCGCGCCCTCCGCCTCCAGGGCGGTGAGCAGCCGCTGGGCGCCGGGCCGCATGGGCGCTCCGGCGTCGACCCGGCGGAAGAACCGCTCGGTGAGTGCGGCCGCGATCCCGGCCGGGTCTCCGCCGCCCGTGTCCCGTACCAGGTGCGCCGCGGTGTCCTCGACGGCGCGGCCGACCACCTCCGGGGCGTCCGCGGGGTGAGCCGGTGGCCGAGGCCGCCGGCGACCTCCTCGGTGGTCCGCCACCACAGCACCTCGGTGTCGACGAGGGTGCCGTCCATGTCGAACAGGACCGCGCCGAGGCCGCCCGGGCCCCGGCCGGGGGCACTCACGCGGTCCTGGCCACGACGAGGACGGGCCGCTCGGCCGGCCGGGCGGCGGCCCGCGCGCCCGGCACCAGGGCCCCGGCGTCGGCGGTCGCCGTGACGTTCTCGGGGCGCACGGGACCTCCACGTCGGGGGCCGGCGGGACGGGCCCGTCCACCGGCAGCCGGACGCCCGCCACCGACACCGCCACCGCCACCGGCACCAGCCCGGAGCCGGGGAGCTTTCCGGGCAGCCGGTTCATGGTGGAGCGGACGGCGTTCGCGGACTGGGTCGCGGCGGACCTCCGTCAGACACCCCCTAGAGCGCCGCGGTCTCGGCGATCGCGGCCGGCAGCCAGTCGGTGACCCGGCCGAAGCGGAAACCCAGGGCGGCGGCGCGGCCGTTGTCCATGGCGTAGGGGCGGTCGAAGGAGAACGGCGAGGCGGACGGCGCCCTGCTCGACCAGCCGGTACCGCGGGCTGCGCCCGAGCTGCGCGGCGATCAGCGCGCAGAGCCCGGTCACGTCCAGCGCCCCGTGGGAGGCCGCGTTCACCGGACCCGTGAAGCTCTGGCCGGCCGCCCAGTACAGCAGGTCCGCGATCTCCCGGTGATGGATGAACGAGGTGCCGTACGGGGCTTCGTGCACGTCGACCGGGGTCCCGGCGGCGATCCGCTGCACGTAGTGCGCCAGCCGCTCGGTGAACTCCTCCCGGCCGCCGCCGAGGACGTGGGCGGTCCGTACGGAGACGAACGGGAAGGCCGGCTCGCGCAGGAAGACGGCCTCGGCCCGCCGCTTCCCCTCGGCGTAGGGGTGGGCGTGGGCGGGGTCCGCGTACGGCACCTCGGGCGCGGTGTGCGCCAGGTCGAGGGAGTCCTCGGCGACGGGGATCCCGGGCGTCACGGCGGTCGTGGGGAGGGTGGCGGGGTCGTACACCTCCATCGTGGAGGTCATGACGTACCGGCCGGTCCGCCCGGCGAAGACGCGCCGGGCGATGGCGGCCTGCCGGGGGGTGTAGCAGACCTGGTCGATGACGGTGTCGAAGCTCCGCGAGCCCAGCGCCGCCCGCAGCCCGTCCTCGTCGTCGCGGTCGGCGACGAGGTGTCCGACGCCGGCGGGCGGGGCGCTGGAGCCCCGGTTGAGGACGGTGACCTCATGCCCCGCGTCCCGCGCCTTGGTGACCAGGGACTTCCCGAAGTACCGGCTTCCGCCGATGACAAGAATCGTGTTCATGCGCTCGACTCTGCCGCGCTAGGGTCCCCAGCGGAACTGGTGATCCACTGAATCGGCATGAAGGAATACTGATGATCGATGTGCAGCGGCTGCGCGTCCTGCGGGCCGTGGCGGAGCACGGCAGCTTCAACAGGGCCGCCGGCGCCCTGCTGCTGACCCCGTCGGCCGTCTCCCAGCACATCGCCGCACTGGAACGCAGCCTGGGGCATCCGGTTGCCGTGCGCAGCACCCGCGGGGTCACCCTGACGGAGCCCGGACGGCTGCTGGTGGAGGCGGCGGAGGCGATCTCCGCCGAACTGGACCAGGTCCGCCACGAGATCGGCCGGCTCACCGCGCCGCGGCCGCGGCTGACCGTGGCCACTTTCACCAGCGGCGGCCGCCACCTGCTGCCCGCCGCGCTCGCCCGGTTCGTGGCCGCGCATCCGGAGGTGGAGCTGACGGTGCTGGAGAGCGAGCCGGAGGCCGCCGTACCGATGGTGCGCGGCGGCGCGGCCGACCTCGCCCTCAGCTACCACTTCGACGGACCGCCGCCCGTACGGCCGGGCGAGCGCCCGGCGCTCGACTGGGTCCCGCTGATGGAGGACCCGCTCCGGCTGGTCCTGCCGCGCGGTCACCGGCTCGCGGACCGGTCCTCGCTGGGCCTGGCCGAGCTCTCCGCGGAACGCTGGGTGATCGGCTGCCTCAAGACCGAGGTGTTCCTGCGCCGTTACGCGGAGCTCGCCGGCTTCGACCTCCGGGTGGCGGCGTCCACCACCGACTACTTCTTCGCGCAGACCCTGGTCGCGGCGGGCGTCGGCGTCTCCCTGGTCCCGCACGTCTCCCTGGCCCCGGCCCCCTCCCCGGAGGTGACGGTGATCCACGTCGAACCCCCGCGACCCGCCCGCCACATCGGCCTCCTGCTCCCCCGGCGTCGCCGTCCACACCCGTACGCGAAGGCGCTGGCCGAGGCCCTGACGGCGACGGCCGCCGGACAGGTCGCCCGCCCGTGAACCGCCTGCTGCCCGGACTCGCCGCCAACCCTGCGCTGCCGCCGCACCTCGTGGACCGGCTGATCGCGTGGGCCGGGGCCCGTCCCGATCCGTCGGACGACCTCGTCGAGGAGATGCTCGCGAGCCTCGCCGACCGCGCCGGCCTCGGCCCTGCCCAGGTGCGGGCCTTGGCCGCGCTCCACGAGCACACCGCCGTCCGGCTCGCGTACGACGGTCGGTTGTCGGCCGGCGACGTCGACCCGTCGGTGCGCCCGTACGCCGCCCTCGCCCTCCTCGACGAGGGCCGTGGGCGTCCGCAGTGGGCCCGCCTCCTCGCGGCGGACCCGGACCCGCACATCCGCTGGAAGCTGGCCTCGTGTCCCGGGCTGCCCCCGGAGGTCACGGACGCCCTGTCCGCGGACCCGGACGTGGAGGTGGTCGCGGAGCTCGCGAGGTGGACGACGTCGCCCGTCGCGACCCGGCTCACTCGCCACCCGGATCCCCGGGTCCGCCGCGCGACGGCGGTCAATCCGGCGACGCCGGCCGAGGCCGTGGTCGTCCTGGCCGAGGATCCCGAGCTGTCCCTGAACTGGGTGCTCGCCGAGCGGACCGATTTGCCGCGGGCCGTGTACGAAAGGCTGTCGGCCGACCCGCTGCCGGGTGTCCGGGCGGCGCTCGCGCGCAACCCGGGAATCGGGGAGGAGCTGATGCGCGTCCTGGCCGACGACCACGGCTACGACGTGCAGCGGAGCCTGGCGCACCATCCGCGCGTGCCGCTCGACCTGCTGAGGCACCTGGCGGGAGTGGCCCGGATCGGGCCGACGCTGCTGCCGCGGATCGCCTCCGCGACGCCGGACGAGCTCGCGGAGCTGGCCAGGGCTCCGCACGCGGCCGTACGGATGCTCGTGGCGGAGCGGCACGACCTGCCGCCCGAGGTGCGCGACGCGCTGGCCGCGGATCCGGACGCGGCGGTCATCCGGGCCGTCGCCCCGCACCCGGGCCTGTCCGAGGAACGGCTGCGCGGCATGGTCGCGCGACACGGCGTACGGGTCCTCGCGCGGGTCGCCGCCAACCCGGACGCGCCGGGGGCCCTGCTGGCGGAACTGGCCCGCCACGAGCCGCCCGTACGCAAGGCCCTGCGGGCGATCGCCGTCCACCCGAACGCGACGGCCGAAGCACTCCAGCCCTGTCTGGCCGATCCGAAGACGGCCCGGGACGCCGCCGCCCACCCGGCGCTCGCGCCTCCGGTCCTCCTCGGCCTGCTGACCGCCGCGGACGAACAGGTCGCCCGGGCCGCGGCCGCGAACCCCGCGCTCCCGCCGTCCGTGATGGAGGAGTTGGTCACGGCGAGCCGGAGCTGACCGGGCCCGACGCGCGGGCGTTTCCCCGGATCGACCGAACGACGAACGACGTGCGGCGCGCGCCGCAGCCCGGCCGCGACGCTGCCGGCGGAGGCGGCGATCGGCGTCCTCGGGGCACTGCCCCGGCCGGGGCCCCGGCGGGCGGGCCCCGGCCGTGCCCGGCCCGGCGGTCAGCCGTCGTCCTCCCCGCGTGCCCCGTCCGACAGGGCGCGCAGGCGGCGGGCGGCGGTCTCCGCGGTGCGGCGGGCCTTCCTGGCGGCCCGGTCGGCCTCGCGGTGGCGTTCCTCGGTCTCGGCGACGGCGGCATACGCGTGGTCCCGCGCGGTTTGGGCACGCTCGAGCTCCGCGTCGGCGGCCGCCGCCTGCGCGACGGCCCGCTGCCGCGCCTCCTCGGACAGCCGCAGTTCGTCCTCGCGGGCCACGGCGGCCCACTGCGCGTCCTGGGCCGCGGCGCGGGCGGCGGCCAGCCGGGGGTCGGGCGGCCGCTCGGCGGTCACCTCCGGAGACGGCGCGGGCGGCTCGGGCGAAGCCGGCGGCGCGGGCGGCGCGGGCGGTAGGGCATCGGGGTCCACGCCGGGGAACTCCGTCGACAGGGCCGGGGCCTTCGTCAGCCTGCCGGAGGCCCAGGCCTCGGCCGCCTCCGGGTCCGCGAGGGCGGCGTACAGGATCTGCTCGACCTCCCGCAGCACCGTCTCCGAAACGGCCGTTCCGGCCTCCTCCGCCAGGCGGAGCGCCTCCCGGGCCAGGGCCCCGATCACCACGTGCTGCTGGTGGGACAGGTCCCGCAACTGCTCCCCGTCCAGGGACCGGTGCGCCGCCCGCAGCGCCTGCCCGAGCTGGCGGAACTGCTCGACCTCGTCCGGCTTCGCCCGGACGAGCGTGTTCGACGTCCAGGCCGCGAGCGTGGGGCGGCGCAGGCCCGCGATCCGCTTGGCCGCCGCCGGGTCCCCGGCCCGTTTCGCGCGGGCCGCGGCCTCGTCCCGCGCCGCGGTGAACCGCGCCGGGGGCAGTGCGTACAGCGTGTCGATGATCTCTTCCACATCCACGTGGCCCACTGTCCGCCATGGCCGCCCTCGGACGGCGGACCGCGACGCCTCCGCGCGCCGCCCCAGTCCCTCAGGGGTTCTGCGGCCGGTGCTCGTCGACGATGCGGCCGTCGCGCAGCTCCACCACCCGGTCGGCCAGTTCGATCAGGGCCGGGTCGTGGGTGGCGACCAGCGCGGTGACGCCCTCGCTGCGCACGACCGCGCGCAGCAGCCGCATGATCGAGCGCCCGGTCTCCGAGTCGAGCTGGCCGGTCGGCTCGTCCGCGATGATCAGGTCGGGTTCGTTGGCGAGGGCGCGGGCCACCGCCACGCGCTGCTGCTGGCCTCCCGAGAGTTCGCCGGGGCGCTGGTCCGCGTGCTCGGCCAGGCCCACCAGGGCGAGCAGGGTCCGGGCGCGTTCCTCCCGCTGCTGGGCGGGGACCTTGCGCATCCGCAAGGGGACCCCGACGTTCTCGGCGGCGGTGAGGACGGGGATCAGGCCGAAGGACTGGAACACGAAGCCGATCCGGTCGCGGCGCAGTGCCAGCAGCCCCGGCTCGTCGAGGCCGGCCAGCGGGGTGCCGTCGAGCAGGACGGCTCCCGTGGTCGGCGCGTCCAGGCCGCCGACCAGGTTCAGCAGGGTGGTCTTGCCGGATCCGGAGCGGCCCTTGAGCGCGGTGAGTTCGCCGCGGCGCACCTCGAACGAGACGCCGCGCAGGGCGTGTACGGTCCGCGGGCCGCTGCCGAAGCTCCGGTGTACGTCGTCCACCACGACCATGGGTGGTGCCGAGGCCGCGCCGTCCTGATGCTGCGTCATGGTGTCGCTTCCCCCTGGGACTCGGATCGGCCGGGTGGAGGAGCCACCCGCGACCCCTCCTGTCCGAATTTGCTCATCCGTCACATCCTTCGCGCAAGTACCTTCCGCTGCACGTTCGAATCTGACAGCATCGTCCGCTATCCGGTGCCAGCGGTCCGGACGGGGGAGGGACAGGCACATGCTCGGCTTCGTCGTGCGCCGGCTGAGCGGGCGACTGCCGCTCGCCGCCGCCGTACTGCTCACCGTGTTGATCACCACGACCGTCCTGACGGCGCTGTTCGCCTTCACGCGCGGCGTGGACGAGGCCGGGCTGCGCCAGGCACTCCAGGGACCGGGCCGGGACCGGGCCGGCGTGCTGGTCACGGCCGAGCACGCGGTGCCGGCGCGCGCCCAGGACGACGCGGCCGTACGGGAGTTCGCGGGCGAACTGTTCGGCCGGCTCCCGGTCGGCGTCGAAAGCCTGGCGCGCAGCCGGCCGTACGGCCTGCCGGGCGCCGCCACCCCCGGCAAGGAGGCCGATCTGACCCTGCTGGCCTCCTTCGACCGGGAGCGCGTCCACCTGCTCGCGGGCCAGTGGCCGCCGCCGGCGGGCGCCCCCTCGCCGCTCGCGGTGGCCGTGCCCCGGGCCGCGCTGGCACGGCTCGGGCTGACCGAGTCCGCGCTCCCCGCCGACATGCGCCTGGCCGACCGGTACGGCGGCGCCGCTCCGCTCACCGTGCGGGTCACCGGGGTGTACCGGGCGGCCGATCCGACGGACCCTTACTGGCGGCTCGACCCGCTCGGCGGCCGCGAACTCCACGTCGGCAGTTTCACCACGTACGGCCCGCTGCTCGTCGACGACACCGCCTTCACGACGGGCGGGATCCCCCAGAACAGCCGCGCCTCGCTGCTGACCGCCGATTTCTCCTCCGTACGCGGCGCCGAGGCCCGGGCGCTGCGCGAGCGCGCGGCGGGACTGGCGGGCGCCGGCCCCGCGGAAGCGGGCACAGAGCCCCCCGCCGGATTCCAGGTCAAATCCGAACTTCCCTCGCTGCTGGCCGAGTTGGAGTCGGGTCAGGTCGTCGCCCGGTCCTCCCTGCTGGTCGGGGCGCTCCAGCTGGCCGTCCTCGCCGCGGCCGCGCTGCTGCTGGTCGCCCAGCTGCTGACGGACCGCCAGGAGCCGGAACGGGTGCTGCTCACCGCGCGCGGCGCCTCGCGCGTCCGGCTCGGCGCCCTCGGCGCGGGGGGATCGCTGCTCCTGGCCCTGCCCGCCGCCGTCCTGGCCCCCCTCCTCACCCCGCCCCTGCTCGACCTCCTCAGCGGCTTCGGCCCGCTGTCCCGGGTCCCCCTGGACACCTCCGGGACCTGGCTGCTGTGGCCCGTCGCGGCCGCCTGCGCCCTGGGGTGCGTGGCGCTGACCGCGCTGCCCGCCGCGCTGCGCGGCGCGGGGGCCGCCGCCCTGCGCCGCAGCGGCCGCCGCCAGGCCCTCGTCGCCGGGGCCGCCCGGTCCGGCGCGGACCTGGCGCTCGTGGCACTCGCCGTCCTCGCCTACCAGCAGCTCGCCCAGTACAGCGGCGCCGGACACGGGCCCGCCCCGGCCGGGGCGTCCGGCGAACTCGGCGTCGACCCGGTGCTGGTCGCCGCCCCGACGCTTGCCCTGTGCGCGGGCACCCTGCTGGTGCTGCGGCTGCTGCCGTTCGCCGCGCGCTTCGGCGGCCGGCTGGCGGCGCGCGGCCGCGGGCTCGGTCCGGCGCTGGTCGGCTGGCAGCTCGCCCGCCGGCCGAAGCGGGCCACCGGCCCCGTCCTGCTGCTGGTCCTCGCCGTGTCCAGCGGGGTGCTGGCGCTCGGCCAGCACACCGCCTGGACCGCCTCCCAGCGCGACCAGGCCGCGTTCGCCACCGCCGGCGGCCTGCGGATCTCCGGCAGTGAGCTGGCGCCGCTGGGCCGGGGCGGCCGGTACGCCTCGCTGCCCGGCGGCGAACGGGTCGTCCCGGTGATCCGCGTGAAGCAGGAACTGCCCGGCGGGCGCCCCGGGCAGGTGCTCGCCCTGGACGCCGCCGGGGTCGCCGACCGGGTGCCGCTGCGGGCCGACCTGCGGGACGGGCGCTCCCTGCGGGACCTGTTCATGCCGCTCGCCGCCGCGAGCGGCTCCACGAGCGGCTCGGCAGGTTTCGACATCGAACTGCCGGGACAGCCCAGCCGGCTCGACCTGGAGGTGACCGCCCAGACCCCGCGGGCGGGCGGCCGTCCCGGGCTGGGGCTGCTGCTGCGCGACCGGTTCGGCCTGACCTACCGCACCGCCATGCTCCCGCTCCCCGACAGCGGGGACGCCACCCTCTCGGTGGACCTCGACGCACTGGCCGGAGCCCCGCTCGGATCCCCGGCCGCGCCGCTGAGCCTGGCCGGGCTCGTGCTCTCGTACGGCCTCGAGGACCGTCTGGGCCGGGGCCTCTACGAGCCCGGGACCGGCGGGCCCGACCGCCCCGGCGAGCTGACCGTACGCCGCCTCGCGGTCGCCGCGTCCCCGGGCGCCGCGGCGGTACCCGTGCCGCTGCCCGCGGCGCCGCCCGGCTGGACCCTGAAGCCCCCGGCGCTGACCGGCGCCGGCCCCGCCGCCGAACTCCTGCCCGCACAGGAGGCTCCGGGCGGCCCGGCGCTGCTCCGGCTGCGCTACCGCGGCGGCACCGACACCTTCGGTGGTGTCCAGCTCGGCCTGCTGCCGGGGCCCGCGCCCGCCGCCGAGGTGCCCGGGATCGCCACGCGCGGCTACCTCGCCGCCGTCGGGGCGGCCGTCGGCGACCTGGTCCCGGTACCGCTGGGCGGCGCCAGTGTGCCGGTGCGGATCACCGCCGCCGTCGGCTCGCTGCCGGTGGCCGGGGACACCGCCCTCGCCGTCGATCTGGCCACCACCGGGCGGCTGCTGGCGTCCGACACCGGCCGGGAGCTGCCGCCTCCCGCGGAGTGGTGGCTGCCCGCCGCCTCGGCCGGGGACCCCGCCCCGGCGCGGGCCGCCGCCGAGCTGCGTTCCGCAGCCGGCGGCCAACAGGTGGAGCTGCGCGAGGAGGTGGCCGCCGCGCTGCTGGAGGACCCGCTGAGCGCCGGTCCGCAGAGCGCGCTCGCCGCCCTCGCGGTGGCCTGCGCCCTGCTGGCCGCGATCGGCTTCGGCGCCTCCGCCGCGGCGGCCGGCCGGGAGCGGGCCCGGGAGTTCGCCGTGCTGACGGCACTGGGCGCGCCCCGCCGGGGTCTGGGCCGCACGGCCGCCGCCGAGAACGGTGTCCTGGTCGGCATCGGGACCGCGGTCGGGCTGGGGCTGGGCGCAGCCATCGTCCACCTGGTGGTGCCGCTGGTCGTCCTGACACCGGCGGCGCGGCGGCCCGTACCCGAGGTGCTGGTGGACCTGCCGACCGTCCCCACGCTGCTGATGGCCGCCGCGATCGCCGCGGTGCCCCTGCTGTCGGCCCTGATCGGCGGCCGCCGCGACCGGACCGCCCGGGGCGCCGCCGAACGGCTGCGCCTCTTGGAGGAGATGTGACCCGCCCGGCCCCGACCACCGCCGACGGCCGCGGGAACCGCCCCGCGCCCTGGGTGCGGACCCGGCTGCGCGCGGCGCCGCTGACCGTGCTGCTCGGCGCCGCCCTGGCCTTCGTCGCCGTACTGCTGGCGGCCGCGCTGCCGCGGGCCGTGGACCGCGGCGCCGACCAGGCCCTGCGCTCGTTCCTGCACGCGCAGGGCGCCGGACCGACGAGCCTGCTCGCCACCGCCACCTCCCGCGGCGGGCCGATGACCGCGCAGGACCTGGACACCGTCCTGGCGGCCCTGCGTGCACGCACCGGCGGCGCGTTCCGCCTCGATGCGAGCGGTCCCGTGCACGGGGCGCGCGGGGTGAAGGCCCGCGACCTGGCCAACCCAGGCCTGGACCGGCCCGAGGGCGTCGACCCCCGGCTCGACCTGGTGCACCTGCCCGGGGCCGCCGACCACACCTCGCTGGTGGCCGGCCGCTGGCCCGGCGGCAGCGGGCCTGACGCCCCGCTCCAGGTGGCCCTGTCGCGCAGTGCCTCCGAAACCCTCAAGGCACCGATCGGCACCGTGCTCGAATCTCCGGGCATCCTCGGAACGCTCCGGGCCGAGGTCGTGGGTCTGTACGACGCCGCCGACCCCGCCGACGTGTACTGGACCGACCTGCCGTGCCTGACCAAGGCCTGCCGGCACCTCACCCCCAGCTCGAAATCCCTGCCGAAGGTGTACTGGCAGACCGCCGCGCTCGTCGGCGCGGACGCCCTCGACCGGATCGGTGCCTGGGGCGAGGGCACCGAGTTCTTCTGGCGGCTCCCGGTGGACACCGGGAGCCTGCGCGCCGACCGCATGCCCCAGGTCTCGCAGGAGATCGCCGCGTTCGTCACCGGACCCACCGCATCCGCGCTGTCCGCCGCCGTCGAGCGGCCCGACCTGCGCATCAGTTCCCGCCTTCCCGAACTGTTCACCCGGGCCGAGGCCCGCCAGCACGGCGCAGCCCCGCTCGCCGCGATCGGCCCGGCCGGCGTCGCCGGGGTGGCCGCCGTGGTCTTCTGCCTGGCCGCCGCGCTCACCGGCGACCGGCGCGAGGCCGAGCTGCGGCTGATGCTGGCCCGCGGCGGCTCGCGCCGCTCCCTGGTGCTCCGCCTGCTCGGGGAGGGCGCCGTCACGGTGCTGCCGGCCGCCGCGCTCGCCACCTGGCTCGCCGTGCGGCTGCTGCCGACCCCCCGGCTGACGGCCTCGCTGACCGCCGCGTGCGCCGTGGCACTGCTCGCCCTGCTGGCGTTCCCCGTACGGGCCTTCGTCCTGCTGTCCCCGCCGCGCAGGCCCGGCCCGCGGCGCCGCCTCGTCGCCGAGATGCTGGTCTTCGCCGCCACCGCCGCGGCCGTGCTGGAGGTGCGCCGCCGCGGCGTCGCGACCGCCGCCGGACTCGATCCGCTGCTGGTGGCCGCCCCGCTGCTGCTCGCCCTGTCCGGGGCGCTGCTGCTGGCCCGGCTCCAGCCGGCCCTCGTCGGCGCGCTGGCCCGCGCGGCCGGCCGGCGCCCCGGCCTGGTCGGTTTCCTCGGCCTGGCGCGGGCCGCCCGGGGCAGCGGGGGCCGCGCGCGTCCTTCCGTCCTGCCGCTGATCGCCCTGATGCTCGCCGTCACCACGGGCGGTTTCGGGGCCACGGTGCTGGGTTCCGTGGACACCGAGCGGCTCCAGGCGGCGCGCCGGACCGTCGGCGGCGACGCACAGATCGCCACCCCGCCGGGCTCCGTCCTGACGCCGGAGCTGCTGCGCGCCGCGAACGAACTGCCCGGGGTCCGCACGGCGGTCGCCGCCTGGGTGGAGGAGGACGCGTTCCTCTTCGGCACCGACCTCGGCTCCCCGCAGGTCACCGTGGTCGTCGTCGACCCGGTGGCGTACGCGGCGCTGGCCCGCACCGTCGGACGCGGCCGCTTCGACCCGGCAGTGCTCGCCGGGGGCGCCGCCGGCACTCCCCTGCCCGCGCTGTTCAGCAGCGACATGGTCGCGCGGGCCGGGGACCAGGCCTTCCGGCTGCGGGTCCGCGGAGAGGAACTCCAGGTCAGAGCAGCCGCCGTGGTCGACGGCACGCCCGCGCTGTCGGGCAGCGGAGCCGCCACGCTCGTGCTGCCGGCGGAGCCGACCGTCGCCCTGACGCCCGGGGTCTCCAGCCCCAACCGCTGGTTCGCCACCGGATCCCTCGACACGGAGCGGCTCGAGGAGCTGGTCCGCGCCAGGACTCCGGCCGGGACCGCCGAGCACGTCCTGGTGCGGACCAGTGCGGACGCCGTCGCCGTGCTCGGCGCCGACCCGCTGCAGCACTCGGCCGGACGGCTGTTCTGGGCGGCGGTCGCGGGGGCCGCCGGGTTCGCCCTGCTGGCCGTTCTGCTGACGCTGATGCGGGCCGCTCCCGACCGGGCGGCGCTCCTCGCGCGGCTGCGCACCATGGGCCTGCGACCCCGGCAGGGCGTGGCGCTGATCCTGGCCGAGGCACTGCCCCAGGCACTGGTCGCCGCCTTCGGCGGCGGGCTGGTCGCGGCGGCGGCCGTGGCCCTGCTTGGCCCGGCCGTGGACCTTTCCTCGCTGGTCGGCGCACAGGTGCCGGCCGGGCTGCGGCTCACCGCCCGGCCCGTGCTGACGCAGGCGCTGGGCCTGGCGGCCCTGGTCGCGGCCGCCGTGCTCGCCGAGGCGGCGATATCCGGCAGACGACAGATCTCCACCGAGCTGAGAGCGGGAGACCAGCGGTGAACAGCGAGCAGCCGACCTACGAAGAGCTGCGCCGGCAGGCCCTGGCCGCCGCCGCACCCCGTACGACCGGGGCGGACACGGCCATCGTCTGCGACCGCCTCGTACGCATCTTCAGCACCGACGGGGTCGAGGTACAGGCCTTGCAGGGGCTCGAACTGACCGTGGCCCAGAGCGATCTGGTGGCCCTGGTCGGCGCTTCCGGCAGCGGCAAGTCCACCCTGCTGAACATCCTGGCCGGCCTGGACGTCCCCACGGCGGGGACCGCCGCCGTCGGCGGCTACGACCTGCTGGAGATGTCCGCCAAGGACCGGCTGCGCTACCGCCGGGAGGCGGTGGGATTCGTCTGGCAGCAGACGGCCCGCAACCTGCTGCCCTTCCTGACGGCGGCCCAGAACATCGCCCTCCCCATGCAGCTGAGGGGCCGGGCCGCCCGGGGCGCGGCGGCACGCCGGGCCGCCCGGGTCGGCGAGCTCCTCGAAGCCCTGGAGATCTCCGATCTCGCGGGCCGCCGGCCGGCCGAGCTGTCGGGAGGCCAGCAGCAGCGCGTGGCCATCGCCGTGGCCATGGCCAACGATCCGGCCGTCCTGCTCGCCGACGAGCCCACCGGCGAGCTGGACTCCGAGACCGGCGCCGCCATCTTCGAGGCCTTCCGCACGGTCAACCGGGAGCTGGGCGCCACCGTGGTCATCGTGACCCACGATCCGCTCGTCGCCGGAGAGGTCCGCCGTACGGTGGCCATCCGCGACGGCCGCACCAGCAGCGAGGTGCTGCGCCGCACCGTGACCGACGAGCACGGCGCGGAATCGGTGAGCGAACGCGAGTACGTGATGCTGGACCGTACCGGCCGCGTCCAGCTGCCGCAGAAGTTCCTGGAGGCCCTCGGCATGGAGCAGCGCGTGGCCGTCGACCTGGCCGCCGACCACATCGAGGTGCGCCGGGACGACTCCGACGGGGAGCCGGGCTGAGGCACGCCGGAAGCCGATTTCGTCACCTTAGCGGCCCGGGGGTCGTTAGGGCCTGGGGGTTGACTCGGGGGCGAAGGGATGAACGGCATGCGGCAATTTCCTCTGGAGATGCACCACCTGGCACCCGGTCGGGTGGTCGAGTGGCGCCTCAGGTCCGCGGTTGCGGAGGCCTGCGGCGCCGATGACGAGCCGGGCCGGAGGGCGTCCTTCAACCAGGAGAAGCACTTCACCGTCGCCGAGGAGAGCCGGGCCGCCGACGACCCCGTCGCGTCGTGGATCGCGGTCACCTTCGAGGTGGCGGGGCCACTGGACGAACCGGCCCTGGCGCAGGCGCTGCTGGCTTTCGTCCAGCGGCACGAGGTGCTCAGGTGCGCGTTCCGACGGCTGGCCGGGGAGCTGTCCTGTGAGCCCTTCGACCCGGCCGAACTCGCCCTCGAGGCCGAGACCGTGGCCACCTTCGACACGTCCGGGGCGCTGCGGGACTTCCTCGTCGAACGGTTCACGCGGAGCATCGACACGCTGTCCTGGCCGCTGTTCGTCATGGGCGCGGTGCTGCGCGAGGACTCCGCGACGGTCTACCTCGCCTTCGACCACATCGTGTGCGACGGCATGTCGATGCCCATCGTCGTCCACGAGGTGCTGACCGCGTACGAGGCCCTGTGCCGCGGCGAGGGGACGGGACTGCCCCCGGTCGCCCCGAGCTATCTCGACTTCGCCGACGAGCAGCGCCGCCGCTACCTCTCCATCGACGCCCGCGACGAACGCCTGGACTACTGGAAGGAGTTCATCGCGCGCGGCGGCGAGTTCTTCCCGCGGTTCCCGCTCGACCTCGGCGTGGAGCCGGACCGGATGTACCCGATCGTCAACGAGGCCTCCACCCTGCTGGACGCCGCCGAGACCGAGGTCTTCGAGAAAACCTGCCTGGCGGTCGGCGGGAAGCCCTTCATGGGGGTGCTCGCCTCCGTGGCCGTCTGCCTGCGCGAGGCCGGCGGACCGGGCGTATACCGGGGGTTCATGCCGGTGAGCGAGCGCGGCCGGGAGGGCTGGGGGGACTCGGTGGGCTGGTTCGTGAACACCATGCCCATCGAGTTCGACGTCTCCCCCGGCCGGGACTTCGCCCAGGTGATGGCAGGGGTCCGGGCCGGGTTCACCGAAATGATCGGTCACATCGACGTGCCGTTCGTACGGGCCTGGGAACTGCTCGCGCCCGAGGAGTTCGCCGCCCGCTCCTGGCCGTACCCGGTGAACTTCTTCTCGTACATCGACATGCGCAGGTGCCAGGGCGCCGACCGCCACGCCGAGTGGCGGCCCTCGACGCACGTGTGGTCGGCGCGCGCGAACGGTGCCTGTTCGTGGTTCCAGCGGGATGCCGACGGTCTGCACATGAACTCCCTCTACGTCGACACTCAGGCGGCCCGCCGCACCATGGGGGACTTCCAGGAGGCGCTGCGCCTGACGGTCCAGCAGATCGCCCGCTCGGGCGGTTTCCGCCGCCCCGTCGCGCTGACCGCGCCGCGCCGGCCCGAGCGGACGCCGCTCGATGTGGCCGTGCGCTACGGCAGGTAGAGGGTGTAGAGGAGCCGGTTCGGCACGACCGGCGGGCTGCCCTGGAGGACGCCGGCCGTGGCATTCGCGACGAGGGCCTGTTTGACCTGCGCGGGGGTGTCGCCCGGCCGGAAGGCGAGATGGAGGGCGGCGGCTCCGGACGTGTGGGCGGTGGCCGCCGAGGTGCCGCTGAGGGTGGCCGTGGCGCTGTCGCCGTCCTTCCAGGCCGAGGGGATGGCGACGCCCGGTGCGAACAGGGACACGCAGGTGCCGTAGTTGGAGGAGGCGGCCCGGCGGTCGAGGCTGTCGCTCGCGCCGACGGTGATGACCTCGGGCAGCCGGGCGGGCGAATTGGCGCAGGCCCCGTCGGGCCGGCCGCCGCCCCCGGCCGCGGCGGTGTACGTGATCCCGGCGCGGATGGAGGCGCGGACGGCGTCGTCGAGCGCGGTGTTGGCGGCCCCGCCCAGGCTCATGTTCGCGACGGCGGGGCGCACCGCGTGCGCGGTGACCCAGTCCACGCCCGCGATCACGCCCGAAGTGGTGGCGGAGCCCTGGCAGTTCAGGACGCGTACGGCGACCAGCCGGGCCTCCTTCGCCACGCCGTACGTCGAGCCGGCGACGACCCCGCCGACGTGGGTGCCGTGGCCGTGGCAGTCGTTGCCGTTCTGGCCGTCGCCGACGGTGTCGGTGCCGACGGAGGCCCGGCCGCCGAACTGCGCGTGCGTGGTGCGCAGTCCGGTGTCGATCACGTACACGCGTACGCCGGGGGCGGTGGTCCGGTGGGTGTAGGTGGTGGAGAGCGGGAGCCTGCGCTGGTCTATGCGGTCCAGTCCCCAGGGGGCGTTCGGCTGGACGGCCGCCGGGCCGGTCGGGCCGGTCGGGGCGGTCGGGGCGGTCGCGGCGGTCGCGGCGGTCGCGGCGGTCGCGGCGGTCGCGGCGGTCGCGGCGAGGGTGATCTCGGTGTCCTGCTGGACCCGGGCCACGCGCGGGTCGGCGGCGAGCCGGGCCGCGCGGGAGCGGTCCATCCGCACGGAGAAGCCGTGGAGCGCGGAGGTGTAGACGTGGCCGATCCTGGCTCCGCCCGCCTTCGCCAGGAGGTCGGGGAGGGTGCGGGAACCCGTGGCGGGCTCCTTCAGGACGACGATCCAGCTGTCCGGGACCGCCGTCTCGGCAGGTCCCGCGAGCTCCAACTTCCCGGCGGGAACGGCGGGAGCGGCAGCGGCGGCCGGGGCCGCGGCGGCGAGGGGGGCGATCGGCAGGAGCGCGGCGGCGAGCAGGGCGGCGGACGGCAGCAGCCTCGGCATGCGTCTGGTGGCGGTCATCTCCGGTACACCTGGACCTTTCGTCGACCGGGTGGGGGCGCCGCCAGAGTCCCCGGTTCGGCCGGGGGGCACAAGAGTGCGGTCCCGGACAGCCCGCGACGGCTGAACCGGACCCTAGAGACGTTCCGCGCGCCTGCGGAGCAGGGTCCGCTCCCGCTCGTTGCGGGTGAGCGAGGCCGCCCGCTCGAACTCGGCGCGGGCCTCCGCCGGGCGGCCGAGCCGCTCCAGCAGGTCTCCCCGTACGCTCGGCAGCAAGTGGTAGGCGCGCAGGGCCGGTTCCTCCGCCAAGGCGTCGACCAGCGGGAGCGCGGCCTCCGGTCCCTGGGCCATCGACACGGCGACCGCCCGGTTGAGCTCCACCACCGGGGACGGGACCAGGGTGACGAGCCGCCCGTACAGGGCGGCGATCGCCGTCCAGTCGGTGTCCTCGTAGCGCACGGCCGCCGCGTGGCAGCCGGCGATCGCGGCCTGTACCGAGTAGGGGCCCTGGCCGGCGTGCCGCAGGGCCTCGATGCCCCGGTGGATGAGCAGGCGGTTCCAGCGCGCCCGGTTCTGGTCGGCGAGCAGGACCGGTTCCCCGTCGGGTCCCGTGCGGGTGGCCATCCGGGACGCCTGGAACTCCAGCAGCGCGGCGAGGCCGTGCACCTCGGGTTCCCCGGGCATCAGGCCCGCCAGGACGCGGGCCAGCCGCAGCGCGTCCTCGCACAGGGCGGGGCGGACCAGGTCCTCGCCCGCCGTCGCCGAGTAACCCTCGTTGAAGATGAGGTAGATGACCTCGAGGACCGACTCGAGCCGTGCCTCGCGGTCGGCGCCGTACGGGACTTCGAAGGGCACCCCCGCCGCGGCCAGGGTCCGCTTGGCCCGGACGATGCGCTGGGCGACGGTGGACTCGGACGCGAGGAAGGCGCGGGCGATCTCCCGGGTCGTCAGGCCACCCATCAGGCGCAGCGTGAGCGCGATCCGGGCCTCGGTCGCCAGGACCGGGTGGCAGGCGGTGAAGATGAGCCGCAGCAGGTCGTCGTCGATGTGCTCGGGGTCCGCGGGCTCGGCCGGTTCGCCGGGCGGCGGTACGTCCTCCAGGGCCCGGCCGACCTCCGCGAGTTTGCGCGCGTAGGTCTCCTTGCGGCGGACGAGGTCGATCGCGCGGTGTCGGGCGGTGGCCGTGAGCCAGGCGCCCGGCCGGTCCGGGACACCCGACTCGGGCCACTGTTCCAGCGCGGCGACGAGGGCGTCCTGCGCGAGTTCCTCGGCGATGCCGACGTCCCGGACGATACGGGCGACAGCGGCGATGATCCGCGCCGACTCGATCCTGAACACCGCTTCGACCGCCTGGGCCGCATCCACTGCCGTCACGGCCACCCATCAGAGCAGCCGTGACGAGGCAGGGCAAACGCGGCGCAGCGCGGCGGCGATCACATCTCCTGGATCTCCCGGACCTCGGCGCTGACGTTCCACTCCGCCGGGTGGATCTCCAGGAACCGCCTGGTCCACTCGATGGCCTCGGCCTTGTCCTTGCACTGGGTCAGCGAGTAGCCGCCGACGACCTCCTTGGTCTCCGTGAAGGGTCCGTCGGTGTAGCCGATCTTTCCGCCGGACCAGCTGAGCCGGGTCCCTTCGGAGGTGGGCAGGAGCCCGGCGGTGTCGAGCATGACCCCCGCCTTGGTGATCTCCTCGAACAGGGCGCCCATGCGCTCCTGGAACTCCGGCGGGAAGTTCTCCGGGGGCAGGTCCTGCTCGTTGATGCGGATCATCGTCAGGAAGCGCGGCATGGTGACTCCTCGGTCGGGAGGGCGGGGGCTTTCCCTGCCTCTCACCCTTGCGTCGAACGGGAGGCGCCCGGATCGACAGCTCTCCGGAGAATTCTTCAAAGAATCTTCGGGAGCGGCCACCGGGGCGCCGTCACTCGGCCGCCCGGCCGGTCAGTGCATCCAGAAGAAGACGGTGTCCTGGGTCCGGCCCGCCTTCTTCGTCACTTCCCACTCGTCGGCCTCCACCCGCATGGGCTCGAGCAGCACCTGCGCCGTCTCGCGGACCTCCGGGTCGAGCCGGTCGAGGACCGCCTCGTACGCGGCGACCACCTCGGCGGCGCGGGAAGCGGGGAAGGTGCCCATCGACGGGACGGCGTCGCCCGGATGCGGGAGCCGGACCGGCGGTCCGCCGAACAGGAGCGCGGCGGGCGCGAGGTCGGCCGGCACCCCGTGCCCGGTCATCTCCTCGTCGACGGTGTGGAACCAGGACGGCCGCCGCCAGTAGCCGAGGTCGTAGGTGTCGGAGAAGTTCACCGCGACCAGCGACTGGAAGGCATGCGTGTAGGCGGGTTCCATGTCGGCGCCGGGGCTGCCGTCCAGCAGTTCCTCCAGTGCCTGTGCGACCGGCACGTCCAGCGTGATGCCCGCGTTTTCGAAGCGGGCGTCGGTCTGCGCGCACCGCTCCCGCGCGAGGCCGAGGACGCGCTCCTGCTCGGGTGTCCGCTCCACCGCCGTCAGCAGCCGGATCACGTCCCGCATGTCGCCGGTGCTCATCTCCAGGTTCCCCATGGCCCCATTCCTCCGTACGTCGAAGTTCCATGATCGCCGACTCCGGCGGCAGGTGGTGACGGGTGGGGTGGGGCCGGCGGGGCGGTCAGCGGCTGTCCCCCACCCAGTCCCACCGGCCGGGGTCCGCCGCCCGGCGGCGGTAGTGGGCGCGCCCGCCCGCCCCGTAGCGCCCTATCTCCGTGGGCAGGCGGGCCTCTTCGGTGAGCCGACGGGCGCTCCAGCCGGTGATGTCGAGGAGGAGCCCGTCCAGGGGGCCGCCCACGAGTTCGCCGTAGGCGTGCCCGGGGCGCGGGCCGGGGTCGGGGTCTTCGTGGTCGGCGCCGTAGACCCGGCGCCGGAGCATCCTGTCGTCCATGCGGTCAAGCTTCACAGGCACCACTGACAACCGGCCGCCGCCCGCAGCGGCGATGATGGGGGCCGCCCCCTGACCGGGAGGCACGGGAGCGAGGAGCGGCAGCATGGCACGTCGGGTACACCAGCCACGGGAGGACCAGGAGTTCGACTTCATCCTCTCCATGGCGCAGGGGCCGGTTCTCGCCTATTTCTGCGGGAGCTGGCCGAAGGCCCTCGAGGCGTGCCGGGCGATGGACGCGGTCGTCGGCGAGCTGGCCGACGAGTACGCGGCGCGGCTGACCGCCGTCCGTACGGACATGACCCGCTGTCCGGGGACGACGAGGCGTTTCGGCGTGACCGGCGCGCCGACGGCCGTGCTCGTCAAGGACGGCGAGGCGGTCGCGAGCCAGGCCGGGCCGATGACCCCCGAGGAGTTCCGGGCCTTCCTGGACGCCCATGTGTGAGCCCGGGGGCCGCCGGCTGGGCCCTGTGGGCGAACTCGGGTGATCTGGCCGAAAGTGGCATAGGGCGGATAGGTGCCTCAGGCATGTAATGGAGTCCGGCACAACGGAACCATCGCTCGCGAGGTGCTCATGTCCTTCACGTCAGAGACCGTTGCCTTCCCCCAGGACCGAACCTGCCCCTACCACCCGCCGACCGCGTACGAGCCGCTGCGCAAGAGCCGGCCGCTCTCCCGCGTCACCCTCTTCGACGGCCGCTCCGTATGGGTGGTCACCGGCCTCGCCGAGGCCCGCGCCCTGCTCGCCGACGGACGTCTCTCCACCGACCGCCGCAACGCGGCCTTCCCCACGCCCACCCGGCGTTTCAAGGGCCTCCAGAGCCGGCGCGCCGCGCTGCTCGGGTTCGACGACCCCGAGCACAACATCCAGCGCCGGATGCTGATCCCGGCCTTCACCCTGAAGCGGACCACGGCCCTGCGGCCGCGCATCCAGCAGACCGTGGACCGGCTGATCGACCGTATGGTCGCCGCCGGTCCGCGGGCGGAACTGGTGTCCGCCTTCGCCCTGCCCGTGCCGTCGATGGTGATCTGCGCCCTGCTCGGAGTCCCGTACGGGGACCACGAGTTCTTCGAGGGCGAGTCGCGGCGGCTGCTGCGCGGCCCGGAGGCCGCCGACGTGGAGGACGCCCGGCGCCGGCTCGACGAGTACCTCGCCGACCTGATCGGGCGCAAGCGCCGGGAGCCCGGGGACGGCCTGCTCGACGAGCTGATCGCGGAGCGCCTGGAGACCGGCGAGATCGGCGTCGGGGAACTGGTCGACCTCGCCGCGATCCTGCTCATCGCCGGGCACGAGACCACCGCCAACATGATCTCGCTCGGCACCTTCACCCTGCTGCGCCACCCCGAGCAGCTGGCCGAGCTGCGGACGGACCCGGCGCTGATCTCGTCGGCCGTGGAGGAACTGATGCGGTTCCTATCGATCGCGGACGGGATGCTGCGGGTGGCGACCGAGGACATCGAGATCGGCGGGGTGACGGTCCGCGCGGACGACGGGGTGGTCTTCTCCACCTCCGTCATCAACCGCGACGAATCCGCGTTCGAGGACCCGGACGCGCTGGACTGGCACCGCCCCACCCGGCACCACGTGGCCTTCGGCTTCGGCATCCACCAGTGCCTCGGGCAGAACCTGGCCCGTGCGGAGATGGAGATCGCGCTGGGCACCTTGTTCGAGCGGCTGCCCGGGCTCCGCCTGGCGGCCGAGCCGGACCGGATCCCCTTCAAGCCCGGCGACACCATCCAGGGCATGGTCGAACTGCCCGTGGCGTGGTGAGGGCCGTGTCCACCGCACGTCTGCACATCGACATCGACACGGGCGTCTGCATCGGCGCGGGCCAGTGCGCGCTGACCGCCCCCGGGGTGTTCACCCAGGACGACGACGGCTTCGGCGAACTGCTCCCGGGGCGCGAGGACGGCGCCGGGAGCGCGCTGGTCCGGGAGGCCGCCCGCGCCTGCCCGGTCTCGGCCATCTCCGTACGGGAGGACTGAGGGGGCGGAGGACGGAAGGACGCCGGCGCCGACGCGGCCGGTGACCGGACCGGGACCGTATTTCCTGTACAGTTGTCCAGGAAATACGGTCCCGGCACACGCCGTGACTCCGGAAGAACCCCTGAGAAGCGGAGGCGGCCCGTGCACACGGTCGCTCAGATCCTGATCGGCCTCGTGGCCGCCCTGCACCTGTACATCCTGGTGCTGGAGATGTTCCTGTGGCAGCGGCCGCCGGGGCGCGCCCTGTCCGGATTCGACGCGGACACCGCCCGCCTGACCGCACCTCTCGCCGCCAACCAGGGCCTCTACAACGGGTTCCTCGCCGCGGGGCTGGTGTGGGCCCTGGTCATCGACTCGCTGGCCACGCAGGTCTTCTTCCTGGTGTGCGTGATCGTCGCCGGGGTGTACGGGGCCGCGACCGCCAATCGGCGGATCCTCGTGGCCCAGGCCCTGCCCGGTGCGCTGGCCCTCGGCGCGGCGCTGCTGGCCGCGTGAGTCCGCAGGACTCCCGCGCCCCGGACCCGCGTACGGCCAGGACGAAGGCGCGGCTGCGCGAGAGCCTGCTCGCGGAATGCGCGGGCGGTCCGCTCGCCGAGGTCAGCGTCTCGGCGGTGGTCCGCCGGGCGAAGGTCGGCCGCGCCACGTTCTACCTGCACTACGAGGACCTCACCGCGCTCGCCGTGGACGCCTGCGCCGATGTGGTGCACGCCGCGGTCGACGCCCTGCACGCCTGGCAGACCGGGCCCGGGGCGCTGCCGCCCGTGCGACCCCCGGCCGCACTGGCCGGATTCCTCGCCGGGGCGGCCGAGCACGCGCCGCTCTACCGCACCCTGCTCCTCCCCGGCGGCGGGGGCCCGCTCGGCGACCGCCTCCACCGGGAGCTGCGCGAGCGGGCCCGCAGCGAGCGCGCGGCCGTGGGCGCCCCGCACCCGGAGCTCGTCGCCTCGGCGGTGGCCGCCGCGTTCACCGGCGTCCTCGCGGACTGGCTCCACGGCACCGTCCCGGCCGACCCGGCCGGCCTGGCGGACCACCTGTGGCGGCTCCTGCTCGCCCTCCACCGGGCCTAGGGCACCTGGGGGCCTGGCCGCAGGGCAGGCCCGTCGGCGAGGGGGATGTCAGTGCGTCTTCCAGGGCCGGAGCTTCTCGGGGTTGAGCACGGCCCAGATCCGGCGGATCCTGCCGTTCGCGATGTCGAACGCGTACACCGACACCACGGCGCTGTCCAGGTGGGCCGCCAGACCGGGCTGGCCGTTGACGGTGCACTCCCGGATCTCCAACCGGCCGGGGCGGGTCCGGCCGGCGAAGAAGCGGGCGATGCGCTCGGCGCCCTCGATCGGGTGGAGCCGGGCCGTGACGAGTCCGCCACCGTCTCCGACGGCGGTGGCGTCGGCGTCGAGCAGGCCGATGAGGGCGTTGATGTCCTTGGCCTCCCACGCCAGCCGGAACTCCCTGACGACGCGGGCCTGCTGGGCCGTCGGCGACAAGGGGACCCGCGAGGTCTCGACGCGGCGGCGGGCCGAAGACGCCAGCTTTCGGCAGGCCGCCGGGGTGCGGCCGACGATGTCGGCCACTTCGGAGAAGGGGTAGCGGAAGACGTCGTGGAGGACGAACGCCACGCGCTCCGCCGGGGTCATCGCTTCCAGTACGACGAGGAAGGCCATGCCGACCGACTCGTCGAGCGTGATGCGGTCGGCCGGATCAGCCGTGCCGTCGTCCCTCGCGCCGGCGGGCCACTCGGTGCGCGAGGGCAGCGGCTCCGGCACCCACTCCCCCACGTAACTCTCCCGCCGGACCCGTGCCGAGCGGAGCACGTCCAGGCAGATACGGCCCGCGACCTTGGTCAGCCAGCCGCCGGGGGACACCACCGCCTCCCGCTGCCGCGGGGTCATCGCGTACCAGCGGGCGTACGTCTCCTGGACGACGTCCTCGGCCTCGGCCACGGAGCCCAGCATCCGGTAGGCGAGGTCGATCAGCTTGCGGCGTTCACCGGTGACCGCGCTCGGTATCGGGTCGAGACGGCCGTCCTGCTGCGCGGTCGAACTGGTCGTCATGGTGTCGCGGCTCCCTCGGTCGGATCTTCTCTCCCCTCCTACGACGGGACAGCGCCCCGAAATGTGAGATCGGCGCCCCGCCTCACATTCCGCCGGGCCGCCTCGTCCTACTGACAGCGGCAGTCATCACCGCCCCGCAGCACCCACCGCCCCCCTACCGAAGGAGTACGCGATGACCACCCACGAGTCCGAGATCAGGGCGCTCCTGGCGCACCGCGCCGACGCCCAGCAGACGAAGGACATCGACCGGCTCATGTCGTTCTACGCCGCCGACGCCGTCTACTACGACGTCGTCCCGCCGCTGCGGTTCACGGGAACCGACGAGATCCGCCGCAACTTCCTTCGCTGGTTCGACGGGTACGTCGGCCCCATCAGCCTGCAGACGCACGACCTCACGCTCGCGGCCAGCGGGGACACGGCGTTCGCGCACATGCTCCACCTGGACTCGGGAGAGCGTAAGGGCGGGCTCCAGGCGTCGATTTGGGTACGGGAGAGCGTCTGCCTCCAGCGGACGAACGGAGCGTGGTCGATCACGCACGAGCACGTCTCGATCCCGATCGACCCGGCGACCATGACGGTCTGGCTCCCGTCCGGCAAGGACCAGCCCGCCTGAGCCTCAGCCCCACCACGCGTTCGGCGTCCACTGCCCTCGCCGTCGTCGACTGGTGCGCAGGGGGCGCGGATCGAGCCGTTCGACGGCTCGCCGGCCTCCACCTCGCGCCGTCTCCCTCTGGTCCGCGAAGTGGTCCAAGGAAACGCCGTGGGCCGTGTGCGTGCGCAGGTGCGCCGCCTTCGGGAGGCAGGAGTCGACGGGTCGATGATCCGGATCGACACGCTGTGCGGCCGCCTGGCGCTGCCGACCGCCTACCGGCTGAGTCGGTTCGTGTCGTCCGTGGCGTGATCACCGGCAGCTGATCGACGGAGCAACGCGGTGACTGCGGACCGGGGCTCCGTGGCGCGGCCTGCCGGGGCGTTGCGGGCCTTGGCAGACCGTCCGCGAGCGGCACGTCCAGTTCTGTGACGACGCGGCCGGGACGGGAGCGGCCGGTCCCGGGGCGGGCTGACCAGCAAGGTCCACCTCGCCGTCGGCCGGCCGGGGCAGCCCGCTGTCCATCCCGCTCACGCCCGGCCGCAGCAACGCCGCGATCGGGTGGCGCGCCACCGGGCCGGAATCGGCCCGTGCTGTCCCGGGGCGCCGGAGGGCGTGCAAAAGCCCCGCCGGGTTGGGCCGGCGGGGCGCACCTCACGAGCGGGGCTCGCGAAGCGGTACTACGAGAGGGGGACCACCCGCTCGGCCTGGGGGCCCTTGGGGCCCTGGGTGACGTTGTACTCGACCTTCTGGTTCTCTTCCAGCGACTTGAAGCCGGTGGTCTCGATGGCGGAGAAGTGCACGAACACGTCCGGCCCGCCGTCGTCCTGCTGAATGAAGCCGAACCCCTTCTCCGAGTTGAACCACTTCACGATGCCTGTTGCCATCTGGCTGATCCTTCTCAACGTTCCACTGCGGGCCGCACACGCGGCCGTCTCCGATCCTGCCCAACGGTCCCGTACTGCACACGCTGGACGCGGCCAACCGGGGCGTGCCGCACATTCGAACTTCTGGCCGCCTCGTCCGTGAAATGGGGGAAAGGCCCCCTGACAGGGGCCTTCGAGAAGGGGCGGGACATGAGCGGTTTCGGCGATGACGGCGGGCCGCCGGTTCTTCGCGCGGCCCCTGGCGGAGAGCGGGCGCGGACCGCATCGGCCGGACGTACGTGACCCCCGTGTGCACGAGCCGCGCTTCGACGCCCCGATCCGCCCGTTGCGGCCGGACCCGGGCGACGACACGGGGATCCACTACGGGGAGCACTTCACCCGGATGTTCATGCGCTGCTGTCCGCAGCGGGCAACGACACGGCGGATCGAGGCCGAGGAGCTGCTGCCGCGGCTCGGCGCGGTCCGCTGGCCCGGCAGCCCAGGCAGTCGGCGTGCCCCGCGCGGGCGGCGGTGTCGCGGGTACGCCAGTCCCAGTCCGCCTCGGGGCGGGGGCCGCTCGGCTTGCCCCATCCGGCGAGGTGCAGCAGCCAGGTGACGACCCCGGCGGCGGCGACGACGCCGAGGCCCATCCATATCCCGGGCATCCACGCCGCGCACACGGCGAGGCCCGCTCCGGTGAAGCCGATCAGGGCCAGAGCGGTACCGGTCCAGCCGGCCACCGTGTGGCCGAGGTCGACGTGCCCGTGGGCGCTCATGAATTCTCCCAGGTCGTGCGGTCGGCAGTAGGCTCGGAGAAAGGGTTCATTTATCTCACGAGCTAAGTAACTTAGATGCTAAGGAGTATGTCCGTGGAGGGCAAGCCCCGCCCCCCGGCCACGGCCGCGGAGGCCATGTCGCGCATGGACCAGTACGTCGCCCTGGGCATCGTCGGCCAGCAGGAGGTGGCACAGCGGCTCGGCATCAACGTCACCGACCTGACGTGCCTGGGCCACATCCTGGGCGCCGGGGACACCCCCCTGGCCGCCGGTGACCTCGCCGGGCTGGTGGACCTCACCACCGGTGCCGTCACCGGGGTCCTCAACCGCCTCGAGCGGGCCGGGTACGCGCGGCGGCAGCCCGACCCCACCGACCGGCGGCGCGTACGGGTGGTGGCCGATCCCGCTGCCGCCGCCCGGGTCGTCGCGGTCTACCAGCCCTTCTACGACCGGCTCGGCGCCCTGTTCGCCGATTACACCCCCGACGAGATCGCCGTGATCGCCGACTGGTTCGAGCGCGCCGCGGTCGAGGTCCGCGCCCACTGCGCGCAGGTGCGGTCGGGGGAACTGGGCACCGGGGAGGCCTAGCCTCCGCTGGTACCATGGGCGGTTGACCATCTCCTTTCCCTCTCGACGTTTCCGTCTCGCTGTTTCCCCCTTGAAAGGTCCTGCATGAGGAACCCGTCAGCTCATGGCCGATTCGGTGTGAAGGCCGGTGCCAAGCCCGGCGGCAAGTCCGCCGCCAAGGCGCCCCGGAGCACCGGGCCGCAGGGTGAGTTCACACGGCACGAGCCGAAGGTGCCGGGGCTGCCGCCGGTCGCCTCGTTCTCCGAGCTGGAGCTGCCCGCCGAGCTGATGACGACCATGGCCCGGCTGGAGGTGAAGGAGCCGTTCCCCATCCAGGCGGCGACGCTCCCGAACGCACTGGCCGGCCGGGACGTCCTGGGCCGCGGACGCACGGGCTCCGGCAAGACCCTCGCCTTCGGCCTGGCGCTGCTGGCCCGCACCGCCGGACAGAAGGCGGACCCGAAGCGCCCGCTGGCGCTGGTCCTCGTACCGACGCGCGAGCTGGCGCAGCAGGTGACCGAGGCGCTGACCCCGTACGCCGAGGCCCTGGCGCTGCGGATGGCCACGGTGGTCGGCGGCCTGTCCATCGGGCGCCAGGTGAGCGCGCTGCGCACCGGCGCCGAGGTCGTGGTGGCCACCCCCGGACGGCTGAGCGACCTGGTCGGACGGCGTGACGTACACCTGGAGCGCGTGAAGATCACCGTGCTCGACGAGGCCGACCAGATGTGCGACATGGGCTTCATGCCGCAGGTCACGGAGATCCTCGACCAGGTGCACCACGCGGGGCAGCGGATGCTGTTCTCGGCGACCCTGGACCGCAACGTGGACCAGCTGGTGCGCACCTACCTGAAGGACCCGGTCGCGCACTCCGTCGACCCGCAGGCGGGCGCGGTGAGCACGATGGACCACCACGTGCTGCACATCCACGCGGCCGACAAGATCTCGGCGGCCACCGAGATCGCGGCCCGCGACAACCGCGTGCTGATGTTCCTCGACACCAAGCACGGCGTCGACCAGTTCGTGAAGCACCTGCGGGCCATGGGCGTGCGCGCGGAGGGGCTGCACAGCGGCAAGTCGCAGCCGCAGCGCACCCGGACCCTGGCCCAGTTCAAGACCGGCGCCGTGACCGTCCTGGTCGCGACCAACGTCGCGGCGCGCGGCATCCACATCGACGACCTCGACCTCGTGGTCAACGTCGACCCGCCGGCGGACCACAAGGACTACCTGCACCGGGGCGGCCGTACCGCCCGGGCCGGCGAGTCCGGCCGGGTCGTCACCCTGGTCGCCCCGAACCAGCGCCGGGACATGGTCCGGCTGATGGCGGACGCCCGGATCCGGCCGACCATCACCCAGGTCCGGTCCGGCGAGGCGGCCCTGAGCCGGATCACCGGAGCGAAGGCGCCCTCGGGGGTGCCGCTGTCCGGATCCGCTCCGACGGACGCCAAGGGCCGGCCCTCGGGCTCGGACCTCGGGTTCCGCGGGATGGGCACCCGGCCGGGCCGGCCCGGCCGGGGCAAGGAGTCCCGCAAGACGATGGAGGCCCGGCAGGCCGCCGAGGCCCGCCGCGCGGCCCGGGTGCGCAAGGGCCTCTGACCGGTCACACCAGGGTGCGGCGGCGCAGGCGATCGGCGGCGGCGTTGCGGACCCGGCGGGTGCGGGCGGAGGCGGCCAGCAGGCTCAGGGCCTCGGACGAGGTCAGGAGCTGGGCTGCGGTGCGCTGGCACCAGTCGGAGGCCGCGGCGAGCTCCGCCGCGGCCCACGGTTCGTGCTGGGTGACGGCCTTCAGCAGGGTCCACTCGCGCAGCCGCCGCTCGGGGAACGCACGCCCGGCGAGCACCGTGGTCATCGCCCGGGCCCAGCGGGGGAACCCCTCGCCGTCCAGCAGCCGCGCCGCCCGGCGGTTGAGGTGGGTGACCACCGCGCTCTCGGCCATCACCGGATCGGGGTCGCGCAGCACGGCGGCCACGGCCTCGGCCTCGGCGGCCTCCCCCCGCGCCATGGCCAGCGACTCGAGGTGGCGTTCGTAACGCCAGTGCTCGGGCGGCGCGGCACCCTCGCGGACCTGCTGGATCTTCATTCCTCTCCCCATGACGCCCATTCCACACGACCCCCCTGAGCGGCCGGCGGCCAGGGTGCGGCCAGGACGGTCAGGGGGCCGGGGGCAGGGTCAGTGGCGGGCGGGTGCCAGCAGCAGGGCCTCCGCGCCGACCGGCCGGAAGCCGGCGGCCTGGAAGGCGCGGACGCTGCGGGCGTTGCCGGTGGCCTGCTGGGACCAGACCGGCTGCCCGTCGGGGACGAGGTGGCGGGCGGCGCGCGCCAGGAGCCGGCCCAGGCCCCGGTGGCGGGCGTCCTCGTCCACCTCGACGGCCGTCTCCCAGCGGCCCGCGACACCGCGGCCGAGGACGAGGACTCCCCCGTCGGCCTTCCAGACCCGTACGTCGTCCCGGCGGCCCAGGGCGCGCCGTACCCGGGGATGCTCGGGGTCGGCGATCTCGCGGAGTTCCACCGGAGGTCCGCCGGGCAGCGGGCCCGCGACGGTGAGCAGGTCGATGGTGTCGGTGGTGCGCCCGGTACGGTCCAGCAGCGCGGCCAGGAAGCGCGCGTTCATGGTGGCGGCGAGGCCGTCGCACTGCACGGCCGCGAGGGTGGAGCGCACCCACTGCGGGTCCTCGTCGGTGAACACCACGGAATGCGCGGTGAAGGCGATGACGCCCGCGTCGCGGCGGCTGTGCTGGCGCACCACCGTCGTCCCGCCGTCGGGCGGCGGGAACCGCCCGTGCGCGGCGCCCTCCAGGATCTCGGCCAGCGTGCCGCCGACGCGGAGTTCTTCAAGTGACATGGCGGTGCTCCTGATTCACGTGTAGGACACATGATCTCAGGTGCGGGGTACGCGCGTTCGGCCGGCCGGTGGGAGCCGGTGCGGCGCGGGGCGCGGACCGGCTCTCCGGGGACGGTGGTGAGGGGGCGGAGGGGCGGGGGCAGAGGCGGGGGTCAGGGGCGGGGGTCAGGGGCGGGGGTCAGGGGACGTCGGTCTCGCGGGGCTCTTCCTCCGGCTCGGGCAGCGGGGCGCCGGTCTCCAGGAGGGTCTTGAGGCTGGAGGCGAGCATCGGCCAGGCCCGCCCGCACATGCCGAACAGGGTGCCGCCGGGCTGGAAGCCCTCGTGCAGGATGGTCAGCCGGGCGAGGGTGTCACCGACCGGCTCGATCTCGTACGTCACCTTCGTGCGCCGCTCCCCGGCCAGTTGGGCCCGCAACTCCTCGTCGATCCCGACCGCAGCCGCCCACTGCGGGGAGAAGGTGTGCCAGGTGTAGGAGAGCAGGCGGTCCGGGATGCAGTCCAGGACCACCTGCTCGGGGTCGCTGGTACGGGCCCCGCGCTCGACCCAGTCCATCGGCGAGCCCACCGCCCAGTCGGTCTCGAAGCTCAGGCCCCAGTACCGGCGGGTGAAGGCCGGCTCGGTGAGGGCCTGCCAGACCCGGGCGGGGTCGGCCTGGATGTACAGGGTGTAGGTGATCGCACTGTCGCTCATGGCCCCATGCTGCGGGACCGCGGACGCCGGACGCCGGATTTCCCGATCATGGCGGCGGCCGCGGCCGGGAGGGCCGGCTACCAGCGGACCGCCGATTCGGGGAGTTCGACGGGCGGAGTGCGGGTGGGGGCGGGGAGGGAGAGGCGGATGCGGGCGGCGTGGACCGCGGCGAGTTCGTGGACGCCGGCCGGGCCCCAGTCGCTCAGTTCGCGGACCTGCTCGGGGGTGGCGAGCAGGCGGGCGTACGCCGGGTCCGCGGCCGCCGGAAGGCCGGTCAGGCGAGCCGCGGTGCGGGCGTGGGCGGCCTGTTCCCCGCCGCCGCGGCCTTCGCTGCGGCTCGCGCCGCGGCTCCCGTCGCCGCCGTCGCCGTACCGGTAGCCGAGCGGGAAGGCACCGGCCGTGGGTCCGGCCGTCGGGGCCGGGAGGTGGGCCGCGCCGGTGGCGCGGGTGATCAGGAGCAGCACCCGCCCGTCGGGAGCGAACAGCCAGCCCCGGTGGTCCCGTACCGGCAGCTGCGCCGGGACCGGGCCCGCGTGCCACGCGCCGTGCTGCGCGGTCCGGCGAGTGCGCAGCACCCCGAGCCGGTCCAGAGCGGTGGGCACGGTGGGGCGGCCGTCCTCCAGCAGGGCGGTTCCGGAGCCGTTGATGCGGGCCCGCAGCGCGGACAGGGCGCGGCGGGCGTCGCCCGCGTCCATCAGGGAGGGCAGGTCGGCAGGCTCGGCGAAGTGGATGCCGGTGACCTCCTGGGCGGGCAGGCGGACGGACTTGATCCGTTCCGGTGTCCAGGTGCCGCCGTCGTAGACGTGCAGGATCTCGCCGGGGAACCGCATCCCGGCCGGGATGCCGGGGGTGTCGGCCGGGATCCAGTCCACGGCGAGACCGCGCGGGTAGCGGCCGTCGACGCCCAGTTCCTCGCGCACCTCGCGGGCCGCCGCCGCGGACGGCGATTCGCCCGCGTCCACGGCCCCGCCGGGCAGGAGGCGGTCGGGCCGGTAGTCGACGCTCTGTACGAGGACCCGGCCGTCCGTGTCGGTGACGAGGACCACGGCTCCGGTCCACAGCGCGGCGCGCGAGGCGCCGTACGCCTCCGGGGTCATCCAGGTCCCGGGCGCCGGCTCGTCCCGGTCCGGCGCGGACCCGACGGAGTCGACCTCCTCGGGCGCGACCTCCTCGGGCGCGGCCTCGTCGGGCGCGGCCTCGTCGGTCAGCTGCCGCATCGGAACTCCGTTCACCGTGGGTGGACCCGCCGACTGTGCAACAGCGGTCGCGGCCTCCTGGTTACGGCGTCACGGCGGCCCCCAGCCCTCGGTGGAGCACCCTCCGCTTTTGCCGCGCCCCTACCTCCTTATTACCTGGTTATCCGTTCCCTGCTAGGTTCCGGGGGCGGACTGGCGGCATGAAAACCGCCGGTCCGACCACGTCACCGGACCGGACCGAGGAGACCCCTTCATGCGACGCGCCATCCGGACGGGCACCCGGACGGGCCCCGGCCATGTCGCGGGGCTGAACGCGCCTCCGGGGAAGGCCGGTTCGGAGAAGGGTGCCGACGGGCACGCGCCCGGCGGGGACCCAGGTCCCGGGAAGGCAGGTCCCGGCAACCCGGGGCACGGCGACGCGGGGCCCGTGAAGGCCGGCTCGGGCCGGCTGGCCGGAGTCGACGCCGTCCGCGGCCTCGCCGTCCTCGGCATGTTCGCCGTGCACGTCGGCCCCAGCCCCCAGCCCGAAGGCGCCGGCTACGTGATCGTCGCGGCCGACGGACGCGCCCCGGCGCTCTTCACCCTCCTCGCCGGTTTCTCGCTGGTCCTCGCCCAGCGCGGGCTCGACCCGGCGGCGGGGCCCGCCGGCTGGGCCGCCCGCTACCGTCCGCTGCTGATCCGCTGCGCCGTCCTGGCCGTGCTCGGCGTGTTCCTGGCCTCGATGTGGCCGGGGATCCTGGTCATCCTGGCGTTCTTCGCCGTCTACTTCCTCGCCGCCGAGCCGTTCACCCGGCTCTCCACCCCGGTGCTCACGGCCGTCGCGGGGATCTCGGTGGCAGCGGGCCCGCTGCTGTCCTTCCTGCTGGGGCCGGTGTTCGGGTACGAGGCCTCCGGGCGGGGCCAGGTCCCCGAGGCCGCCGATCTCACCAGCTGGGCCGGGCTCGGGACGGTGCTGTGCGAGCTGCTGCTCACGGGCGCGTACCCGCTGGCCACCTACCTCCCGTACGTCCTGGCCGGTATGGCGCTGGCCCGCCTGTGCGACGTGCGGGACAAGACGACGGCACTGCGCATGACGGTATGGGGCACGGCCGCGGCCGCCGCGGGCTACGGCTCCGCCTGGCTCGCCACCCACGTGTTCGGCGCCCGGGAGCGGCTCCTGGAGGCGATAGCCGTCCACCACCCCGAAGCCCTGTCCGCCGCCGACCCGGTGCGCGAGGTGCTGCGCGGACAGTACGGCGCCGTGCCCAGCACCTCCTGGGACTGGCTCCTCGTGGCCGACCCGTACAGCCAGACCCCGCCCGAAACCCTCGGCAACGCGGGCGTGGGCTGCGCCCTCATCGGCCTGTGCGCCCTCGCCGCCCGGCACCGGCTGGGCGCCCGCCTGCTGCGGCCGTTCACGGTGCTGGGGGCCATGGCACTGAGCGCGTACGTGGTCCACGCCCTCGTGCTGGCCGGCCCGGCCCACGGCGCCTCGTCCTGGTCCGCCTGGCTCGGCTTCAGCGCCGCCGCCCTCGCCCTGACCTGGGCCTGGCAACGCGCCTGCGCCGACAGCCCCCTCCGCCGCGGCCCCCTGGAACACGCCCTGCGCCTGGCGACCCAGGCTGGTGGCCCGGGCCGGGGCCCCGTCCTGCCGGCGCCGCGCTCCACTCCCTGACCCGTTGACGCGACGCCGCCCGGGCCGTCTCCGAGCGCACCCGTACGGGTGACGGGGGCGGCTTCGGCGGGGGCGGTGCGGCAGGGTGGGCGGATGCAACTGCGCCGGGCCCTGACCCTGATCCTCGCCTCGCTCACGGTGGCCACCGGATGCGTGACGGTACGTCCTGCCGCTCAGCCGGACACACCCCGCCCACGCCCCGCGGCGGTCCACCCCGAACCACGCCAAGCAGCCCCGGCCGCACTGCCGTTAGGCCACCTCCCGGTCACCCCGGAACCCGCGGCACCACCCCTGCCGGAACCGGCGGCGGCCCGCCAGGACCGACCCGTGCGACCACCCCGGGCGGCGAAGCCCGCACGCCCCGTTCACCCCGTCCACCCCGCCCATCCCGCCCGTCCGCCTCGCCCCGCCGCACCGGCCAAGCCCCGCAAGCGCCCCGCGGCACCACCCGCGGCCAGACCCGCCGCACCGCAGCGCACGTACGACATGGCACCGCTGTGCGAGGCGGCCCACGGCACGGTGTCCCCGTCCATCGCGGCCCTGTGCCCCTGGTAGCCCCGGCCCCGTTATTCGATGGAGGAGGCCGCGCCGGATACCTAGAGTGACGGGGAGCACGTCGTCGAGCAGGAGCGGATCATGCGCACGCACTATCCCCGTACGCCCCATCTGCCCTGGTCGCCCGGGGCGGCCGCGGACGACGTGCGGGTGGGCGGGCCCGGGGCGTTCGCCGGGTTGGCCGGGCGTGAGGTCGTGGTGACCGAGAAGCTCGACGGGGAGAACACCACCCTGTACGCGGACGGCCTGCACGCGCGGTCGCTCGACTCCGCGCACCATCCCTCCCGGGCGTGGGTCAAGGGCCTGCAGGGCCGGATCGCCGCGCGCATCCCGGACGGCGTGCGGGTGTGCGGGGAGAACCTGTACGCCCGGCACTCGCTCGCCTATGAGGACCTCGACAGCTGGTTCTACGGGTTCTCGGTGTGGGACGGGGAGCGCTGCCTGGACTGGGACCCGACGGTACGGTTCCTGCGGGGGCTCGGCGTGCCCACGCCGCGCGTGCTGTGGCGGGGCACCTTCGACGAGCGTGCGCTGCGCAGGCTGAAGCTCGACACCACGCGCCACGAGGGGTACGTGGTACGGACGGTGGACGGATTCGCGTACGCGGACTTCGGCCGGTGCGTGGCCAAGTGGGTGCGCGGCGGCCACGTACAGACGGACACGCACTGGATGTTCGCACCGGTGGTGCCGAACGGGCTCGGTCCGGCGGCCCCGTTGTGGGCGGTCCGGTCGGGGGCCGGGGCCGGTGCGGCGGAGCTGCTGACCGCGGCCGGGGTGGCGGATGCCTCCTGGGCCGGCGGGAAGGCCGAAACCGCCGAAGCCACGGCCGAGGCCGAGGCCGAAGCCGAAGCCGAGGCCGAGGTCTGCGCCCGGATGGCGGCCCGCGTCGATGAGCTGGGGCGTACCGGCGAGGACCGGCTGGCCGGAGTACTGGCCGCCGTACTGCACCGCGCGCCGCGGGCCCGGATCATGGCGCGGCTCGCGGCGGGGCCGCTCGGAATGGGGCTCGCGCGCCGGGTGTCGGACCTGGTCGGGCTGTACCCGTACCTCCAGCGGCCGTTCCCGGACGCGGAGCGGCGGGCCGGGCTGGTGCGGATGGCCGCCGCGGTCGATCCCGGGGTGCTGCACGCACTCGCCGCCGCGACAGCCGGGGACGCGCAGGCCCGCGAATGCGTCGAGTGGTCCGCGCTGTGCGCCGAGGAGGCGGGGCTGCTCGGCCCCGACCCGCTCGGCGCCCTGCGCACGGAGCTGCGCGAGCCGTTGGCCCCGCTCGATCCGGACGCGGCCGACCGCTGCTGGGCCGAGGCGCGCCGGGCCTTCGCGCAGGGCAGGATCGCCACGGCGGAGGAGGCGGTGGCGGCGACCTGGCGGTGGCGTGAGGGAACGTTTCCCCGGCTGGTGCAGCTGTGCGGGCCCTCGGGCAGCGGCAAGAGCACCTTCGGCCGCGCCCTGCCCGGTGTGGACGTCTGTATCAGTCTCGACGACCTGCGTACCGCCCGGGGTTCCCGCGCGGACCAGCGGGCGAACGCGGAGGTGCTGAGCGAGGGCCTCGACCGGCTCGACGCCGCCCTGGCCCGCGGAGGCACGGTCGTGTGGGACGCCACCTCGCTCACCGATCAGCAGCGCGGACTGGCCGGATCGGTCGCCCGCCGCCACGACGCGCTGGTCACCCATGCCGTCGTACTGGTCGACGAGGAGGAGCTCGGGCGGCGCAACGGCGTGCGCGCGCACCCGGTTCCGCCGCACGTGCTGGAGTCGCAGCTGCACCGGTTCAGCCCCCCGTACCCCGGTCAGGCGCACCGGACCTGGTACATCGGCGCGGGCGGGACGGTCGAGGACACGGCCGGCACCCTGGCCGGGCCGCGGGGCGGGGAGCTGTGATGCGCACCAGTGAGCAGCTCTACCACCAGGTCCGCTGGGACCCGCGGTTCGACCCCTCCCGGTTCGTCCTCGGGCTGCTGCAGCGCGGAGCCGCCCCCAAGCGCGTACCGCTGCCGTCCTTCGTACCCGGCGGCGACATCCCCTGGCACCGGGTGCTGTTCGTCGAGGCGGACGGCGAGCTGGTGTGGGACCGGGCCACGGGGGTGGACCGGATCGACGTCACCGACGCCGGACGGGTCCGCGATCCGCGCCTGCTGCGGGCGCCCTTCTTCACCGCCCGCACCCCGCACGCCTGGGATCCGGCGGACGGCGGCGCCTGGCGACCCGTGCGGGCCGTACCCGCCGCGGGCGACAGCGGGGCCGCGGCCCCCGCCACGGTGCGGCTGCTGACCTGGAACACCCTCTGGGACCGGTACGACGGCCCGCGCATCGCCACCGCGCGGCGCAGGCCGCTGCTGCTGGCCGACCTGGCGGCCGCCGACGCCGATGTCATCGCACTCCAGGAGGCCGAACCCGAGCTGCTCCGGATGCTGTTGGCCGCCGACTGGGTCCGGGCCGGGTACACGCTCGGCACGGATCCGGGCGGCCGGGACGTCGCCGAGTGCGGGCTGCTGGTGCTGAGCCGGCTGCCGGTGCGGGAGGCGGGGCTGCACGCGTTCGGCCCGCACAAGGCGGTCACCGCCGTGACGGTGGACACCGCGGCCGGGCCTCTCGTCGTCGCCGCCACCCACCTGACGAGCGATCACACCGACAACGGAGACGTCCACCGGCGCTCCGAACTGGCCCGGCTGGCGGAGGGATTGGGCGCGGTGGAGGCCGCGGTGGCACTGCTCGGCGACTTCAACGACGGCAGCTCGGGACCCGAGGGGCCGGCCGCCGCGCTGGGCATGCGCGACGCGTGGAGCGAGGTGCACGGGGCGGCCGACGCGACGCCCACGTTCGATCCGGTGGCCAATCCGCTGGCCGCCGTGGGCTCGCTGTCGGGGCGGCCCGGGCGGCTGGACCGGATCCTGCTGCGGGCGTCCGGGCCGGCGCGGGTGACGCGGGCGGCGCTGCGCGGCGACGTACCCGGCCCGGACGGGCTGTTCATCTCGGACCACTACGGGGTGGAGGCCACGGTGGAGTTCGGGGGCGCGGGGCCCGCGGCGCAGCTCGCCACGGCGGCGACGGCGCGCACGGCGGTGGCCTGGCTGCCGCCCCGCCTTCCGGAAGCGGTGCACGCGGTGCGGCGGGAGCACGACCCGCAGGCCGGCCGCTGGCCCGCGCACGTCAACCTGCTCTTCGGCTTCGTACCCGAGTCCTCGTTCGAGGAGGCCGTGCCGCTGCTGTCCGGAGTCGCGGCGGACACCCCGGCGTTCACCGTGCGGCTGGAAGGGGTGCACAGCTTCGGGCACCGCGAGGACGCGACCCTCTGGCTGGATCCGGCGGCGGCCGGCGAGGCGCCGTGGCAGGAGCTGCGGCAGGCACTCGTACGGCGGTTCCCCGGCTGCCGGGAGCGCGCCGCGGGCTACACCCCGCACCTGACGCTGGGGCGCAGCCGCGATCCGCAGCGGGCGCTCGCCGAGTTCACGGCGCGCCTTGGCGCCGGAGTGCCGGCGCGGGTCGGGGAGCTGGCGGTGCTGTCGCGGCGCGGGGACGGGCCGATGCGGACGCGGGCGGTCGTGGAGCTGGGGACCGGCCGGGTCCGGTGGCTGCCGGAGCCCGCGTACTCCTCCCCGGAGGGGCGCGGACCGCACGGCGTCGCAGCACATCCTGTCGAAACCGACCCGGCCGCCTCGATCACCGCCCGGATCGCGGAGGCGCTGGGCGACGGGACGGCGGTGTGGGAGGCCGGGTCCCGCCGCATGGGCTGCGCCCTGCCGGGAGCGGACCTGGACCTGGTGGCGGCGGTGCAGGGCGGTGCGGACATCGCGGAGGTGCGGGAGCGGGTCGCGGCGGCGCTGCCGGAGGCGGTGCGGGTGCGCGAGGTCACGGGCGCCCGGGTGCCGGGGCTGCGGCTGAGGGCGGCCGGACTGGACGTGGACCTGGTGGTCGTCCCCACCGGCGCGCTGGACCCCGCGCAGGCGGTGGCGCGCCGGGCGGAACTGGGCGAGCGGGCGGCGGTCGCGCTGAGCGCGGTGAGCGACGCCGACGCGGTACGGCGGTTCACGGGGGCCGAGCACGCGGCTTTCACCCGGCTGGCGCGGCAGGTCAAGGTCTGGGCGCGGGTGCGGGGGCTGGACTCGGCGCCGTTCGGCGGACTGCCGGGGCTGGCCTGGGCGGTACTGGCGGCGCGCACGGTCCGGGCGGCCGCCGATCTGTCCCCGCAGGCGCTGCTGTCGGAGTTCTTCGGTACCTGGGCGGCCTGGGACTGGCGCGACCCGGTCGGCCTCGGCACGGCTCCGCCGTCCGCGGCGCCCGGGCCGCACGGGCCGCACGGGCCGACCGCACCGCCGGGGCCCGACCCGGTGACCGTGCTCACCCCTTCCCAGCCGGTCCGCAGCTGCACCGCCCAAGTGGGCCCCGGCCTGCGCGATCTGCTCGGGCGGGAGCTGTACCGGGCCTGGGAACTGCTGGACGCCGATCCCGCGGCCTTCGGCGCGGTCCTGACGGCCCCGCCGCTGCACCGGCGGCACGCCGCCTGGGCGGTGGTGACCGTACGGGCGCCCGCGGAGCGGGAGTTCGCCGCCGCGCTGGGACGGATGCGCGGCCGGATGCGGGCGCTGCTGAGCGCGCTGGAGGAGGCGGGCTGCGCCGACGCACACGCCTGGCCGCGGCCGTTCGCGACGGGCCCGGGCCTCGCCCGGTACGCGGTCGGGCTCGGTGCGGCCCCGCCGGACGCGGCGCGCCTGGCGGCCGTCACAGGGCCCTGGTCGCACGGTCTGGCGGGTGTGGAGGTCACCTGGGCGGCCTGCGGTGAGGTACCGGATCTGGGGGTACCGGAACTACACCCGGCCTCCGACGAATAACGAACGCACAGCGGCGGCGCACCTCCCCGAGGAGACACGTCCCGAAGTCGGACCGGACTCCGCCCCGCGCGGCGGGCAGGCCGGGACGGACCGGTCAGAGCCTCAGTAGAGCCGCGCGACTTTTTTCCGTCAATGCTTTTCACAAGGATTGAAAGAACCCCAAGTTCAGGGCCCTCGTGGCGAGTTGGCGTGCCGTTGGGTGTTCACTTCATGAACGCCGGAACCCTTGACGGTCCCCGTCGGCGGGCAGTTCACTCACGCTTCGATCCCCCCGGATCCATGACGTCAGGAGCACCCCGCATGCGTCTCCTCTCCGATCGCCCGCCGCGGCTCATGGTCGCGGCGCTCGCCGCCGCTCTGGTCGCGGCCCTCCTCGTCCTGCTGCCGGGCACCGACGCACAGGCGGCGCCCGTACTGCTCTCGCAGGGCAAACCGGCCACCGCCTCCAGCGTGGAAGGCGCCGGGACACCGGCCGCCGCGGCCGTCGACGGCGACAACGGCACCCGCTGGTCGAGCCAGTTCGCCGACCCGCAGTGGATCCAGGTCGACCTCGGCGCCCCGGCCCGGCTGAGCCAGGTGGTGCTGCGCTGGGAGGCGGCCGCCGCCAAGGCCTACCGGATCGAAACGTCCACGGACGGCACCCACTGGTCCACCGCCCACTCCACCACCACGGGCACCGGCGGCACGGTCACCCACGAGATCACCGGCACCGCCCGCCACGTCCGCGTGTACGGGACCCAGCGCACCACCGGATACGGGTACTCCCTCTGGGAGTTCCAGGTCTACGGCACCACCGGCACCGGCCCGGTCATCCCCGGCGGCGGCGACCTCGGCCCGAACGTGATCGTCTTCGACCCGTCCACCCCGAACATCCAGGCCAGGCTGGACGAGGTCTTCCGGCAGCAGGAGTCGGCCCAGTTCGGGTCCGGCCGCTACCAGTTCCTGTTCAAGCCGGGCACGTACCACGGCCTCAACGCCCAGATCGGCTTCTACACCTCGGTGTCCGGGCTCGGCCTCAGCCCCGACGACACGACCATCAACGGTGACATCACCGTCGACGCCGGCTGGTTCGGCGGCAACGCGACCCAGAACTTCTGGCGCTCGGCGGAGAACCTGGCGCTGAACCCGGTGAGCGGCACCAACCGCTGGGCGGTCTCCCAGGCGGCGCCCTTCCGCCGCATGCACGTCAAGGGCGGACTGAACCTGGCACCGAACGGTTACGGCTGGGCCTCCGGCGGCTACATCGCCGACTCCGTGATCGACGGACAGATCGGCAACCACTCGCAGCAGCAGTGGTACACCCGTGACAGCTCGATCGGCGGCTGGTCCAACGCGGTCTGGAACCAGGTGTTCTCCGGGACCCTGGGCGCGCCGGCGCAGACGTACCCGAACCCGCCCTACACCACCCTGGACACCACGCCCGTCTCCCGCGAGAAGCCCTTCCTGTACCTGGACGGCAGCGACTACAAGGTGTTCGTCCCCGCCCGGCGCACGAACGCCCGCGGCACCTCGTGGGGCGACGGCGCACCGCAGGGCGGCTCGATCCCGCTCAGCCGGTTCTACGTGGTCAAGCCGGGCGCGAGCGCGGCGACGATCAACGAGGCACTGGCCCAGGGCCTGCACCTGCTGTTCACCCCCGGCGTCTACCACCTGGACCGGACCATCCAGGTCACCCGCCCGGACACCGTGGTGCTGGGGCTGGGCCTCGCCACGCTCGTGCCGGACAACGGGGTGACGGCGATGCGGGTCGCCGACGTGGACGGCGTACGGCTCGCCGGATTCCTGATCGACGCGGGCGCCGTCAACTCGCCCACCCTGCTGGAGGTCGGCCCGGCCGGTGCCTCCGCGGACCACGCGGCGAACCCGACCACCGTGCAGGACGTGTTCCTCCGGGTCGGCGGCGCGGGCGCGGGCAAGGCCACGCTGGGCATGGTCGTCAACAACCACGACACGATCGTCGACCACACCTGGATCTGGCGGGCCGACCACGGCGACGGGGTGGGCTGGGAGACCAACCGCTCCGACTACGGGTTCCGGGTGAACGGCGACGACGTCCTGGCCACCGGGCTGTTCGTCGAGCACTTCAACAAGTACGACGTGGAGTGGAACGGCGAGCGCGGGCGCACGATCTTCTTCCAGAACGAGAAGGCGTACGACGCACCCGACCAGGCCGCCATCCAGAACGGCCCGGTCAAGGGCTACGCGGCCTACAAGGTGGCCGACTCCGTCACCACCCACGAGGGCTGGGGCCTGGGCAGCTACTGCTACTACAACGTGAACCCGGCGATCCGCCAGGACCACGGCTTCCAGGCACCCGTGAAACCGGGGGTGAGGTTCCACGGCCTCCTCGTCGTCTCGCTCGGCGGCAACGGCCAGTACGAGCACGTCATCAACGACGTCGGCGCCCCCACCTCGGGCACCTCGACCATCCCCTCGACGGTCGTCTCATTCCCCTGACCCACGCCTGATCCCCCTGGCTCGCGCCACGCGTCGCCCTCCTCCCCGGGCGGCGCGCGGCCGCGCAGGGTGCGGCTGGTGCCCGGTCCCGGCGCTCAGACCTCGATGACGATCTTGCCCGCCGTGTGTCCGCCCTGGCTGAGCTCGAAGGCCGCCGCCAGCTCGGCCAGCGGGTAGGTCCGCGCGACGGGCACCGTGAGCTGCCCCGCATCGGCGAGCCGGCCCAGCTCGGCCAGGTCGCTGCCGACCGGGCGCACCCACATCCACTCGCCGCCCGAGCCGGTGACGGTGGGGTCGGCGATGGAGGCGTGCCGGCCGTCGTCGTGCAGCACCTCGCGGGTGACGTCGAGGACGCCGCCGACGAAGTCCGCGACGACGGTCGCACCGCCGGGGACGAGGTCGAGGACCCGCTCGGCGAGCCCGTCCCCGTACGCGACGGGCTCGGCGCCGAGTTCCCGTACGCGGTCGTGGTTGCGCGGGGAGGCGGTGCCGATGACCCGGGCGCCCAGGGCGCGGGCGATCTGCACGCCGAAGGAGCCGACGCCGCCCGCGGCTCCGTGGATGAGGACGGTGTCGCCCTTGCCGGTGCCGAGGCGGGTCAGCACCTGGTAGGCGGTCAGTCCGGCCAGCGGGAGGGCGGCCGCCTCGGCCCAGCCGAGCGAGGCGGGCTTGTGCGCGAGGGCCCGTACGGGCACGGTGACGAACTCGGCGCAGGTCCCGCCGTGCACGTAGTCCTTGCGGGCGTAGGCCATGACCTCGTCGCCCTCGGCGAACTCGGGGAGGTCGATCCCGACCCGCTCGACGGTCCCGGCGACGTCCCAGCAGGGCACCACGGGATAGACGACGTCCATCAGGGAGTCGAGCCCGCCTCCCATGATCTTCCAGTCGACCGGGTTGACCGACGCGTACTTCACCCGGACGAGGAGCTCGCCCGGGCCGAACTTCGGCACCGGGAGCCGGGTCTCCTTCAGCACCTCCGTTCCGCCGTACGTCTCGTACGCCATCGCTCGCATGGTGTCCTGCGGCATGTACCCGACCTCTCCGTGAGCTGCTGGACCGCCCCCGGGGGCCATCCCACCACGCAGGGCGCGCCCGGCCCGAGAAGCGGGGCCGTCCAGACCTTGAATCAGGACGTGAGTCAAGCCTCGGGAAAGGGTGGCGCGAGGGTATGTTGCGGGCGGTGTCACTGCGGAAGGGGCCGGATGACCACGGGGCGTAGCGGACGAACGGTGCGGGACCTGCGGCGGGGAAACCGGAGCGCCGTCCTCCAACGGCTGTACTTCGGGGGGCCGATGAGCCGCCAGGAACTGGGGCCGGTCACCGGACTGAGCTCCGGATCCGTCAGCAACGTCGTCGGCGAACTCGTCGCGGACGGACTGCTGGAGGAGGCCGGGATCGTCGACTCCGACGGCGGCCGCCCCCGCACCCTGCTGCGCGTCGCGCCCGGCAGCGCCCACATGATCGGCGTCGACGTCGGCGAAACCCGCGTCCGCGTCGAGCTGTTCGACCTGACCCTCACCGAACTGGCGCGCACCGACATGCCGTTGCTGCCGCGCCGCTGCTACGACGTCGGCCCCATCGTCGACCACGTCCGCCACGGGATCGCCACCGTGCTCGCCGAGGCCGGGGTCGGAACGGAGCGGCTGCTGGGCGCGGGCGTCGGCGTACCGGGCATCGTGGACCGCGACGCGCCCGGCGGGGCCGTGGTGCACGGTCAGACCATCGGCTGGAACGCGGTGCCGCTCGAGGGACTGCTGCGCGCCACCGGAGCCCTGCCCGCGGAGGTCCCGTACATCATCGACAACGGCGCGCGGACGCTCGGCCAGGCGGAGATGTGGTTCGGGGCGGGGCGCGGGGCCCGTGAGGCGGTCGTCGTGCTCCTCGGCTCGGGGGTCGGCGCGAGCCTGATCACCGACGGCTCGCCGCAGGGCGGGACGACGGAGGGAACCCCGCTGGAGTGGGGCCATCTGACGGTCTCCGTGCGCGGCCGGCGCTGCCGGTGCGGGGCGCTGGGCTGCCTGGAGGCGTACACGGGGGCCGGGGCCCTGCTGGCGCGGTGGGCGGAGCGGGGCGGCGTCGCGGACGGGAGCCCGGTGGGCTCCGTGGACGAGGAGGAGGCCCTCTCGGCCCTGCTGGCGGCGGCCGGTTCGGGGGATCCGGTGGCGCGGGAGGTCCTGGAGGAGACCGCGGAGTACCTGGGCGCCGGGCTGTCGGACCTGATCAACCTCTTCCAGCCGGAGCGCATCCTGATCGGCGGCTGGGCGGGCGTGATGCTGGGCCCCCACATCCTTCCGGCGGTACGCGAGCACGCGACCCGGCACGCGCTGCGCCACCCGGCCGGACGCGTCACCGTCGGCCTGGGCTCCCTGGGGCCCGACGCGGTCACGGTCGGCGCCGCCACCCTCCCCCTGTCCGCCTTCTTCGCCACGGGCGGCCGCCGCGCCGCCCCCGGACCCCGGACCGAGCCGCCGGGCTGGCGCACGGCCCTGGAGGTCCGCAGCGCGGGCCACCAGGGCAGCCCGGGACGGCTCCGGGGCTGATCCAGGGGCTGGTTCCGGCGGGCAGAGCGCGCAGGACGTGGTCCCAGAAGCGGGCGGACGGGCGACGGCCCGCTCCCGGCTCACGCGACGGAGTCGGCGGGCCAGGGAACGTCGGTTTCGACGGCGGCGGTGTAGTCGACGCCGGGGACGGAGAAGCCGTAGAGGCGGCGGACTTCGTCGCCGAACCAGTCGAGGTCGGCGAGTTCGGCGATGGTCTCGCTGGTGGCGGTGGTCCAGCGTTCGGCGACGGCGTCCTGCACGGCCGGGGCGAGTTCCCAGGTATCCAGGCGGATCCGGCCCTCGTCGTCGGGGTCGAGGGGGCGGGCACCGGTCAGCCGGTCCCACAGCTCCACCAGCTGACCGATCGGAGCCACCATGGCGTCGCCGAGGACGCCGCGCAGCAGCCCGGCGTACAGGGCGATGCCGGGGACGGCGGTGGAGGACTGGGTGACGGCGGCGGCGTTGACCGAGGTCACGGCCCGGCCGCCCAGGGTCTTGCCGAGGCGCTCGTCCAGCGTGCGTGCGGTGGCTTCCAGATGGGACTTCGCCGCACCGATGGTGCCCTGCCGGTAGATCGCCGCGGTGAGCGGCGAGCCGATGTAGGACAGGGCGGCGGTGGCGAAGCCGTCGGCGAGCAGGGACCGGTCGGCCAGGAACGTGATCCACCGTTCCCAGTCGGTGCCGCCCATCACCGCCACGGTCTGCTCGATGTCGTCGCCCCCGGCCGGCGCGGAGGTGACCTCCTTGACCTCCGGGGCGCCGTGCTCGTCGAAGACGAGGGTCTTGGTGGTGTGCGGCGAGCCGATCGGCTTGAGGACCGAGGCGTACACGCTGCCGGTGTCCGGGTCGGTGCGGCGAGGCGCGGCCACCGAGTAGATCAGGAAGTCGAGCCGTCCCCCGAACCGTTCGGCGAGGAGGCCGGCGACCTGCTCCTTCATCGTGTCGCTGAACGCATCGCCGTTGACGAAGACCATGTCCCGGCCGTGCTGCCGGGCGAGCCGGGCGGTGGCGGCCGTGCGGTACCAGCCGGCCGTGCCGGTGCGCCGCGCGGGCGCCTTCTCGAAGCACACGCCGATGCCTCGGATGCCGACACGGGCCAGGCCCGCGATCGTGGCGGCCAGGCCGTACCCGGCGGACGAGCCGATGACCAGGGCCACCGGCCCATCGCCCCCGGCCGCGAGCGGATCGGGGACGGCCCGCCACATGTCGTCCACCAGCTGTCGGCAGCCGCCGGGGTGGGAGTCGAGGAAGAGGAAGCCCCGGCTCTTCGGTGCGATGACGCGTTCGCTCACGGTGTGGTGCCCCAGGTGTCGTCACGGACAAGGCGCGGCGGCCGCCTCGGCCGCCCCGTCCGGCAAGTCTGCGGCCGTGCGGAGGAACACGGTGATCTTGAGCGGCACAATCATGTCCGGCCGGGCTTGGAGGGTTCCCACCAGGCCCTGTCCGGCGGATCACGGCGGCCCCTCCGACCCCGATCCACCAGACACCCCCTAGCCTGCCTGGATGAGCGCACCGACCGTCACCGTCGCCGAACTTCTGAACCGGTTCCCCTCTTTGGCGTCGTACGTACGCCCCGCGACCCTCCTCAGGCCCTCTGCCGGAAGCCCCGGCCCGTACGACAGCTCGGTGGGCGGGGCACCGCTGTGGCCCGCCGACGAGCCCTGGCCGCGGTGCCGGCAACCACACCTCGTGTACGTGCGGGAGAAGCTGACCGACGCCGAGCGGGAGCTGTGGCAGAGCATCGAGCGGAACCGCAGGCGGCGCCACCGGCCGGGGGACGCCCACGTGCTGACCGCCGAGGAGGCCGAGGCCCAGTCGCGGATCATGGACGGCGGATCGCTGGACGCGGTCGCCTGGGAACGGGTCCGGCTGGTGCCGCGGCCTGTGGACGGCGACGGATTGCCGATGGTTCCGGTGCTCCAGCTCTACGCCCGGGACGCGCCGGCATTCCCCTGGCCGTCCGGGACCGACCTGCTGCAGCTCCTGTGGTGCCCGCAGGATCACGCCGAACCGGAGGGGCAGCCCCGGTACTGGGGTCCGGTGGTGGAGCTGCGGTACCGGGATTCCGCGGAGACCGGCGCCCCGGCCGAGGCGCCGTCCGCACCCGACGGCGCCAAGGGCGTGTACCTCCCCGCGCCGTGCCGGCTCGACCCCGTGGAGGTGCTCGACCTGCCCGAACAGGACGAGCTGCCGGCGGAGCTGTTCGAGCACGTCGAGGAATGGGCCGAGGAGCGGGAGACCGACTACCACCGGGTGCTCGGCTGCCTGCCCGGCTGGAAGGCCGGCGGGTGGCCCAGCTGGCACCTCACCGACTTCACGCCCCTCGACTGCTCGTGCGGGGCCCGGATGCGGCTGCTGCTCACCGTGGACAGCGGCGGCGACCCGGGGCTCGGCGTGGGACGGCACGGAGAGCTCCGGGTGTTCCGCTGTCCCGAGGACCAGGACCACCCGGTGCGTCTGAACCTCCAGTGACGGAGCGACGGGCGGCCGTCACTCGTACTCGGTGCCGCCCTTGCGGGTCAGGTACGCCGGGCTGACCGCCTTGGCTATCGCGCGGCCGCCCACGACCGGGCTGTAGCGCTCCGCCGCCGGGCGGATGACGACCCCCTCGCGCAGGTGCAGGCCCCGCCCGGACACCGTCTCGCGTCCGCTGGCCACCTCCAGCACCTTGTCGAGCTCGTAGGGGCCCTCGTACAGGCGCGGCACGACCGGCAGTTCACCGTCCGCGAGCACCGCCACCGGGTCGAGCCACCGCACCTGCCCGTCGATCTCCGCGGACACGTCGAAGACCGCGTACCCGGGCGGTGTGTCGGCGGTGCGCACGTCGGTCCCGTACGCCAGGTCCTGGACGCCCGCCCCGTACACCTCACCGAAGATCCCGACTCGCGACGCGCCCAGCCGTGCGGCGAGCCGGGCCGCGACCGCCGGTACGCCGTGACCGCGTACGGCCCGCCAGTACACGTTGCGCTCGTCCTCCGTCAGCGCGAGCCCCTTCGCGCCGAAGCCCTTCGAGGAGACGAGCACCCGCTCGTCCTCGGCGACGTACGTGAACAGGCAGGCGGTGCCGTGCAGTTTCTCGGTGAGGACGACGGGCTCGCCGGGCTCGAAGATGTGCGGATAGCGCTGGAGGTTCTCGATGTCCACCCACGGCATCAGGTCCGGGGCCGACTCGACGTCGCCGTTCATCGTGGTCGGGACGGGCGGCGCCCATTTGGTGATGCCGAGCAGCTCCGCGAAGTCCCTGCCCTCCTTGGCCGCCTGCACCAGGTCGACGCCGGCGAGCGCGCGCGGCCGGCACACCAGCCCCTGCGAGAGCTCCCCGCGCAGCCGGACCGCCTTGACGCGGTCGGCGGAGCTCCCGGCGAGCCGCCCGGTCAGGCCCAGCTCCTCGATCAACACGGCGGGCAGCACCGCCTGCTCGGGTATGTAGAGGGCGAAGTCACCGCTGCGGTAGGCGCCTTTGGCGACCACGGCACGGTAGAGGCCCACTTGGGCCAGCTCCAACGCATCGGCGTTCGGATGCTCGTGGACGGTCAGCTCTTCGACGGTGACGCGCAAAGTCGACATGGAAGGTCCCCCTCGGACGTGCGGATGTCGCGTTGACCGCTACTCTCGGCGCCGCCCTTTCCACTGGTCCAGCGGTTTTCCCCGAGGCAGCATGGGGCGGGGTGTGTCGTCGGGTTCGCGCCGTCCGGGGTCGTCAGCCGAGCGCGGCCCGGGTGGCCGGGCCGTAGACGCCCGCCGGGTCGCCCTTGATGTCCCGGTCGCGCTGGAGCTGGCTGACACCGCGCTTGGTCTGGCCGTCGTACACGCCGGTGACCGAGACGTACGTGAACCCCTGCCCGAAGAGCAGTTCCTGCAGGGCCCGCACCTCGGGCCCGCGGTCGCCCATGCGCAGCGTCGCCGCGGGGACCGACAGCCGCGCCGCCGAGGTGCTCGGCGAGGGCGGCTTCGTGCTCTGGCCGGCGGACGGAGCGGAGGCCGTGGGCGAGGCGGACGCCGAGGCCTTGGCCGAGGGCGCGCCGGACCGTGCCGAGGCGTCGGGCCCGGGCTCGCCCGCGCCCGGACTGCGTGCCGGGAGCACCGGTACGGACAGCTCGGGCGGCCGCCCCGAGCGGGGCGGCGGCTCCTCGTCGGAGCCGGTCAGCAGGAAGACCATCCCGCCGGCCGCGGCCAGCACGAGCAGGCTGCCGAGGGCGGCCACCCGCCCGCCGCCGCTCCTGTCGCCGCCGCGGGGAGCAGGGGCCGGAGCGGGCGGGGCGGCGGGCGCGGCGGTGCGGGAGGACGGTGCCGGGGCCGGGAACGGGAGCGGCCCCGACTGCGGCCAGGCGGGTGTCGCCGTCGACGGGGAGGGCCCGCCGGAGGAGATCACGTACGGGCGTACGAACAGATGGTCATCGGGGCCGCCCGCGCTCTCGTCGGAGGCGTGGGCGTGGTGTCTGCCCGGCTGGGACATCTGAGGCCTCTCCGAAACGCTGCTCGAGCGGTGGTTCCGATCGGCGCACTCTCGCCCTCCACGACGGCCCAGGTCAAGCCTGGTGTCCGCTCTGCCCCTGTGCATCCTTTCTGCCGGACTGCGGGCGGATCGACGTGGCCCAGACGGTGCACGCGCCCAGCAGCATCAGGGCGGCTCCGCCGAGCGGGGCGGCGGGGGCGGAGAGCCCGTCGACCGCGAGGCCGCCGAACAACGCCCCCGCCGCTATGGCCAGGTTGAACACGGCCACCATGAGCGAAGTGGCGGCCTCCGCCGAGGCCGGGGCGGAGGTGAGCATCCAGCGCTGGAGGCTCACCGAGACACCCCCGTACGCGAGCCCCCAGGCGAGCAGCAGCGCGGTCCCGGCGGCGGCTCCCGGGAGGACGGCGATCAGCGCGAGGATCACGGTGAGGCAGGCGCTGACCGTGAGCAGCGTACGGTGCGCCCCGCGGGCCCCGGCCAGGAAGTTGCCGGCCACGCCCGCGACGCCGTACCCGAGGAGGAGGGTGCTCACGTACGCGGCGTCGATGCCGGAGACGTCCTGGAGGACGGGCCGTACGAAGGTGTAGGCGGCGAACTGCCCGGTCACGACCAGGAAGGTCACGACGAGCCCGGCGCGGACCCCGCGGTTCGCGCGGAGCAGGGCGGGGAGCCGGGCGAAGGTGAGGTGCCCGGTCGGCGGCAGCGGGGGCAGCAGCAGGATCAGTGCGGCCAGGGTGACGAGGCCGAGGGCGCCGACGGCCGCGAAGGCGGTGCGCCATCCACCGAGCTCCCCGAGCAGGGTCCCGGCGGGTACGCCGAGCACGGAGGCGGTGGGGACGCCGCCGAAGACCAGCGCGGTGGCCCGGCCGACGTGGTGCCCGGGGACGAGCCGTACGGCGAGCCCGCCCGCGATGGCCCAGAACCCGCCGACGCCGACCCCCACCAGCACGCGGGCCGCGAGAACGACGGTGAAGCCGGGGGCGAGGGCGGCGGCGAGGTTGGCGGCGGCCATGAGGGCGATGAGCACGCAGAGCACGAGCCGCCGGTCGAGCCGGCCGGCGCCGACGGTGACGAGGGGCGCGCAGAAACCGGCGACCAGCCCGGGCACGGTGACCATCAGCCCCGCGGTCCCGGCGGAGACGCCGAGATCGGCGCCGACGGGGGTGAGCAGGCCGACGGGCAGCAGCTCGGAGGTGATCAGGCAGAAGATCCCCAGCGCGACGGCGCAGACGGCCGCCCAGCCCTTCCAGGCGGGCCCGCCGCCGGGCGGCCGGAGGTCCGGGGACGGACGGGGCCCGGTTTCGGGGCCGGGGTTCGACGCGGGGGTGCCGGGCGCGGCGGCTGAGCTCATGGATCGGTTCTCCGTACGGGCTGGTCGGCGGGCAGGACTCGGCGGCGCGGGGCGCCGGAGGTCGCGCCTCCTCCGTCACCCGCACTGCCGTTCCAATCCTCCGGCGGCCCCGCTCATTCCCGGGCGCCGCCGTCACCCGGACGCGTGAGGCGGAGGGCCTGGCCGGCCTGCCCGTACGGCAAGGTGGTCGGATGCAGTTACGCCGGGCCGTGCCCCTCTCCCTCCTCGCGCTCCTGGCGACCGCCGGCTGCGTCTCCGTCGGCCCGCAGGATTCGGCTCCGGGGCCGTCGCGCGGTTCCGTACCGCCCGCCGGCGCGCCCGATGCACCACCGCTCGCGCCCCTGCCGCCGCCCCTGCCGTTGCCGTTGCCGTTGGGTGAGCTGCCGGCGGCCGCGGCGGACGTCCCGGCTCCGGATCCCCTGGGGGCGCGGCCTCCGGCGAGGGCCGCCCGGCCGCCCGCCTCCCGGCCGGCGAAACCGGCGGCGCCCGCCCGGCGCCCGCGCTCCGCCAAGCCCGCGCTTCCCCACCCGGTGCGGCGGCCTGCCCCGCCCCCCGGCGTGGACGAGCTGTGCGCGGCGGCGGAGGGAGCTGTTCCGCCGTCCATCGTCGATCTGTGCCTGCGCCAGTACGGCCGCTGACCGGCTCAGGGGCGGCGGCCGCACGCGGCGGCGCACCGGCGGACCGTGTCACGGCGGGCCGTGCGCAACCGGTGCACCGTGCTGCGGCCGCGGCGGCGCCATTCGCCGCGGGGCAGCGCGGCCCGCTGGCCGCCGCCCGCGATGAGGGCGTTGACCGGGGTCATCGGGTCGGCGGCCATGGCCTTGGCGAGCAGCACCCCGACGACGAGCGGGACCAGGGCGACGGCCAGGGCCGAACCGGCGGTGGTGACGTGCTGCATGCGCGGGCGGGCGGGCGCGGTGCGGGGGGCCTCGGAGATCATGGTCCCATTCGACCAGCGGCGGCGCGTCGGGGAATCGGCGCGGATACTCAGGCCGTTGGGCACAACGTACTCAGACGCGGGATGCGCGGAGGGATGGTGGGGTGGGGTGATGGCGGTTCCCGGCCGGGGCTTCGAGCCCGCGACGGGTGACGGCCCGGCCGCGCCGGACGCCGGCCGGGCGGCGGAGCTGCGTACGGCGTACGAGGGGCTGCTCCAGATCCGCCGTCTGGTCAACGGCCCGGCGGGCGAGGGGGTTCCCGCGCCGTGGGAGGTACGGCAGCCGCTGCGCGCCGTGGCCCTCGTACTGGAGGCGTCGGGTATCACGCCGTCGGCGGCGGATGCGGAGGGCCGGCCGACGCGGACGGGCTACCGGGTGGCGTCCGGCCCGGAGCCGGGGCGGGTCGAGGTGACCTGGGTCGGCCCCAAGGGCGGCGGCGCCGCCGAGGAGGAACAGGAGCGGCTGACGGCGTGCGCGGCCGTACTGGAACGACTGGGCTGGGTCTGCCTCCTCTACCGGGGCCCGCGCCGGCGCCGCTTCCTCGAGGTGGAACCCCCGCGCTGACCGCCGGTGCCTAGGCTGACCCGATGCCGTCGGCCGGTTAATCCGGTGGTCCGCGCCGCCCGGGACCGCGACACTCTCCGGATGGGCATGCTCGACGCACTGGCGGACCGCATCGGCCGGGGCGAGACCGTGGAGTTCCGGCCGACCGGCGGATCCATGGCGCCCCTGATCCGCAGCCGTCAGCTCGTCCGGGTCGCGCCGGCCGACCCCGTGCTGCTGGAGGCCGGCGACATCGTCCTGGCCCGCGTCTCGGGCGCGGTGTACCTCCATCTGGTGTCGGCCGTGGACGGCGCCCGCCGACGCGTGCAGATCAGCAACAACCGGGGCCGCGTGAACGGCTGGACCGGGCACGACCGGGTGTTCGGGATCTGCCTGGCCGTGGACGGCGTCCCCCGCCCGGGCGCGGCGGGCAAGGTCCGCCGGTCCCCCCTGCGGCCGCCCGTGCTCCCCGCACGGCGTCTCGACCTGGTCCCGCTGCGCCCTTCGCACGCCGGCGAGATGGCCCTGGTCCTGGCCGACCCGGGACTGCACGCCTTCACCGGCGGGGCGCCGCTGTCGCCCCGCGCGCTGCGCGTCCGTTACGAGCGGCTCGCCGCCGGCTCTCCCGATCCCGCGGTCGTCTGGGCCAACTGGGCGCTGCGGCTGCGCGCACAGGGGCGGCTGGTGGGCACCGTGCAGGCCACGATCGTCCCGGCGCTGGACCGGGCCGAGCTGGCCTGGACCGTCGGCACGCCCTGGCAGGGGCACGGGTTCGCCACCGAAGCGGCGCGGGCCCTCGCGGACTGGCTGACGCGGCTTCCCGTGGGCCTGCTGGTCGCTCACGTGCACCCGGACCACGCCGCCTCGGCGGCCGTCGCGGCGGCCTGCGGGCTGCGCCCGACCCCGTACCGCCAGGACGGCGAGATCCGCTGGGAGTCCGCCGGCCGCGGCCTCAGCCCAGGGTGAGCAGGACGACGTCGTGCCCCGCCCCCAGTGGGCGGGGTCGATCACGTACGTGACCTCGCGTTCGCCTGGCGGTCCGAACACGGCGGCGTGCCCGGCCACGACCCCGTCGGCGAGGATCGTGCGCAGCGTCACGGCCGGATCGTTGCGCACCTTCGCCCACTGCGTGTCGAAGGCCGCCCGGTCGTAGTGGTACGTCCGGGTGATCGCCGTCATCTGCTGGAGCCGCGGGTCGGTCAACTGCCCCCAGAAGACGTCCAGGTCGCTGTCCCGCGTCTCGCGCAGCTCGATCTCCATGCGCCCCACCCTACGATCCGGCGCGGCGGGGGGGGGGGGGGGGGGGGGGGGGGGGGGGGGGGGGGGGGGGGGGGGGGGGGGGGGGGGGGGGGGGGGGGGGGGGGGGA
>NZ_JBVJFA010000042.1:0-52340 GCF_055588085.1 Streptomyces sp. NPDC046303
CAGCGATCTGGCACAACCGGGCCAACGGCACAGCCATCACACGATCACTCATCGCCTACGACCACTGACGAAGACTTCGGACTTACTCGTCTAGGTGGCGTTGGTGTCGACGACCACGGTCCGTTCGGCCGTGGTCTTGCCGCGCAGGGCCTTGCCGAGGGCGCCGGCCACGTCCTGCGGGGTGACGGCGGTCTTGTCGCCGGTGCCCCGGGTGATCGTGATGCCGTCGAAGGTGTTCCCGTAGGTCTCCTTGAGGGCCTCCAGGTCGAACTTCTCGACGAGGTGGCCGTCGACGGCCTGCATGCTCAGGATCTTGGGCAGGGACTTGGCGCCGAAGGCGATGGACTTGCTGCCGATCTTGACCGTGGCGTTGGCGGACATCGCCGGTTCGGCGAACTCCTTCATCGCCCGGTTGAGTTCGGCCTCGTCGATGACCGGCGCCTTGGTGGTCACGGGCAGTTCGGCCACGGCCGCGTTGCCGGTGGCGACCATGTCGCGGAAGGCCTGGGTGACCTTGTCCACGGAGGCGTCCACGTCGAGGGTGGTCCCGGGGGTGCCGGGGACGGCCACGGCCTTGCCGGTGTCGAACTTGATCGTGCCCTCGGTGACCGTTCCGGCGGTGCCCGCGAGCTCCTGGAGCGCGACCTGGAGCTTCTCCTCGTCGACCGGCATCACGGGGTCGGCCTTGCGCTCGTTGCCCAGGAGGGAGCCGATGACGGTGATCGGGTTGTAGTCGCTGCCCGCGGCGTTGCGGACGGTGGTCTGGCTGTCCAGGGTCAGGCCGGCCTTCTCGGGCTTCAGCTCGACCTGCTTGCCGCCGACGCTGAGCTGGAGCGGGGCGGCGGCGCGGGTGCCGAAGGCCGTCTGGAGCTTGGCCACGGCCTCGTCGCGGCTGCCGCTGATGTCGACGCTGAGGACGGTGGTGCCCTTGGGGACGTCGGAGTGGTTCAGGAGCAGCCCGGCGCCGTAGGCCACGCCGAACAGGACCACGATGCCGCCGCCGAGCAGGACCAGCTTGGAGCGGCCCTTCTTGGCGGGCTTCGCGGCCTTGGCGCCCGCCTTCTGCTGCGCGGGCGCCGGGCGCGGGGCGGCGGGCGCGGGGGCCGGTACCGGGGTGGGCGCCGACGACGGGTCCACCTCGGGGCCGGGCCAGCGCGGGGCCTCCGCGCCGCCGGGGCCGCCGACGGGGCCGCTCCCGTACCCGGGGCCCGCGGTGGGACCGGCCGGGATGCCGTCGCCCTGGCTGCCGTAGGCGGGGAACGCCTCGGTGACCGGGCCGGTGTCGTCCCGGTCGCCGGGGTACGCCGGGAAGCCCTGGCCCTGGGCCGACCCGGCGCCGGGGGCGCCGGGGCCGCCGGGCGCGCGGGGGCCGGCCGTGAGCGGGCCGTAGTCCGCGACCGGCGGGGGCGGGGTCCGCGGCGGTGCGAAGCCCGCGTCGGGCGCGGGCGCGGCCTGGGTGCGTACGGGCAGCGGCGGGTAACCGGCGCCCGGCCCGGCCGGAGGCGGCGGGGTGGTCCCCGGAGCGGGGGCCGGGGCGGGACGCGGAGCCGCAGACGACGCCTGGTGCGGGGCCGGGGCCGGGGCCGGTGCGCGCCCGGCGGCGGTCCCGGGCGGCGGCGTGGGCGCCGGGGCGGTAGCCGGGGCGGGGGCGGGCGCCTTGCGCGGAGCGAACCAGTTGCTGGCGGGCTCCTCGGCCGGCGCCGGGGCCTGGGCTGCGGGCGCGGGCGCCGGCCGCCCGTCGGGCTCCCGCTCGGCTTCGATCCGGGTCGGCACGGGCTGCGGCCGCTGGGCGAGCGGCGGCGCGGCCTCCCGGCCCGGCGCCGGCTGGGGCGCCTGCGGCCCTGCCGGCGGCGCGGCCTCGGCCGCGTCGCCGGCAGGGCCCATCGCCTTGCGGACGACCACCGGCGGGATCGGCCGCGAACCCGGGATGTTGATCCGGATCCGGGTCGTCAGGGTGGTCTCGGTCTTGGGCCCGTCCGAGTCGGGCGTGGACGGCTTCGAGGTCACAGGGTTCTCCTCCGGGGCAGTCGACGCGCCAGGCCCAGCAGGCACAGCCGTGGACGGGTACTGGCCGGTTCCGTACGGCGGTGTACCCGAGGGGTAGGCGGCTCCACCGCGCCCTGTGGGCCCGGAGGACGAACTGTCGGTTTCACGACTCAAGGCAGGTTCTCCCGGTTGGCTCCGCCGCCCGTCATACCGTGCGCGGGCAGCTCGGCGGCCCGTCCACCATACTGGCCGCCGCCCTCGCGCAACTGACCACCAGGAATCAGGGGTTCCTCATAGCTCCCGCCAAACCCCCCTGAAGCCGCCCTCGAGGCCCCGCGCAGCACGGGGACCGGCCACCTCTACGGAGTCCGACACCACGTCACTTGGCAGGACGCGCGGCCGAAACCGGCCGGTCCAGCGGACCGCGCATCGTGGCGCACATCACAGCGAAGACCGTTCCACCCAAAAGGTAGACGTACATGCCGATTCCGGACGAACTGAGCAGGAAGTCGCCCTCGGGACGCGGGAAACCGAGCAGCACGTACGCCAGGAACCAGCCGAAGGCGGCCCCGCCCACGCCGAGTCCGGTGCCGAGCGCGATCCGGCCGCCGAGGAAGAGCCCGAAGGCCGCCAGCACGGCGAGCAACAGGCCGCCGGGGAACCACAGGTCGACCACCAGCCAGCCGGCCGCGCCGGTCAGCGCGCCCAGCACCAGCAGGCCCAGGCAGCCGGCGATCCGGGCCGGGGTCGGCGTCCCGGTCACGAGGCCACTCCCGCGAACAGGTCGCGCTCGCGCTCGCCCGCCGGTACGCCCGGCCGTCCGGCGACGAGTTCGTAGTACTCGCGGGCGAACAGCGGCTGCGCCAGGTCGTTGGAGAGGGCGAAGAAGGGCCCGTCCACGGCGATCTGGGTGGCGTGGGCCCGCATGGCGGCCGCCTTGGCCGCCACGAGCTCTTCGGCGGCCTCGATCTCGGCGGTGATCTTCTCGTCGGGCACGACCCCCGGCACGTCCTCGGGCGAGGCCAGTCCCGGGAAGGGCACCTCGGAGCCGGTGGCCGCGCGCAGTGCGGCGAAGCCCTCCTCGACCACCGAGCGGGGGACGCGGTTCCAGTAGATCTTCCCGACCGCGTGCGGCTCGCCCAGGTCGCGCCGGTACGCGCCCTCCGCGGCCAACTCGGCGCCGCGCATGGCGACGCGGTGGGCCTGGATGTGGTCGGGGTGGCCGTAGCCGCCGTGCGGATCGTAGGTGACCAGCACCTGGGGCCGTACCTCCCGGATCACCTCCACGAGGTGGGCGGCGGCCTCGTCCACGTCGGCGGACCAGAAGGCCTCGGGGCGGCGGTTCTGCGGGGCGCCCATCATCCCGGAGTCCCGGTAGCGGCCGGCGCCGCCGAGGAACCGGTGGTCGGTGACGCCCAGTTCGGCCATGGCGGCGGCGAGTTCGCCGACCCGGTGGGCGCCGAGCATGTCCTCGCGGTCGGCCGCCAGGTGGGCGAGACCGGGCGGGATGACCTCGCCCTCCTCGCCGAGGGTGCAGGTCACCAGGGTGACGTGGGCCCCCTCGGCCGCGTACTTGGCCATGGTGACGCCGTTGTTGATCGACTCGTCGTCCGGGTGCGCGTGCACGAGGAGCAGCCGACGGGCGGGAAGACCGTTCATGGCCCTAGCCTACGAGGCACGGCTCAGAACTTGAGGCCACTGATCATGCTGGCCACGTTCGAAGTGAGCTGGCTGAGGGTCGGGGCGATGGTGGAACTCGCCAGGTAGAAACCGAGGAGCACACAGACCACCGCGTGTCCCGCCTTCAGGCCCGACCTTCGGACCAGCAGGAATACGACGATCGCCAGCAGCACCACGGCCGAGATCGAGAGTGCCACGGCGTTTCACCTCCACGTCGAGCGGACATCGGTACGCGTATCAGTGCTCGGCGGGACTCATACCCACCGTGCGCTACGGATCATAACTTTCCGTACCAGCGCATCGATCGAATTCCGGCAGCACGAGGGGCGCATGGCGCGCACGTTCGGGGGCACACGCGTGGCCGGCCGAAGGGGTGTACGCCCCTCCGGCCGGCTGTCGGCACCCGCACGGCCGCACACCGCCCAGGCTGCACGCCCCAGATCTCGGGGCAGAAACGGTCAAGTTGCCCGCGTGTAAACGGTGTTGGCGATGAGGCGGCCGTCGTGGCGTGGGATATGCGGGGTGGCCGGAAATAGTCGGCCGCGAGGGAGGGGCTGTTCAAGGAGCGGGACGCTCCGGGCCGGCTTCCTCCGGGGCCGAGGGGACCACGTGCTTCTCCGCGGCGAAGTGACAGGCCGACGGGTGCGCCGCCGGACCGGAGGGGAAGACCGCGGGGACCGCCAGCAGCGGAACCTCCAGGGTGCACTTCTCCTGGGCCTTCCAGCAGCGGGTGCGGAAGCGGCAGCCCGAGGGCGGGTTGGCCGGTGAGGGCACGTCGCCGGAGAGGATGATGCGCTCGCGGCGGGCCCGGGCCTCCGGGTCGGGCACCGGGACCGCGGACAGCAGGGCCTGGGTGTACGGGTGGGTCGGGTGCTCGTAGATCTGGGTGTCGGAGCCGATCTCCACGATGCGGCCCAGGTACATGACGCCGACCCGGTCGGAGATGTGCCGCACGATCGACAGGTCGTGCGCGATGAACACGTACGACAGGTCGAACTCGTCCTGAAGCCGCTCCAGGAGGTTGATCACCTGGGCCTGGACGGAGACGTCGAGCGCGGAGACCGGCTCGTCGGCGACGATGATCTCGGGCTGGAGGGCCAGGCCGCGGGCGATGCCGATGCGCTGGCGCTGGCCGCCGGAGAACTGGTGCGGGTAGCGGTGGATGTACTCGGGGTTCAGCCCGACCACGTCCAGGAGTTCCTGGACCTTGCGGCGCCGGTCGCCCTTCGGAGCCACCTCCGGGTGGATCTCGTACGGCTCCCCGATGATGTCGCCGACCGTCATGCGCGGGTTCAGCGAGGTGTACGGGTCCTGGAACACCATCTGGATGTTGCGCCGGACGGCCTTGAGGGCCCTGCCGGACAGCTTGGTGATGTCCTCGCCCTTGTACGAGATCGCGCCGGCCGTCGGCCGCTCGAGATTGACCAGCATCTTGGCCACGGTCGATTTCCCGCAGCCGGACTCGCCGACGATGCCGAGGGTCTCGCCCGCGCGCAGCTCGAAGGAGACCCCGTCGACGGCCTTGACCGCGCCGACCTGCTTCTTGAACAGGATGCCCTGGGTCAGCGGGTAGTGCTTGACCAGGTCCTTCACTTCCAGAAGGGACTCAGGCATGGAGGCACTCCGTCCAGAAGAAGCAGGCGCTGGTGCGGTCCTCGGCGACCTGTGCCAGCGGCGGGACCTCGGCCCGGCAGACGTCCCGGGCCAGCGGGCAGCGCGGGTTGAACGCGCAACCGGGCGGAATGGCCAGCAGGTTGGGGGGCAGGCCCTTGATGGCGTACAGCTCCTGGCCCTTCTGGTCCAGGCGCGGGATGGAGTCCAGCAGGCCGCGGGTGTACGGATGGGCGGGCGCCTTGTAGATCTCGTGGACCGGGGCCGCCTCGACGATCCGGCCCGCGTACATGACGGCGATCTTGTCGGCGACGTCGGCGACCACGCCCAGGTCGTGGGTGATCAGGATGAGGCCCATGTTGAGCTCCCTCTGGAGCTCGGCCAGCAGGTCCATCACCTGGGCCTGGACGGTGACGTCCAGGGCGGTGGTCGGCTCGTCCGCGATGATCAGCGAGGGTTCCAGGGCCAGCGCCATCGCGATCATGATGCGCTGGCGCATGCCCCCGGAGAACTGGTGCGGGTAGTCCCCCACGCGCTGCTTGGCGGCCGGGATCTTCACCCGGTCCATCAGTTCGACGGCCTTGCCCCTGGCGTCCTTGCGGGACATCCCTCGGTGGACCTCGTACATCTCGGCGAGCTGCGCGCCCACGCTGAGCACGGGGTTGAGGGAGGACAGGGCGTCTTGGAAGATCATCGCCATGTCGGCGCCGCGGATCTTCCGCCGGTCCTCCTCCTTCATCTTCAGCAGGTCCTGGCCCTTGAAGAGGATCTCGCCGCCCGCGATCCGGCCCGGCGGCATGTCCAGGATGCCCATCACGGCCTGGGCGGTCACCGACTTGCCGGAGCCCGATTCGCCGAGCACGGCGAGCGTCTCCCCCTCGTCCACCGAGTAGTCGACGCCGTTGACCGCCTTCGCGACTCCGTCGCGCGTCGTGAATTCCACGTGCAGGTCGCGGACTTCGAGCAGCATGTGCGGGGCTCCTCAGCGCAGCTTGGGGTCGAGGGCGTCGCGCACCGCGTCGCCGAGCATGATGAAGGCGAGCACGGTCAGGCTGAGCGCGCCCGCCGGGTAGAGCAGCATGTGCGGGGCGTTGCGGATCTGCGAGGCCGCGTTGGAGATGTCGATGCCCCAGGAGACGGTGGGCGGGCGCAGGCCGACGCCGAGGAAGGACAGGGTGGCTTCCAGGGCGATGTAGGTGCCGAGCGCGATGGTGGCGACGACGATGACGGGCGCGACGGCGTTGGGCGCCACGTGCCGCAGCAGCATCCGGCCGTTGCCGGCGCCGAGCGCGCGGGCGGCCTGGACGTAGTCGTTCTGTTTGGCGGTGATCACCGAGCCGCGGGCGATGCGGGCGAGCTGCGGCCAGCCGAGCAGCACGATGAAGCCGACCACGGGCCAGACGGTGGTGCTGGTGACGACGGACAGGAAGACCAGGCCGCCGAGGATCACCGGGATGCCGAAGAAGATGTCCGCGACCCGCGAGAGCAGCGCGTCCCACCAGCCGCCGAAGAAGCCGGCGAGCCCGCCGAGCGCGGAGCCGAGCAGGGCGGCGCCGAGGGTGGCGCACACGCCGACGGTGATGGAGGCGCGGGCGCCGTGGACGGTGCGGGTGTACACGTCGCAGCCCTGGGTGTCGTAGCCGAAGGGGTGGCCGGGGGAAGAGCCCTGCTGGGACTTGGACAGGTCGCACCGGAGGGGGTCGCCGCCGGCGATGAGCTGGGGCCAGATCGCGATGAGCACGAGGAAGAGGATCAGCAGGGCGGAGAGGAGGAAGACGGGGTTGCGGCGCAGCTGGTGCCAGGCGTCGGACCACAGCGAGCGGGCCTTCTCGGCGGGGCCGGGCCCGCCGGCGGGCGGGGCGAGGGGCTTCTCGAGGCTTTCGCCCTCTTCCAGGGCGAGGTCCATGGCTCCGCCCTGGCCGGTGGGGGACATCGCCTCGCGCGGGCGGGGGCCCACGGGGTCGTAGCCCTCGGGGCGCTCGGAACGCTCGGGACGCTCGGGACGCTCGGGACGCTCGGGCTCAGGCATAACGGATCCTCGGGTCCAGGACCGCGTAGAGCAGGTCGACGAGCAGGTTCGCCAGCAGGAAGACGATGACGAGGATGGTCACGAAGCCGACCACGGTGGGGGCGTTGTTGCGCAGGATGCCCTGGTAGAGCTGGTAGCCGACGCCGTGGATGTTGAAGATCCGCTCGGTGACGATGGCGCCGCCCATCAGCGCGCCGATGTCGGTGCCGATGAAGGTGACCACCGGGATCAGCGAGTTGCGCAGCAGGTGGCGGGTGATGACCCGGCGGCGCGGCAGGCCCTTGGCGACGGCGGTGCGGACGTAGTCGGCCTTGACGTTCTCGGCGATGGAGGTGCGCGAAAGCCGGGTCACGTACGCGAGCGAGACGAGGGCGAGGACGACGCCGGGCAGGATCAGCTCGTCGAAGGGGGCGTCCGGGGAGACGGTGGGCCGGACCCAGCCCCATGTGACGCCGAAGAGGAACTGGAGCAGGTAGCCCGTCACGAAGGTGGGCACCGAGATGACGACGAGGGTCATCACGAGGACGGAGGTGTCGATGGTCTTGCCCCGGCGCAGTCCGCTGACCACGCCGAGGGTGATGCCGACGACGATCTCGATGAGGATCGCGACGATGGTCAGCCGCAGGGTGACGGGGAAGGCCGTCGCCATGAGCTCGGTGACCTTCTGGCCGTTGAAGGCGGTGCCGAAGTCGCCCTTGAAGATCTGGCCCATGTAGTGGAGGTACTGCTCCCACAGGGGGCGGTCGAGGTAGAGGTCCTTGCGGATGCGCGCGGCGGTGGCCGGGTCGGGCGCCTTGTCGCCGAAGAGGGCGGCGACCGGGTCGCCGAGCGCGTACACCATGAAGAAGATCAGGAAGGTGCTGCCGATGAACACGGGGATCATCTGGAGCAGCCGCCGGATCACATAACGTCCCATGGACTGCTCCAGGATCGATCCGTCGGTGGGTCAGCTGACCTTGATCTGGTCGTAGACCGGCACGCTGAACTGGTTGAGGGCCACGTCCGAGATCCGCTCGGAGTGCCCTGCGCTGCCGTTCTGGTACCAGAGCGGGATGGACGGCATCTGGTCGGCGAGGATCTTCTCGGCGTCCTGGAAGGTGGCGGTGGCCTTGGCGGCGTCGCTCTCCTGGTTGGCCTGGTCGACGAGCTTGTCGAACTCCGGGTTGCTGAACTTGCCGTAGTTGGAGGAGGCGCCGGTGTAGTACAGCGGCTCCAGGAAGTTCTGGATCAGCGGGTAGTCGGCCTGCCAGCCGGAGCGGAAGGGGCCGGTCAGCTTGAAGCTGCTCTGCTGGTTGCGGAAGTCGGCGAAGGTGCCGACGGGGTTGACCGTGCAAACGGGGCCCTCGCCCAGGGCGTTGTTGATGCTGTTGCAGACGGCGTCCATCCAGTCGCGGTGCGAGCCGGTGTCCACGTTGGAGGTCAGGGTGACCTTGCCCCCGGGCAGTCCGCCGCCCTCCTGGATGAGCTTCTTCGCCTCGGCGGGGTCGAAGGTGCAGGCGTCGCCGCAGGCGGTGTCCTTGAAACCGCCCTTGTCGCCGAGGGCCGGGGAGGTCCAGTCCTTGGCGGGGGTGCGGGTGTCGCGGAAGATCTGCTTGGTGATCTCGTCGCGGTTGATCGCCATGGAGATGCCGCGGCGGACCTTCTCCATGCCCTCCTTGCTCCACCGCGGGTCGTACAGCGGGAAGGTGAGGGTCTGGATGATCAGGGCCGGCTGGTTGATGTAGCGGTCGCCGAGGTCGTTCGCGACGTTCTTCAGCTGCTGCGCCGGGACGTCGTCGACGAGGTCGAGGTTGCCGGAGATCAGGTCGGTGTAGGCGGTGTTGTTGTCCGTGTAGACCTTGAGGTCCACGCCGCCGTTCTGCGCCTTGTCCTCGCCGGGGTAGCCGTCCCACTTGCGCAGCTTCATGGCGGTGCCCTTGGTGTACGAGTCCACCGTGTACGGGCCGTTGCCGACGGGCTTGGCGAGCCAGGCGCTGTGGTCGGTGAAGAAGGCCTTGGGCAGCGGGGAGAAGGCCTGGTAGCCGAGGGTCTCCGGCCAGGTGGAGAACTTCTCCTTCAGGGCGACGGTGAAGGTCTTGGCGTCCTTGACGACCAGGCCCTTCATCGTCTTGGCCTTGGGGTCGCCGGAGGCCGGGTGCAGGTCCTCGTAGCCGACGATGTCCGAGAAGAACGGCGCGTTGTTCTGCTTGTTGCGCACGTCCGCCGCGTAGTTCCAGGCGTCCACGAAGGACTGGGCGGTGACGGGCTCTTCGTTGCTGAACTTCCAGCCGTCCTTCAGGGTGATCGTGAAGTTCTGGCTGTCGGTGGTCTCGATCTTCTCGGCGAGGAAGTTCAGCGCCTCGCCGGTCTTCGGGTCGTAGCGCTTGAGACCGCGGAAGAGCATGTCCAGGACCTTGCCGCCCTGCACCTCGTTGGTGTTGGCGGGCTCCAGCGGGTTCTGCGGGTCACCCCACGAGGAGCTGATGATTCCGGCGCCTTCGCCACCACCTCCGCCGCCGTCGCTTCCGCCGCCGCAGGCCGTCGCCGCGAGGGCGACGGCCATCGCACATGCGGCCCACTGGGCGTGGGTGGCTCCGCGCATGGAGTGCCTCCTAGGGATCCCAGACTCACTTAGGGGCCAATGTCACCCTATGTGGGGTCCCGCACACCCGTGGTTCGACCGATTGCACCCGCGCGTCCCCCGCCTGTCACCCCTGGGGGTGCAAAGGCAGCTCCCAGGTGTCGACCGCGTAGTGCAGGCCCATGCCGTGCGCCTCGTAAAGAGCGAGTGCGCCGGTTTCGTTGTGGACGTCCACGCCGAGGCCCACGGTGTCCCGGCCGCGCGCCGCGTACGCGGCGAAGCCGTGGCGGAGCAGGAAGCCGCCGATGCCGCGGCCGCGCAGGTGCTCCCGTACGCCGATGTGGCTGAGCCAGCCCATGCTCGTACGGTCGTCCCGGGAGAGCAGCACGGCCACGTCCCCCTCGCCGGGCAGGGAGGCGATCCACACCAGGGACCAGTCGAGGTCGCGCGCGTCCAAGTGGTCGAGCCAGGGCTCGTACGCGCGCTCCACATGGCCGAAGTGCGCGGCGAAGGTCTCCTCGACCAGGGTGTGGGCCCGGCGGCGGTCGGCCTCGTCGGCGGAGCAGTCGCGCAGGGTGAGCCCCTGCGGCGGGGCCGGGGGGAGGTCGGTCGCGGGGTGCACGGCGCGGGTCATGACCTGGTAGCGGCGTACGGAGCGGTAGCCGCGGCCGGTGAGGAGGGAGAGGTCGAGGGTGGGTTGGATGTTGAGCTGGAGCCGCAGCCAGGCCTGGTCCGCCCCCGCGGCCAGCTCGCGGGCCCGGATCTCCATCAGCTCCAGCAGCCGCTGGGCGACTCCTCTGTGGCCGGGCAGTACGTAGTGGTCGCCGTAGACGTGGCCCGGTTCTCCGTCCGCCCAGACCAGGGCGTAGCAGACGAGCCGCGAGCCGTGGAAGGCGAGCCAGGAATCGGTGGCCAGGTCGATGTCGGGGCGGTTCAGATCGGCTTCGACGCTGCCAAGGTCCGTCTCCGGCCGGCCGATCTCGATCACGTCGACGGCATTGAGCAGGGCGCAGATGTCGGCCGCGTCCCCCGGTCCTGCGGGGCGGTGGTTCAGGACGGTCGGGACGGGCATCTCATCGGTCATCCGGCCACTGTCGGGCGGCGCGCCGTGCGCGCGCAACTCCCTTTCGGCGCAAGGCCCCCGTGACGGCGCCGCAAGCAACGCCGCGGGTTCGCCGCGGGGGGAAACGGCAGGGCGCCCGGTACCGGATGAGTCCGGTACCGGGCGCCCTGAACGCCGTGCGGCTACGGGGGATCAGACCGCCAGAACGGCCTTCTCCTCCGCGAAGTGGCACGCCGACTCGTGCGCGGCGAAGACGTCCTGGCCCTTGAAGCGCTCCGGGATCGCCAGCAGCGGCTCCTCGGTGGAGCACTTGTCCTGGGCCTTCCAGCAGCGGGTGCGGAAGCGGCAGCCCGACGGCGGGTTGGCCGGGGACGGGACGTCACCGGTGAGGATGATGCGCTCGCGGTTCTCGCGGACCTCGGGGTCCGGCACGGGGACCGCCGACAGCAGCGCCTGGGTGTAGGGGTGCGTCGGGTGGTCGTAGATCTGCGTGTCCGTGCCGATCTCGGCCATCTTGCCGAGGTACATGACGCCCACGCGGTCCGAGATGTGCCGGACGATCGACAGGTCGTGCGCGATGAAGACGTAGGACAGGTTGAACTCGTCCTGGAGCTTCTCCATCAGGTTGATGACCTGCGCCTGCACCGACACGTCGAGCGCGGAGACCGGCTCGTCGCAGATGATGATCTCCGGGTTGAGCGCGAGGCCGCGGGCGATGCCGATGCGCTGGCGCTGGCCGCCGGAGAACTGGTGCGGGTAGCGGTTGATGTACTCGGGGTTGAGGCCCACGACGTCCAGGAGTTCCTGGACCTTGCGGCGCCGGTCGCCCTTCGGAGCCACCTCGGGGTGGATCTCGTACGGCTCCCCGATGATGTCGCCGACCGTCATGCGGGGGTTCAGCGAGGTGTACGGGTCCTGGAACACCATCTGGATGTTGCGCCGGACGGCCTTGAGGGCCCTGCCGGACAGCTTGGTGATGTCCTGGCCCTTGTAGAAGACCTCACCGGAGGTGGCGCTCTCCAGGCTCATCAGGAGCTTGGCGACGGTGGACTTGCCACAGCCGGACTCGCCCACGATGCCGAGGGTCTCGCCCTGGTAGAGGTCGAAGGAGATCCCGTCGACCGCCTTGACCGCGCCGACCTGCTTCTTGAACAGGATGCCCTGGGTCAGCGGGAAGTGCTTGACCAGGTTGCGGACCTGGAGGATCGGCTCGCGCTCGGTGACGTTCTTGGTGAGCTCAGCCATGGAGCTGCTCCTTCCAGAAGTGGCACGCGCTGCTGCGACCGGGCAGCTCGGTGCCGTCCTGCGCGGACACCCGGTGCAGGACCGGCACGTCGGTGCGGCAGATGTCCTGCGCCTTGGGGCAGCGCGGGTTGAAGGCGCAGCCCGAGGGGATGTTGAGCAGGTTGGGCGGCAGACCCTTGATCGCGTAGAGCTCCTGGCCCTTCTGGTCCAGGCGCGGGATCGAGTCCAGCAGGCCGCGGGTGTACGGGTGCGCCGGGTTCTTGTAGATCTCGTGGACCGGGGCGTTCTCGACGATCCGGCCGCCGTACATGACGGCGATCTTGTCCGCGACGTCGGCGACCACGCCGAGGTCGTGGGTGATCAGGATCAGGCCCATGTTCATCTCGCGCTGGAGCTCCGCGAGCAGGTCCATGACCTGGGCCTGGACCGTCACGTCGAGAGCCGTGGTGGGCTCGTCGGCGATGATCAGGTCGGGCTCCAGGGCCATCGCCATGGCGATCATGATGCGCTGGCGCATGCCGCCGGAGAACTGGTGCGGGTAGTCGCCCACGCGCGCCTTGGCGGCGGGGATCTTCACCCGGTCCATGAGCTCGACGGCCTTGGCCGTGGCGTCCTTCTTGGACATCCCGCGGTGGACGCGGAACATCTCGCCGAGCTGGGCGCCGACGGTGTGCACCGGGTTCAGCGAGGACAGCGCGTCCTGGAAGATCATCGCGATCTTCTGGCCGCGGACCTTGCGGAACTCCTCGGCCGGGAGCTTCAGCAGGTCGGTGCCCTGGAACAGGATCTCGCCGGACGGGATCTTGCCGGGGGGCATGTCGAGGATGCCCATGATGGCCTGCGCCGTCACGGACTTGCCGGAGCCGGACTCGCCGAGGACGGCGAGGGTCTCGCCGGCGTTCACGGAGTACGAGACGCCGTTGACGGCCTTGGCGACACCGTCGCGGGTGTGGAACTCGACGTGCAGGTCGCGCACTTCGAGCAGGGGGGTCCCCTCCGGCGCCGAGCGGGGCGCGGGGACGTTCGAGGTCTTGTCGATGATGGTCAACGTACGCCCTTCCTCAGCGCAGCTTCGGGTCGAGGGCGTCGCGCACCGCGTCGCCGACCATGATGAACGCGAGCACCGTGATGCTCAGCGCGCCGGCCGGGAAGAGGAGCACGTGCGGAGCCTGCAGCCAGCGGACGGAGGCGTCGCTGACCATGAGGCCCCACGAGATCTCCGGGGGCTGGACGCCGATGCCGAGGTACGACAGGGCCGCCTCGGCGGAGATGTACACACCCAGGCTGATCGCGCCGACCACGATGACGGGGGCGATGGCGTTCGGCAGGATGTGGCGGATCGTGATGCGCCAGGCGCCGGCACCGAGGGCGCGGGCGGCCATGACGTAGTCGTTGTTCTTGTTCTGCAGCACCGAGGAACGCATGATGCGGAAGATCTGCGGCCAGCCGAGGGTGGCCAGGACGATGGAGACCGTCCAGGCGTTGCCGGGCAGGGCGGACATGATCAGCATGCCGCCGAGGAGCAGCGGGAGCGCGAAGAAGATCTCGGCGAAGCGGGACAGGACGCTGTCGACGATGCCGCCGAGCCAGCCGGCCAGCAGGCCGAGACCGCCGCCGACGAGGATCACCAGCGTGGTGGTGACGACGCCGACGATCACGGAGTTGCGGGCCGCCCAGACGGTACGCGTGTAGACGTCGCAACCCTGGATGTCGAAGCCGAACCAGTGGTCCGCGCTCGGGGTCTTGAGCGAGTTCTGCAGGGTGCAGGCGGTGGCGTCGAACGGGCTGCCGTCGGTGAACCACTGCGGCACGGCCGACAGGATCAGCATGCCCAGCACCAGGATGGTACCGATCAGGAAGATCGGGTTGCGGCGCAGGTCCCGCATCGCGTCGGACCAGAGGCTGGCCTCGCGGTCCTTCTTCTTGCCGTTGCCCTTGTTGACCGGGGCGCTCGCGGCGGGGGCTCCGGTGGTCTGGGTGTCGGTCAACTCATCCCCCACCGTAGTTGTGTCACGCATAGCGGATCCTCGGGTCGAGCACGGCGTACAGCAGGTCCACCAGCAGGTTGGCGACGAGGTAGATGAGGACCAGGAGCGTCACACCGCCGACGACGACGGCGCCCTGCTTGAGGTACACGGACTGGGCGAGCAGACCGCCGAGGCCGTGGATGTTGAAGATGCGCTCGGTGATGACCGCGCCGCCCATGAGGCCACCGAGGTCGGCGCCGAGGAAGGTGACGATCGGGATGAGCGCGTTGCGCAGCGCGTGGCGCACGACGACGCGGCGGCGGGGCAGGCCCTTGGCGGTCGCGGTGCGGACGTAGTCCGCGCGCATGGTCTCCATCAGGCTGGTCCGCGTCAGCCGGGCCACGTAGGCCAGCGAGGTCGACGCGAGGACGAAGGCCGGGAGGAGGTAGGCACGGATGCCGTCGGCCTCGTTGAAGGAGACCGGGAAGAAGTCGATGCCCCAGGCGTCCTTGAGCTCCACGCCGAGCGTCAGCTGCAGCACGAAGCCGGTGACGAAGACGGGGATGGAGATGACCATCAGGGTGGACAGCAGCACCAGCTGGTCGAGGAACTTCCCGCGGCGCAGGGCGGCCATGACGCCGGCGAGGACACCGACGACGGCCTCCATGGCGAACGCGATGAGGCCGAGGTTCACCGTGTACGGGAACGCTTCGCTGATGAGGTCGCTCACCTTGCGTCCGGTGAGGGTTTCACCGAGGTCGCCCTGGAAGACGTTGCTGATGTAGTTCCAGTACTGCATCAGGAACGGGTCGTCGAGGTGGTACTTCTCGCGCAGCATCGCCGCGACGAGCGGGTCGGCCTTCTTGTCACCGGCGAGGAGCTGAATCGGGTCGGCTCCGGGCATGTGGAAGGTCAACGTATAGATCAAGAAAGTGGCACCGAGCAGAACAGGGATCGCCTGTATGAGTCGGCGGATGAGGTAGCGGCCCATCAGACCTCCAGCAGAAGAGCAGGGGGAAGGGGCAGGCAGGCGGAAACCTGATTCCGCCTGCCCGCCCCCGTTGTCCCCTTGGTGTGAAGAGGGGTGTTAGTTGAGCTCGACCTTGGCCAGGTCCATGCGGCCCTGGGCGTCGATCTCAACGTTCTTCACGGACTTGGAGTAGGCCGAGGAAGACATGTAGGTGAAGACCGGGATGTACGGCAGGTCCTTGATGATGATGTCATCGGCCTGCTGGTACAGCTTGATGGCCTCCGCCTCGTTGGCGGTCTTGTCGGCCTGGTCCATCAGCGTCTCGAACTCTTCGTTGACGTAGGCGCCGTAGTTGGAGCCGTGGTCGATCGCGATCTTCGAGAAGATCGGACGGAGGTAGTTCTCGGCCGCCGGGTAGTCCATGGACCACGCCATGCGGAAGGCGCCCTTGTACTTCTGGTCGCCCAGCTCGGTCAGCATGTCGCCGAACTTGGTGAACGGCTTGGCGGTGACCTCGATGCCGAGGTTCGCCTTCAGCTGGTTGGCGACGGCCTCGATCCACTCCTTGTGGCCGCCGTCGGCGTTGTAGCCGAGCTCCAGCTTGTTGCCGGGGACGCCGCCCGCCTGGGTGTAGAGCTCCTTGGCCTTGGTCGGGTTGTACGTACCGACCTCACCCAGGGCGCCCTTGCGGTAGCCGGGGATGATGGGGCTGATGAAGTCGTCGGCCGGCTTGCGGGTGCCGTTGAAGATGGTCTTCGAGATGGCTTCCCGGTCGATGGCCATCGAGATCGCCTTGCGGATCTCGACCTTGCCGAACGCCTCGGCGTTGGTCTTCAGCGGGAGGCCGATGTAACCGACGCCCGACTCCGGCTTGTAGAGGTAGCGGTCGCCGAACTCCTGGGAGACGGTGGCCATCGCCGAGATCGGGAGCTTGTCGACGATCTGGATGGTGTCGGCGCGCAGGTCGTTGTACGCGGTGTCCAGGTTGTCGTAGATCTTGAAGGTGACGCCCTCGAGCTTCGCCTTCTCGCCACCGAACTTGTCGTAGCGCTTGATCTTGATCTGCTTGTTGTGCTCCCAGGCGCCGTCCATCTGGAAGGGGCCGTTGCCGATCGGGGCCTCGCCGAACTTCGTCGGGTCGGCTTCGAAGGCCTTCGGCAGCGGGTAGAAGGCGTTGTAGCCCAGCATCGTCTTGAACTGGGAGAACGGAGCCTTCAGCGTGACGGTGAAGGTCTTCTCGTCGACGACCTTCAGGCCCTTGAGCTCGGTGGCCGTGGGCTTCTTGTCCTTGCCCGGCGCCAGCTCCTCGGAGCCCTCGATCTTGTCGAAGAAGGGCAGGCCCTCGGCAGCGTTCTCCTGGTTGGCACCCCAGTTCCAGGCGCGGACGAACGACTGGGCGTCGACCTTCTCGCCGTTGTGGAAGGTGTAGCCGTCCTTCAGCTTGACCGTCCAGACCTTCGAGTCCGTGGTCTCGATGGACTCGGCGACCGCGAGCTTCGGCTCGTTGGTCTTGTTGTCGTACTCGACCAGGCCGACGAAGAGCGCGTTGAGAACCTCAGCGCCCTCGGACTCGGCGGTGTTCTGACCCACCAGACCGTGCTGCGGCTCGCCGAGCACCACGGTGATGTTTCCACCGGACTTGCTGCCGGCCTCGTCCTTGCTGGTGCTGCATGCCGTGGCGGCCATCGCCACGATGACGGCACCCGCGACCCACTTGGCGCTCGTTGCTCCGCGCATGGGTAATTGCCTCCTCAGGAGTCACTGTCGATACGTGAAGGGCCCGGCGCCCGCTGACACCCCTGACAGCGACTTCCGGCCCCATCGTGTGTGCTCGTGAGTCGGCGCTCCCCACAGCGCGTGACCCATTGACCCGAGCTCAATGGAGCCATCCTCGGGGACGCCTAGTCCGTAAACCACACTTAAGTGGTCTCGTTTTCACAACATCACCCCATACCCAAAACCCGAAATCCGGACAAACAGATAGGAGACAGACACGTGCGAAACGGACTGTTAGCTCACCTTCCGGAGTGTCACGGTCGGTATGCGGACACCTGAACCCATAAATCCGCTTGACAAACGGGAACGGTCACCGTTCCGTCAACGGGCGATCGGGGCGCGTACGTTCTCGGCCCGCCCGGCATGCAGAGCCTCGTACACGGCCAGGGCATCCGTCCAGGTCCGCAGGGCCCCTTTCTTCATCGCCGCACCGCGCCGGCCCCGTGCGCGGCGGCCTGCGAGCCGTGCGGCGCGGGGCTACCCAGGGACAACACGAGCCCGGCCCCGCACGGGATTTCGTGCGGGGCCGGGCTGCGAGTCGCTACAACTCAGGTGTTACTTGGCGGACTTGGCGCGCGACGCGGTGCGCGAGCGCTCCTTCTGGTCCAGGACGACCTTGCGGATGCGCACGGCCTCCGGGGTCACCTCGACGCACTCGTCGTCGCGGCAGAACTCCAGGGACTGCTCCAGGGAGAGCTTGCGCGGCGGGATCACGTTCTCCGTGTTGTCCGCGGAAGCCGCACGCATGTTGGTGAGCTTCTTCTCCTTGGTGATGTTCACGTCCATGTCGTCGGAGCGCGAGTTCTCGCCGACGATCATGCCCTCGTACACCTCGGTGCCGGGCTCGGTGAACAGGACGCCGCGCTCCTGCAGGTTGATCATCGCGAACGGCGTGACCGCACCCGCGCGGTCCGCGACCAGCGAACCGTTGTTGCGGGTGACCAGCGGGCCGAACCACGGCTCGTGGCCCTCGTGGATGGAGTGGGCGATACCGGTACCGCGGGTGTTCGTCAGGAACTCCGTGCGGAAGCCGATGAGGCCGCGGGACGGGACGACGAACTCCATGCGGACCCAGCCGGAGCCGTGGTTCGACATGTTGTCCATGCGGCCCTTGCGGACGCCCATGAGCTGCGTGACCGCGCCCATGTGCTCCTCGGGGACGTCGATCGTCATGCGCTCGACCGGCTCGTGCACCTTGCCGTCGATCTCCTGCGTGACGACCTGCGGCTTGCCGATGGTCAGCTCGAAGCCCTCGCGGCGCATCTGCTCGACCAGGATGGCGAGCGCGAGCTCACCACGGCCCTGGACCTCCCAGGCGTCCGGACGCTCGGTGTCGAGGACGCGCAGCGAGACGTTACCGATCAGCTCGCGGTCGAGGCGGTCCTTGACCTGGCGGGCGGTGACCTTGCGGTCCTTGACGGCGGACTTGGCGTCCGCGCCCTTGCCCGTGCCGCCGCGGCCGACCATCGGGGAGGTGTTCGTACCGATGGTCATGGAGATCGCCGGCTCGTCCACCGAGATCAGCGGCAGGGCGATCGGGTTCTCCGGGTCGGCCAGGGTCTCGCCGATCATGATGTCGGGGATACCGGCGACCGCGCAGATGTCACCCGGGCCCGCCACCTCGGCCGGCTTGCGGGTGAGCGCCTCGGTCATCATCAGCTCGGTGATGCGGACGTTCGACATGGTGCCGTCGCGCTTGATCCACGCGACGGTCTGGCCCTTGCGCAGCTCGCCCTGCTCGACGCGGAGCAGAGCGATGCGGCCGAGGAAGTTGTCGGCGTCCAGGTTGGTGACGTGGGCCTGGAGGGGGGCCTCCTCGTCGTACACCGGGGCCGGGACGTGCTCCAGGATGGTGGAGAAGAACGGCTCGAGGTTGTCGCTGTCCGCGGGGACGGTGCCGTCCTCGGGCTTGGTCAGCGAGGCGACGCCGTCACGGCCGCAGGCGTAGACGATCGGGAACTCGATCTGGTCCTCGTCCGCGTCCAGGTCCAGGAAGAGGTCGTACGTCTCGTTGACGACCTCGTCGATCCGGGAGTCCGGGCGGTCGGTCTTGTTGATGCAGAGGATGACCGGCATCTTCGCCTGCAGGGCCTTGCGCAGGACGAAGCGGGTCTGGGGCAGCGGACCCTCGGAGGCGTCCACCAGCAGAACGACGGCGTCCACCATCGACAGACCGCGCTCGACCTCACCACCGAAGTCGGCGTGGCCGGGGGTGTCGATGATGTTGATCGTGATCGGGGCCCCGCCGTCCTTGGGGTGATACTTCACCGCCGTGTTCTTGGCGAGGATCGTGATGCCCTTCTCACGCTCCAGGTCGTTCGAGTCCATCATGCGGTCGTCGAGCTGCTGGTGGGCGGCGAAGGCACCGGCCTGCTTGAGCATGGCATCGACGATGGTCGTCTTGCCATGGTCGACGTGGGCGACGATGGCGACGTTACGGATGTCGTGGCGCGTGGGCACTTCGGCGCTTCTCCCGGGATCGTGGATGGCGTCGCGTACGGCCTGGCACGCGCGCCTCGGCCGGGCGAAAACCTGCCACGGCCTTACCCCATGGTACGTCGCGCGGCGGGAACCGCCCGCCGGGGGGTCTGTCAAGAGGCCGGACGAATGAGGGTGGCCGGGGCTTGGGTGGGGGGCGCCGGCCGTCGTTCCTGCCGGAAATCATGCGGGTCAACGGGTGTCTACGACCTTGCCCGCCGGGGGATCCGGCGGGCAAGGGACTTGAGTCACATCTGAGCTTGGATCCCGGCGGTCAACCTGACAGGCACCGCTTTGTCACCACTTCTTCGCCCACTCTCCTTCTGCGCCTACTTCTTCTTGCCCTTGGCCGCCGGGGGCTTCTTCCAGCCGATGTCCTCGAAGCGGGGGGCGCCGAGCCCGAAGGCGCCGGCGTTGGCCAGCGACGGCTTGACGGCCACCAGCTCCGGGCGCTGGTAGAGCGGCACGGAGCCGGCGGCGGCCCAGATCCTGGCGTCCGCCTTGCGCATCAGCTCCCGGGCCTGCTCCTCGTCCAGCTCGCCGGCCGCCTGGTCGAAGAGCTGGTCGATGTGGTCGGTGCCGACCCGTGTGTAGTTCTGTTCGACGAGGAGCGAGCCGTCGGCGGCCGGCTCCGGCTTGGCGAAGATCGGCCGGGCGTCGGTGGCGGGGTAGGCGGTCGCCGGCCAGGAGTACAGCGCCAGGTCGTACTGGCCCGAGGCGATGTGGTCCTTGAAGAAGCTCTCGTCGGCCACCTTCGTGATCTCGGTGTTCACCCCGATCTTGTGGAGCATCTGGGCGATCCGCTCGCCGACCGCGCGCAGGGACTCCGACCCGGGGCCCGCCGGAAGCACGAAGCGCAGGTCGAGCTGCTTGCCGTCCTTGGCGAGCATCGCGCCGGAGGTGCGGGCGGCCTGCTTGGCCGGGGCCGCACTGCCCTGGGCGGGGTCGCCCGGCTCGGCGGCGGCCACGGCAGCCCCGGCGGCCTCGCCCGCCTTGTCGTCCTTCGTGCCGTCCTCGGTGCCGTCCTTGCCCTCGGCGGCCGCGGCGGCCGCCGCCGCGGCCGCCTGGGCCCGCAGGAAGCCCTCCTGCCGGGCCGCGAACGGCGCGGGGGCCAGCACCGGGGACGGCATGTCCTGGGCCGCGCCCGGCCCGCCCGGCGTGAAGGCGCCGGGCTCGGCGTTCTCGCCGTTGCGCTCGTCGTCCTCGCCCACGATGTAGAGGCCGTCGTTGCCGGTGCCGGGGCCCTGCGGGGTCTTCCCGTCGTCCTGCGGCGCGCTCTGCGGCCCCGCCTTCGCGCCCGCAGGCTCGGTGATCTTGCCGCCGCGTCGCCAGCCCGCGTCCGCGAGGAGGGCCTGGGCCGCCTGGGTGTCCTGGCCGCCGAGGGCCTCGCTGTTGTCGGCGTACGCCGGCTGCCCGGCCAGTGCCACGTGGCTGCCGACCGGCTTCGCGGGCAGGCCGAGCGGCTTCAGCACCAGCTCGGCCAGCTCCTTGCGGTTCAGGGCCCGCGCCACCGCCCGGCGCACCCGCTCGTCGGACAGCGGACCGGCGGAGCCGTTCATCGCCAGCTGCGTGTAGGCCGGCTCCAGCGACTTGCGGACGACGAATTTCCGCAGGGCCGCCTGCTCGGCGGCGTACCGCTGGACCGAGTCGGCGTGCTTCTTGCGGGTCTCCGTCTCCGCCAGGGCCTTCTCCTCGTCCGCGCCGAAGGCGATCGCCCAGGACATGGTGGCCTGCGCCGCGGTCATCGAGGCGCCGGGGCCGTGCGCCGGGGCCCCGCCCGCGCCCGTACCGACCGCACCGCCCGCGCCGCCCTTCTGCGCGTCCCGGTGGGCCAGCGCGATCCGGTCGGCCCCGGAGCGGTCGATCTCCGCCAGATCGACCTTCCCGGCGGCCAGCGCGGACGGGCGTTCCGCCCGGGGCACCGCCGTCAGCACCAGGCTGTCCAGCTTGGCCGGCCGGCCCCACCAGCGCGGGTTGCGGGTCAGCGCGGCGGTGCCGGTCTTCTTGTCGATCGCCCCGAGGCCGAAGGGTCCGGCGGTGACCTTGAGGGCGCCGCGGGCCCCCTCGTTGAAGGCCTCGGGGGTGGCCGTGACCTGCTTGGGGTACAAGGGGCTGAACAAGGAGCGCCAGTCGGCGTACGGCTTGCCGAAGGTGACCTTGACCTCCAGGTCGGTCTTGCCCCGCTCGATCTTCTCGATCCGCTCGTAGCCGGCGTTGCGGGCCGTCCAGAACGCCGAGTCCTTGCCGTTCAGGGCCCGCCACTGCGCGACGAAGTCGGGGGCGCCGATCTCGCGGCCGTCGCTCCACACCGCCTGCTGGTTCAGCTTGTACAGGACGACCTGCTTGGGCTCCCGCTCGACGACCTCGGCCTTCTCCAGGTAGTCGGGATTGGCGGCCGGCCGCCCCTTGGCGTCCAGCACGAACAACTGCGGCAGGACGGCCGCGGCGATCCGGCTGGTGGTGGCGTCCGCGTCGGCCTGGAAGGTGTTCAGGGTTTCCGGCAGGGAGTCCACCGCCCAGCGCAGCACGCCTCCGTCGGCGACCTTGTCGCGCGCGGTCTGCGCGATGTCCGGTCCGGCGGCGACCGGCCCGCCCTCGTCGTCACCCGCGCCGCAGCCCGTGAGGAGCGGCAGTGCGAGGACTCCCGAGGTCAGGAGCGCCAAGGACCTGCGCCTTCTCTGGGACATGGGTGGTACCTCCGGGGGCGGGGCGTGGGGGAAGCATGATCACGTTCGGCGGTATATGGAGCTGATCACACCGGTTGCCGGAATCCACTGAAATCGACGGCCCGCCGCACCCCCCGCAGCCGCCTCGCGCCACGCCGCGAACCCCACCCGTGCGGACCAATCCCGCTTGCGCGCCGAAGCGCGTTCCCTCGGAAGAGGGATGAGAATGGGGTCCAGGGAGGGGCGCACAGTTCACGCCTGCGCGCCCGCAATCGCTGCACGTCCCTTCACAACCGGGGACGCGAAGGGCGACACTGCCAGGCGCACATGAGCGTTGCCACCGCACCCTGCGGAAGTGAGGGCAAGAATCATGTCCCTGCAAGACGATCTGAATGCCGTACGGCGCAACCTGGACGAGCTGACACGCAAGGTCGAACAGCTGGAACAGAAGGCCAAGGGGCAGCCTCCGGCCGCCTCGCGGACCGGCACCACCCCACCGGACCCGTCACGGATGGTGACGGTCCCCGACACCCCGTACGACAGCTCGCTGTGGACGGACACCGACGACGAGGGCCTGGGCGCCCGCGACCGCCGCGCCCCCTGACCTCCCGCCCCCGTCCCGCGAGCACCCCCGTACGCCCTTCGCCCCATCTGGCCCGGCCGTCCCCGGCGGCCGGGCCTCCTGGGCCCTTCACTCCTCCCGGAGTCTCCTTTGGCCACAGGCACACAACCACCCCAGCAGCGGCCCGGCGGCGTGCACGACGCCTCCCGGGCCGCGATCGCTGCCCGGCACCTGCGGACCGACCGGTGGTGGCTGGCCCCCGCCGGAACCGCGGCCGGGCTGCTCGCCTTCATCGTCTACTCGACCTGGCGGGCCTTCGCGAACGCCGACTACTACGCGGCGCCGTACGTCTCACCGTTCTACTCGCCCTGTCTGGCGGAGAACTGCGTCCCGATGAAGGACGGACCCAACTGGGAGGTCTTCGGCAGCTGGTGGGGCCTGTCCCCCGCGCTGCTGATCCTGGTCTTCCCGCTGGGCTTCCGGCTGACCTGCTACTACTACCGCAAGGCCTACTACCGGGGGTTCTGGGCCTCGCCGCCCGCCTGCGCGGTCGCCGAACCGCACGCGAAGTACACCGGTGAGACCCGCTTCCCGCTGGTCTTCCAGAACATGCACCGGTACTTCTTCTACGCGGCGCTGCCGGTCGCGGGCATCCTCACGTACGACACCGTGCTGACCTTCCGCGACGCGCACTACGCCTGGGGCCACATGGGCCTGGGCACGCTGATCTTCCTCGTCAACATCGTGCTGATCTGGGCCTACACCCTCTCCTGCCACTCCTGCCGGCACATCATGGGCGGCCGCCTCAAGCACTTCTCGAAGCACCCGGTGCGCTACCGGCTGTGGGGCTGGGTCAGCCGGCTGAACACCCGTCACATGCAGCTGGCCTGGGCCTCCCTGCTCAGTGTCGCCCTGTGCGACTTCTACGTGTACCTGCTGGCCAGCGGCGCCTTCACCGACCCGAGGATCTTCTAGATGACTCAAGTGGAACGGCAGCAGTGGGACGTGGTCGTGGTCGGCGCGGGCGGCGCCGGGCTGCGGGCCGCGATCGAGGCCCGCGAGCGCGGCGCCCGTACGGCCGTGATCTGCAAGTCCCTGTTCGGCAAGGCCCACACGGTGATGGCGGAGGGCGGGATCGCCGCCTCCATGGGCAACGTCAACGAGGGCGACAACTGGCAGGTGCACTTCCGCGACACCATGCGCGGGGGGAAGTTCCTCAACCAGTGGCGGATGGCCGAGCTGCACGCGAAGGAGGCCCCGGACCGGGTCTGGGAGCTGGAGACCTGGGGCGCGCTCTTCGACCGCACGCCCGACGGGAAGATCTCCCAGCGCAACTTCGGCGGCCACGAGTACCCGCGCCTCGCACACGTCGGGGACCGTACCGGCCTGGAGCTGATCCGCACCCTCCAGCAGAAGATCGTCCAGCTCCAGCAGGAGGACTTCAAGGAGCACGGGGACTACGAGGCCCGGCTCAAGGTCTTCCAGGAGTGCACGGTCACCCGGGTCTTGAAGGACGGGGACCGCGTCTCGGGCACCTTCTGCTACGAGCGGGAGTCCGGCCGCTTCTTCGTCCTGGAGGCCCCGGCGGTCGTCCTGGCCACCGGCGGGATCGGCAAGTCCTTCAAGACCACCTCCAACTCCTGGGAGTACACCGGCGACGGCCACGCGCTGGCCCTGCTCGCGGGCGCGCCCCTGCTGAACATGGAGTTCGTGCAGTTCCACCCGACCGGCATGGTCTGGCCGCCGTCGGTGAAGGGGATCCTCGTCACCGAATCGGTGCGCGGCGACGGCGGGGTGCTGCGCAACAGCGAGGGCAAGCGGTTCATGTTCGACTACATCCCCGACGTCTTCAAGGAGAAGTACGCCGAGTCGGAGGAGGAGGGCGACCGCTGGTACGAGGACCCGGACCACAACCGGCGTCCTCCCGAACTGCTGCCGCGCGACGAGGTGGCGCGGGCCATCAACTCCGAGGTGAAGGCGGGCCGCGGCTCCCCGCACGGCGGGGTGTTCCTGGACGTGTCCACCCGGATGCCGGCCGAGAAGATCAAGCGGCGGCTCCCGTCGATGTACCACCAGTTCAAGGAGCTGGCGGATGTGGACATCACCGCGGAGCCCATGGAGGTCGGGCCCACCTGCCACTACGTGATGGGCGGGATCGCGGTCGATTCGGACACCGCCGCCACGGTCGGGGTGCCGGGGCTGTTCGCGGCGGGCGAGGTCGCGGGCGGGATGCACGGCTCGAACCGGCTCGGCGGGAACTCCCTGTCCGACCTGCTGGTCTTCGGGCGGCGGGCGGGGCTGCACGCGGCGGAGTACGCCTCGCGGGCCGGCGCGCGGCCGGAGGTCACCCAGGCCGGGATCGACGCGGCCGCGGCGGAGGCGCTGGCCCCGTTCCACGCGGAGGCCGGCGCGGAGAACCCGTACACGCTCCACCAGGAGCTCCAGACGACCATGAACGACCTGGTCGGCATCATCCGCCGGGCGGGCGAGATGGCCGAGGCCCTGGAGAAGCTGGCGGGACTGCGGGAGCGGGCCGCACGGGCGGGCGTCGAGGGGCACCGGCAGTTCAACCCGGGCTGGCACCTGGCCCTGGACCTGCGGAACATGCTGCTGGTCAGCGAGTGCGTGGCCCGCGCCGCCCTGGAGCGCACCGAGAGCCGCGGCGGGCACACCCGCGAGGACTGCCCGGCGATGGAGCGCGACTGGCGCCCGGTGAACCTGCTGTGCCGTCCCGTGGACCCGCCCCCGGCTGATCCGGCGGCCGACCGGATCGCCCTGGTCCGCAGCCGCACGGAGCCCATCCGCCCCGACCTGCTCGCGCTGTTCGAGAAGGAAGAGCTGGTCAAGTACCTCGCCGAAGAGGAGCTGTACGAATGAGCACGTACGACGCGAGCTTCCGGATCTGGCGGGGCGACGCGGAGGGCGGGGAACTGCGGGACTTCACCGTCGAGGTGCACGACGGGGAGGTGGTCCTGGACATCGTCCACCGGCTCCAGGCGACGCAGGCCTCGGACCTCGCGGTGCGCTGGAACTGCAAGGCGGGCAAGTGCGGCTCGTGCAGCGCGGAGATCAACGGCCGGCCGCGGCTGATGTGCATGACGCGGATGTCGACCTTCGAGCGGTCCGAGACGATCACGGTCACCCCGCTGCGGGCGTTCCCGGTCGTCCGCGACCTGGTCACGGACGTCTCCTTCAACTACCGCAAGGCCCGGGAGATCCCGGCCTTCGTCCCGCCGGAGGGAGTGGCCCCGGGCGCGTACCGGATGCAGCAGATCGACGTGGAGCGCTCGCAGGAGTTCCGCAAGTGCATCGAGTGCTTCCTGTGCCAGGACACCTGCCACGTGGTGCGGGACCACGAGGAGAACAAGACCGCCTTCGCCGGTCCGCGCTTCCTGATGCGGGTGGCGGAGCTGGACATGCATCCGCTGGACGCCGCGGCGGAGGAGGGCCTGGACCGCAAGCGCACCGCGCAGGAGGAGCACGGACTGGGCTACTGCAACATCACCAAGTGCTGTACGGAGGTCTGCCCCGAGGGCATCAAGATCACCGACAATGCCCTGATCCCGCTGAAGGAGCGGGCGGTGGACCGCAAGTACGACCCGCTGCTGTGGCTGGGGAGCAGGATCCGGCGCCGCTCCGACACCCCGTAGCAGGCGGCGGCCCCCGTGGGTGTGCGCACGTACGGGGGACCGGCCGTCGGTGATCACTCCGGGTGCGGGGCGGCCAAAGCGCCCATACCCTCCCACATGTGACTGTGCCGAGAAGCACCATGGTCGTCCGGGCCGGGCTCGCGCTGGCCGCCGCGCTGCTGGCGCTCGGCGGCTGGGGCGTGGCCGGGGCGCCGCCCGCGCGGGCCGAGGACCCCGTCACCCTCTCCGCGCAGGGGCAGATCACCGACCGGGTCGGGGCGCTCGGCGACCGGAAGGCGGCGGTCACCGCCGCGCTCGACACGCTGTACGCCGACCGGCGGATCCAGCTCTTCGTGACGTACGTACGGGACTTCTCCGGGCGCTCCGCGCAGAGCTGGGCCGACGCCACCGCGGAGAAGAACGGCCTGGGCCAGGGCGACGTCCTGCTGGCGGTGGCCACCGGGGCCCGCCAGTACGCCTACTCCGCCGCCGTCGACTCCGGATTCACCGAGCAGCAGCTCACGGACGTCGCCCGGACGGCCATCGAGCCCGCCCTGAAGGAGAACGACTGGGCGGGCGCCGCGATCGGCGCGGCGAACGGCTACGGCGCCGTCCTCGCCGGGCGGCCCGTACCGGCGCCGGCCATCACCCCGGGCCCGGCCGATCCCGGCGGCGGGGCGAGCGGGGAGAGCGGCGCCGGGGACTACGTGCTCCCGGTGGTCGCGGTCGGCGCGGCCGCGGCGCTCGGGGCGTACGCGTACAGCCGCCGCAAGCGCTGGATCTCCGGCGGCGGACGTGCGGCGAAGACCGGACCGGGCTGGCCCGAGGGGGCGCCCGACCGGCTCCCGCTGCCGGAGCTGGACGCGCAGGCCAAGGCGCTGCTGGTGGAGACCGACGACGCCATCCGCACCAGCATCGAGGAACTGGGCTTCGCCACCGCGCAGTTCGGTGACGAGGCGGTCGCCCCCTTCAAGTCGGCCGTGGAGTACGCCAGGGACGAGCTGACGCACGCCTTCCGGCTGCGCCAGCAGCTCGACGACGCCTACCCCGAGGACGACGCGACCCGGCGCCGGATGCTGGACGAGATCGTCGCCCGGTGCACCGAGGCGAACCGGCGGCTGGACGCCGAGACCGCGGACTTCGACCGGCTGCGGGACCTGGAGAGGAACGCCCCGCAGGCCCTCGCCACCGTGGAGGCGCACTTCCGGGCGCTGGACGGGCGGACCACGACGGCGGTGGCCACCCTGACCGCGCTGAAGCAGCGGTACGCGGACTCCGCTTCGGCGCCCGTCGCCTCCCACCCCGAACAGGCCGAGGAACGGATGCTGTTCGCCACCACCCACCTGGGCGAGGCCCGCACGGCCGTCGACGCGGGCGACAACGGCCGGGCGGCCGTGCACGTACGGGCCGCCGAGGGCGCGGTCGACCAGGCCGCGACGCTGGTCGACGCGGTGGAGCGGCGTGCGCAGGAGCTGGCGGAGGCGGCGGGGAAGCTGCCGGGCGCGCTGGACGAGACGGAGACCGACCTCGCGGACGCGGGCGGGCTGCTCGAGGGCACCGCGGAGGGCACCTCGACGGCGGACCTGCGCGGCCGCATCGGCCGCGCCGAGGCCGTCCTGGCCGGCGTACGGCGGGAACAGGCGGAGGGCAGGTACGACCCGATCGACGCGCTGCGCCGCGTCGAGGAGGCCGACGCGGCCCTGGACGAGGCACTGGCCGGGGCGCGGGAGCGGGAGTCGGGCCGGCAGCGGGCGGCGGCCCTGCTCGACCAGGCCGTGTTCACGGCGCGCAGCGCGATCGGCGCGGCCACGGACTACATCACCACCAGCCGGGGCGCGGTCGGCAGCCAGGCCCGCACCCGGCTGGCGGAGGCGCAGCGGCACATGGAGCGGTCGGTGTCCCTGGCGGCCCAGGACCCCGCGGGCGCCCTGGCGGAGGCCCAGCAGGCGGACGCGCTGGCCCGGCAGGCGCAGCAGCTGGCGGAGCAGGACGTACGGGCGTACCAGGACCCGTACGCCGGCCGGCGGGGCGGCGGCGGCCAGGGCGGCGCCGTACTCGGCGGGATCATCCTCGGCGAGATCCTGCGGGGCGGCGGGGGCGGCTTCGGGGGCGGCGGGGGTTTCGGAGGCGGGGGTTTCGGCGGCGGGGGCTTCGGGGGCGGGGGCTTCGGAGGCGGCCGCGGCCCCGCGTCCTTCGGCGGCGGCGGAACCCGCGGCCGGATGGGCGGCGGCGGCCGCTTCTGAACCCCGGCACGCACCCACACCACCCTTTGACCAGGAGAGGCCCGTCATGAGCAAGCAGACCATCCTCGGCCGCGTCACCCAGCTCGCGAAGGCCAACATCAACGCGCTGCTGGACCAGGCGGAGGACCCGCAGAAGATGCTGGACCAGCTGATCCGGGACTACACGAACAACATCTCGGAGGCGGAGCAGGCCGTGGCGACGACGATCGGCAACCTGCGGATGCTGGAGGCCGACCACAAGGAGGACGTGGAGGCGGCCGCCGAGTGGGGCGGCAAGGCCCTGGCCGCGAGCAGGAAGGCGGACGAGCTGCGGGCGGCGGGCGCCGCGGCGGACGCGGACCGGTTCGACAACCTCGCGAAGGTGGCGCTGGGCCGCCAGATGCAGTCCGAGAAGGAGGCGCGGACGGCGGAGCCGGCGATCGCCGCCCAGACGGAGGTCGTCGACCAGCTCAGGTCGGGCCTGGACTCGATGCGGAACAGGCTGACGGAGCTGCAGGCGAAGCGCGACGAGCTGGTGGCGCGCGCGAAGACCGCGCAGGCGCAGAACACGATGCTCGACGCGGTGAAGAGCATCGACGTCATGGACCCGACCAGTGAGCTGTCGCGCTTCGAGGACAAGGTCCGGCGGGAGGAGGCCAGGGCGCTGGGCAGGCAGGAGCTGGCCGCGTCCTCCCTGGACGCGCAGTTCGAGTCCCTGGACGACCTCGGCAAGGCCTCGGAGATCGAGGCCAGGCTCGCCGCCCTCAAGCAGGGCCGGGCCGCCTGATCCCTCCGGGGGACGGGCGGGCGTGCCGCTGCGCGGGGCCGTCCCCTCCCCGCCCTTCCACCGTTCCCCGGGCTCCGCCCGGACCCGCGCCTCAAACGCCGGCGGGGCTGGATGCGGCCGAGCGCCGCTCACAGGTGCCGCCCTGGCGGGCTGACTTGCCCGTAGGGCAATTTCAGCCCCGCCGGCGTTTGAGGCGTGGGGGTCCCCACGGACGGAGTCTGGGGGAGGGTCTGGGGCGGAGCCCCAGCAGCGGCGCTCAGCCGTACCTCCGGCACCGCCCCCGGCAGGCGCGCTCAGCCGTACATGCTCAGGAGTTGCTCCGCCGACAGTTCGGCCGCCGGCTCCGCGCCCGGGAGCGGGAGCTCGAACCAGACCGTCTTGCCGCGGTGGGTGCGCCGGGTGCCCCAGCCCGCGGAGAGGAGCCCGACGAGCTGGAGGCCCCGCCCGCCCTCGTCCGTGTCGCGGGCGCGACGCCGCCGCGGCTGGACCAGGTTCGCGTCCCAGACCTCGCACACCAGGGTCCGGTCCAGCAGCAGGCGGAGCCGGATCTCGCCCTCCCCGTAGCGCAGGGCATTGGTGACCAGCTCGCTGACCAGCAGCTCGGTGGTGTCCAGCAGGCCCTCCAGGCCCCACGCCGGCAGCTTCGCCCGCGCCAGCTCCCGCGCCCGGCCCACCGAGCGGGCCTCGCGCGGCAGCTGCCAGTCCCCCACCGCGTCCTGCGGCAGACCCTGCACCCGGGCCATCAACAGCGCGATGTCGTCCTCCCCGTGCCGGGTGTCCAGGGTGTTCAGGACGTGGTCGCAGACGTCCTCCAGGGGGCGGACCGGGTCCGCGAGGGCCTCCCGCAGGCCGCGCAGCCCCTCCTCCAGCGGATGGGTCCGCGACTCGACCAGCCCGTCGGTGTACAGGGCCAGCAGCGCCCCCTCCGGCAGATCCACCTCGACCTCCTCGAACGGCTCCCCGCCCACGCCCAGCGGCATCCCGGGCGGTACCTCCAGCAGCAGCGCGGGCCGCGGCCGCCCGGCCTCGTCCGGCGGTTCGACCAGGACGGGCGGCATGTGGCCCGCGTTGGCGATCGTGCAGCGCCGCGTCACCGGGTCGTAGACGGCGTACACGCAGGTGGCGAGGTACACCTCCGAGCGGTCGGCGTCCCGCGAGTGCAGGGCCGCCCTGGAGGCCTGCTGGGAGCCGCCGGGCGCGCCCAGGCCCCGGGCGATCTCGTCGAGCGCGGTCAGTACCTCGGCCGGTTCGAGGTCGAGCAGCGCCAGGGTCCTTACGGCGGTCCGCAGTTCGCCCATGGCGACGGCGGCGCGCAGCCCCCGTCCCATTACGTCGCCGACGACCAGCGCCGTGCGGTGCCCGGGCAGTTCGATGACGTCGAACCAGTCGCCGCCGACCTCGGTGGCGGCGTTGCCCGGCAGGTAGCGGCAGGCGATGTCGAGGCCGGCCGCCTCGGGGTCGCCGGGCGGCAGCAGGCTGCGCTGCAGTATCAGCGCCCGTTCGTGCTCGCGCCGGTAGAGCCGCGCGTTGTCGATGCAGACGGCGGCCCGTGCCGCCAGCTCCACGGCGACCGCCCGGTCCCGTTCGCCGAAGGGTTCGCTGCCCTTGGTACGGGAGAACTGCGCGAGGCCGACCACCGTGTCGTGGGCGACCATCGGCACGACGAGCGTGGACTGTACGAGGTCGTCGGCGCCGCCCCCCTCGATGAGCCGCGGCCGGGCGGTGCGCAGCGCGAGGGCTCCGGGGGAGGCCGCCGGATAGCGGTGCACTTCTCCTACGGAGACCAGCGCGCCCGGTCCCGAGAGCGGGGCGTCCGAGACGGCCGAGGCGAAGGCGACCCGCCGCAGCGGTGCGGACGGGGCCCGTCCGGTGCCGAGTCCGGGGGGCAGCGAGGGCACGCCGGGCCCTTGGGGGCGTGCGGGCCGGTCGTCGTCGCCGAGGAGCAGGCCCTGGTAGAGGTCGACGGCGGCCAGGTCGCAGAAGCCCGGGACGGTGACGTCGAGGAGTTCGCGGGCGGTGGTCTCCAGGTCGAGGGAGTTCCCGATGCGGTGTCCGGCCTCGTTGAGCAGCGCGAGGTTGCGCCGTACGCCGGCGGCTTCGCGGGCGGCGAGGTGGCGGCGGGTGACGTCGGTGCCGATCCCGGCGACGCCGATGGGCCGGCCGGTACCGCCGTGGACGCGGTAGAGGTTGATGGACCAGTGGCGGTTGTCGCGGCTGCCGGGGGCGGCTCCGGTGATGCGGAGGTCGGTGACCGAGTCGCCGGTCTCCAGGACCCGGCGCAGGGCCTCGGCCATCCGGTCGGCCTCGTGCGGGGGCAGGTAGTCGTGCACGGTCCGGCCCCGGTGCTCTTCGGCGGCGCCGCCGAAGACGGCGGCGAAGCGGCGGTTGGCCCGCTGCACGGTGAGGTCCGTACCGAAGAGCAGGAAGCCGAAGGGAGATTGGCCGAATATGGCCTGGGACGCCGCGAGATCGGATTCGATCCGCCGCAGCGCGCGGACGTCGACGACGACGCACAGCGCGGCCCGCTCGGCGGTTTCGGTCTGCGTCGGCATGACATAGATCTCGGCCACGCCGTGCTCGCCGTCGCCGCCGGGGATCCGGAAGGGGACGAGGCCCGTCCATTCCTTGCCGTCGAGAATCTCGGCGACCCGGCGGTGCCCGCCCGCGCGCAGCTCGGGCGGCATGAAGGCGTCGACCGGATCGCGGCCCACGGCTTGGGCGGCGCTCAGTCCGAAGAGGTCCTCGGCGCGCAGGCTCCACTGGTCGATGAGCCCGTCGGGCCCGATCGAGAAAGACGCGACCTTTATGTAGTCATATATCGAGCCAGGCGGACTGCTGTGCCACAAGGAGTCGTGCCATGTCTCCCCAGGCACCCTGGTCTGATGTGCCTGCGCAGGTATCTCGCTCACGCGACCGTCCCCTCCAGCTCACCGCAACCGGACCGGCCATGACCGCAGTATTCAGCACCACGGCCCCGGACGGCACGGCGTTCACGATCACAAAAAGGTCCCGTTAGTTTCGAGCCACCTCGTGTGATGGTCGGCCACCCGTCACCTTGTTACTCACCAGGAAGAGCCAACTCGAACCACACAGTCTTGCCCGACTTCCCGTGGCGGGTCCCCCAGCGCTGCGAGGAGACGGCGACGAGATGCAGCCCCCGGCCGCCTTCGTCGTCGGGACGGGCGACCCTTTCGAGGGGCGGATCCGGAAGCGGATCGGAAACTTCCACGAGGAGCGCGGCGCCGCCGAGGGGGCTTTCGGCGGCCGGATTCCGCCGTACCAGGCGGACCCCGATGGGGCCGGACGCGTACCGCAGGGAGTTGGTGACGAGCTCGCTGACCAGCAGGACGGTCACATCGCCGACGGAATCGAGGCCCCAGGCCCGGAGGGTGCCGCGGACGGCGTGGCGGGCGGTTCGGACGGCACCGGGCTCGGCGGGGAAAGCCCACTCGGCGCATTCACCGTCTGTGTCGATCACGCCGATCACTTCCCGGGCCGGCAGCGACCCCAGTCCGGTTCGTCGGGGACGAAAGGGGGACGAGATTGGGACTAATAGCGACATACCCGATATTCGAGGCGTCGTACCACTCGATCCCTCACGCACCGGCGCACTGTGGCGCAGACGGCCTAGAGGGGGCGCGTCACGCGCCCCCGGGCGCCCCGTCGTGCAGCTGCGGGCGCCGCCCGGCGCGCAGCCGGCGCCCGGCCTCGGCGACCGCGGGCCGGTCCTGGTCGAGCCAGTCCACCGACTCCAGCTCCTCCGGCGCCAGCCAGCGCAGTTCGTCGTGGTCCTCCAGCGGTGCCGGTTCGCCGGAGAGCAGGCGGGCGGTCCACACGTGCAGGACGAGGCCGGGCTTCAGCGGCCACTCCCCCGGGATCCGCTCCAGCGGTTCGGTCTCGACGCCGAGCTCCTCGCGCAGTTCGCGCACCAGCGCCTCGGGGACGGACTCGCCCGGCTCGGCCTTGCCGCCCGGCAGTTCCCAGCGTCCGGCCAGCTCCGGGGGCGCGCTGCGACGGGCGGCCAGCAGGCGGCCCTCATGACAAAGGGCTCCGCCCACGACCACTCGTACCGTCATGGGCGGAGCCTATGCCAAGGCCGGATGCTCAGTTCATCGTGGCGGTCTGGCCGATCCGCTCGACCCAGTAGAGCTGCTTGTGGCCGCTGCCGTCGAGGCTGTCGGCGACCTTCTGGGCCTCGGCCCGGGTGGCGTACCGGCCCACCCGGTAGCGGTTGCCGTTGTCGTCCTGACGTATGACCAGCCACGGGAGCAGGGCACCGCTGTCGTTCATCGCGTTTCACCCTCCGCCGACGTACCTGCCCGGGAAACCGCATTGCGCATATGCCCGAGCTTACGCCCGGACTTTACGGAGCGGATACGGTTTTTCACGAAGAGGTACCCCGCGGCGTACGCATTCGGCCATGCGTACGAGTGCGCCGTTCGCGCCGGTTCAGGACCGGCGTACGGCGCCGCGGTGTGATGCCCTGTCACCTCTGGTGCACGGCCGCGCGGTTGCGTGCCGGCCGCCGCCCGGGGGCCGGTCGATCCGGCGGACAACGTCGGCCGGATCCGGCCCCGTCCGGGGGTCGTCCCGGACGGGGTCCCCGTCTCGAGCCGCGGCGGCGACGGCCACGGCGGCAGCGGCAGCGGGCCGCCGCGTCAGCGCACCGGCAAGTGGTACGACAGGCGGTAGCGGTCCGCCGGGACGACCACGTCGGCCGTTTCCACCGCGCGGCCCGAGGCGTAGTACGTGCGGCCGATGACGAGCACCACGTGCCCCGGCACTCCGCCGAGGAGGAAGATCTCCTCCGCCAGGCCCGGTCTCGCGCCGACCTCCTCGACCACGTTGTCCACGACGACGTCGATCGCGGCCATCCGGTCGACCACCCCGGAGCCGCCCAGCGGGCCCTCCTCCGGCAGCATCACCGGGGTCCGGCCCGTCACGGCGAGCGGCTCCCACGAGGTCGACAGCATCATCGCCTCGCCCGCGTCGCGGAACACGTACCGCGTGCGCATCACCCGCTCGCCCGGCTCGATGCCGAGCCGCTTGGCGATCTCCGCCGGGGCGGCCGTCTGTTCGCTGTTCGACTCCCAGGTGCCGCGTGCGCCCGACTCCGCCTGTTCCTGCCGGAAGGGGGTCGAGGTGCCGCCCGTGCGGTAGCCGGAGCGGGCGACCCGCCGCGGTACCGGCTGCTCCCGTACGTACGTACCCGATCCGGAACGGCCCTCGACCAGTCCCTCCGCCATGAGGACCTTGCGCGCCTCCAGCGCCACGGTGTCGGAGACCCCGTACTCCTCGCGGATGCGGGCCTGCGAGGGGAGCCGGGCGTGCGGGGGCAGGGAACCGTCGACGATCTTGCGCCGCAGATCCCCGGCCACGCGCAGGTAGGCCGGCTGCTCACCGAAAGTCACTGGCCACTCCCATCAGGTTGACAGACAGCTACACCCTGGCAACCGACGGTTGAAGACCGCAAGCAAGGGCCAGAGTTTCACCCGAAGTGATGAAGCCAGGTCACTCAAACCCGTTACCGCGCGTTACGCGGACGACGTCAGGCCGGCTGCGCCGAAGGACCCCGGCCGGGCTCGCCCCCTGGGGCCGCCGGGGACTCCGTCAGCCACTCCGGAACCTCCGTCGAAAGCCCGTACGCGCCGCGCAGCGCCTTCTCCGTCTCCACCGACATCGCGCCCAGCGCGCGCTCCCACTGCCGGTCGAACTCGGCCGCCGTCTTGGCCTGGGAGGTCTTCTGCCAGGCCGCGCGGGCCGCCTGGATCTCCTTAAGCTGCGCCTGGACCGCCTTCTCCATCCCCGGCCGGGCCTTGTCGGCCTCCAGGGCCTTCGCCTCGTCGCCGAGCGCCGCGTACACCGTGCGCGCCCACGCCTGGTGCTCCGGGAGGGTGTCCTCCAGCTCCCCCTCCGGCGGCCTGCCGAGGACGAACTCGACCTCGTTGGCCACCCGCAGGAAGGCCGCCTGCTCGGGCGTGAGCGATCCGGCGTCCTGGCGCAGGCTGCCCCGCCGCTCCTCCTCGGTCGTACCGATCACGCACACCAGCCGCCGGTCCCCCTGGCGCCAGGACTGGCGCGAGGGCGCGAAGTAGAACATCTCCGCGTAGGCGGGCAGCGCCCAGGTGTCCATCGCGTACGCGTCCTGCGCCCTCCAGCACTCGTCCTCGGACACCCGGTCCGCCTCGGCCGACTCCGGGGCGCCCTCCAGGTCCACCAGCTTGGAGGCGGTCACCTCTCCGTGGTGCGGCTGCGCGCAGTCGATCGTGTACGTCAGGGGCCGGTCGGCCAGCAGGTCGCCGCCCGGGACGTTGAAGCAGTCGCCCGCCCTGAGGTCGTCGAGGTCCTTGAGATCACCTTCGACGTCGGCGAACTCGCCCATGGCGTCCATCCGGTCGCGGACGGCCGCGGCGACCCGGTCCACCGTGAACACCATGACGCCCGTCATGAGCACCGACACCGCCAGGCCCACGATCGCGAGCGCCTTGCCCCGCTGCCGCTGCTTGGCGATCTGTACGAGGGCCACGATGCCGAAGACGATGCCCAGCGGCGGCAGGCACAGCAGCCCGACCAGCAGCGAGGCGAGCGCGAAGCCGTTGAGCCCCTGCTCCGGACGCGGCTGCCCGTAGCCGGGGGGCGGTCCCCATCCCGGCTGCGGGGAGGGCGGCGGCCAGGAGTGGCCCGGTCCGGGGGGAGGGCTCGGCGGGGTGCTCACGGGCGGGGACTCCATCACAGGGGGCGCGAACGGATGCGCGAATAGTACGCAGCGGGGGCGACCGCCCTATCGGTCGCCCCCGCCTGTTCATCGCGGCTCAGCGCGTGCGTTCAGTCCCTGTACGCCGGTCCCGGCGTCTCAGAACTGGAGCGCCCAGGAGTCGATCTTCCCGGTGTCGATGTTCGCGTTGTCGTTCACCCGGAGCTTCCAGACGCCGTTGGCCACCTCGGAGGAGGCGTTGACCGTGAACGTCTGGATGATGTTGTCGGCGCTGCCGCCCGCGCGGTTGTGCAGGGTGTAGACGGTGCCGTCGGGGGCGACGAGGTCGACCTTCAGGTCACCGATGTAGGTGTGCTTGATGTCGACCGGCACGCTCAGGGTCGCCGGGGCGTTGCCGGAGACTCCGCTGACGGTGACCGGCGATTCGACGGTCGAGTTGTCGTTGATCGCGTAGTCGGCGGTGTTCTCGAACCGCGGGCCGGGCGGGACGGTGCCGCCGGCGCCCACGTTCAGCAGGCGGTTCGGGGAACCGGTGCCGGGGCTGGTCACCACGTTCGGGGTCGACGCGCTCACCAGGCCGTCGCGGACCTGGACCGGGGTGCTGGCCGGGTTCTGCGACAGGTAGAGGGCAGCGGCGCCCGCGACGTGCGGCGAGGCCATCGAGGTGCCGGAGATGGTGTTGGTGGCGGAGTCGCCCGTGGCCCACGCGGAGGTGATGGAGGAGCCCGGCGCGAAGATGTCCAGGATGGAGCCGTAGTTGGAGTAGCTGGCCTTCGCGTCGCTGCTGGTCGTGGCGCCGACCGTGATGGCCTCGGCGACGCGCGCCGGGGACTTGGTGGAGGCGTCGGTGGACTCGTTGCCCGCCGCGACGGCGTAGGTGATGCCGGAGGCTATGGAGTTGCGTACGGCGGTGTCGAGCGCGGAGTCCGCGCCGCCGCCGAGCGACATGTTGGCCACGGCCGGCTTGACGGCGTTCCGGGTCACCCAGTCGATGCCGGCGACGACCTGGGCGGTCGTGCCCGAGCCCTGGTTGTTGAGCACGCGGACGCCGACGATCTTGACCTTCTTGGCCACGCCGTACGCGCCGCCGCCGACGGTACCGGCGACGTGCGTGCCGTGGCCGTGGCCGTCCTGGGCGGTGTTGTCGTTGTCGATCGCGTCGTAGCCGTCGGATGCCCGGCCGCCGAAGTCCGTGTGCGTCTTGCGGACGCCGGTGTCGATGATGTAGGCGGTGACACCCTCACCGGCCTTGTCCGGGTAGGTGTAGCTCTGGTTCAGCGGGAGCGCCCGCTGGTCGATGCGGTCCAGACCCCAGGACGGCGGGTTGGGCTGGGTGGCGTCGACGGTGAAGACCCGGTTCTGCACGACCGACTTGACCGCCGGGTCGGCGGCCAGCTTCCTGGCCTGCGCCTCGGAGACCTCGATGGAGTAGCCGTTGAGGGCGGCGCTGTAGGTGCGGTCGATCTTCGCGCCGTACCGCTTGGCGACGGCCTTGCCGCTGTCCGCGGTGGAGCGGGCTGCGGAGTCGTGCAGGGTCACGATGTAGCTGCCGGGGACGGCTCCGGCGACGCCGGCGTTCTCGATGACGCCCTGCGGGCCGTTGTCGGCGGCCGAGGCGGGCAGCGCCGCGGCCGTGCCGAGCGCGAGGGCCACGACGGCGGTCGCACTGATGCCGGCGAGCTTCCGGCGGGTGTGACGCATCACGGACATGTGAGGGGTCCTCCTCATAAGTGGTGCGCTGCGGGGGGTGAGGCGGAGCCGTGCGTTCCGGCGCACGGGCACGTGGGATAGCCATGCCCATGACAATTCATTCGGTGCGACGGGCTGCCGCCTCCGAAAGATTGACGCACCCTCACCAGCTCCCACAAGAGGCCGGAACGACGCGTAACATCCGTGCCACACACCCGCCATGATCGAGCAAAGGCGCCTCGCACGTGACGCACGCACTCCCCGGATACCTCTGTCCCGAGGACGGTACGCGCGCGGACGTCCGGACCGCCCCCTGGTGCTGCCCGGTCTGCGCCGGCCCCTGGGACCTCGACTTCACACCGGATCCGGCCAGCTCCCTGGAACCGTCCGCCGGGCCGAACTCGCTGTGGCGGTACGCTGCCGCGCTGCCGCTGCCGGGGGCGTTCTCCGTGTCGCTGGCGGAGGGCAACACTCCGATGGTGCCGCTGGCGGAGCGGGTTCACGCCAAACTCGACTACCTGATGCCGACCCTGTCGTTCAAGGACCGGGGCGCGGTGATGCTCGCGGAGGTGGCCCGGCGGCTCGCCCCGCGGAGGGTGGTGGCGGACAGCAGCGGCAACGCGGGGGCCGCGGTGGCGGCGTACTGCGCACGGGCCGGGCTGAGTTGTGAAGTTTTCGTGCCCGAGGGCACCTCGGAGCGCAAGACCGGCCGGATCCGGGCCCACGGGGCGGCCGTCCGGGTGGTGCCGGGCGGGCGCGAGGCGGCGGCGGAGGCGGCCCGGGCCGCGGCGGACGAGCCGGGGGTGTTCTACGCGAGCCACGTCTTCAACCCGTACTTCCTGCACGGCACGAAGACGTACGTGTACGAGATCTGGGAGGCCATGTCGGGCCGGCTGCCGGACGCGCTGGTGGTCCCGGTGGGCAACGGCACCCTGCTGCTGGGGGCCGCGCTGGCCGTGGAGGAGCTGGCCCGGCGCGGAGTGCGTCCGCCGGCGCTGATCGCCGTCCAGGCGGAGGCGGTGGCTCCGCTGGCGTCGGCCTTCGCCGCCGGGGCGCAGGAGGCGGAGCCGGTCGCGCAGCTGCCGACCCTGGCCGAGGGGATCGCGATCCCCTCGCCGCCGAGGGGCCGGCAGATCCTGGCGGCGGTCCGCAGGTCGGGCGGCACGTTCCTGACGGTTCCGGACGACCGCCTGTGCGAGGCCCGTGCCGACCTGGCCCGCCGCGGCCTGTCCGTGGAGCCGACGGCGGCGGCGTGCTGGGCGGCGGTCGGCCCGCTGTCCCCGGACGACCCCTTGCAGGGCCGCACGGCGGTGCTGCCCTTGTGCGGCGCGGGCCCGAAGTAACCTGCGGCGCCGCCTCCTGGGGCTCCGCCCCATGTGGGCTGATGCCGGGCGGAGCCCCCGCAACGGCGCGCCACCCGCCCTACACGTCGGAAAACCGCGAGCCCGGGGCCGCAGGGTCTGCTGAACTGGCCCCATGACCAGCAACCTTGACCTCGCAGCCCGCGCCAAGGCCTTCGCGGCCCTGCACACACCGGCGCAGCCCCTGGCCCTCGCCAACGCCTGGGACGTCGCCTCCGCCCGCCTCGTCGAGGCGGCCGGCGCACCGGCCGTCGCGACGACCAGCGCCGGCGTCGCCTGGTCCCTGGGGTCGCCCGACGGCGACGCCCTCGCCCGCGACCGCGCGCTCGACCTCATCGCCCGCGTGGCCGGCGCCGTCTCCGTCCCGGTCACCGCCGACATCGAGGGCGGCTTCGGCGCCGACCCCGCCGCCGTCGCGCGGACCGTCACCGGGGTGCTCGCCGCCGGCGCGGTCGGCATCAACATCGAGGACGGCTCCCGCACCCCCGCCGAGCACGCCGAGCGCCTGGCCGCCGCCCGCTCCGCCGCCGACTCCGCCGGGGTCCCGCTCTACGTCAACGCGCGCGTCGACACGTACCTGCGGGGCCTCGGCGACCCCGCCACCCGCCTCGACGAGACCCTGGCCCGCGCCGCCGCCTACCTCGGCGCCGGAGCGACCGGCATCTTCGTGCCCGGCGTCACCGACCCCGCCACCGTCGCGGAGCTCGCCAAGGGCATCGACGCCCCGCTCAACATCCTCGTCGGCCCCGGCGCCCCCTCCGTCGCCGAGCTCGGCGCCCTCGGCGTGTCCCGGGTCAGCCTCGGATCCTGGGTGGCCGGGGCCGCGTACGCCGTGGTCCGCCGCGCCACCGAGGAGCTGATGTCCGGGGGCACGTACGGATCCCTCGCGGACTCCCTGCCGTACGGCGAGCTGAACGGCCTGCTGCACGACTGAGAGGATCCCTGTCATGCGCACAAAGTCCCCGGCGGAGAGCCGGTCCACGACCGCACCGCCCCGCAAGACCACCGGCGCGGTCTGGACGGCCCTCGTCCTGGTGTACGTCGTCTGGGGCTCGACCTACCTCGGGATCCGGATCGTCGTCGAGACCATGCCGCCGTTCCTCTCCGCCGGGGCCCGCTTCATCACCGCCGGCCTGCTGCTGGCCGGCGCCGTGGCCTGGCGGTCCGGCCCGGCCGCGCTCCGGGCCACCCGCGCGCAGCTCGGTTCGGCCGTGCTGGTCGGCCTGCTGCTGATCCTCGGCGGCAACGGCCTGGTCGTCCTCGCCGAGACCACGGTGCCCTCCGGGCTCGCCGCCCTGCTGGTGGCGGCCGTGCCGATGTGGGTGGTGCTGCTGCGCGCGGGCAGCGGGGACCGGCCGCCGCTGCGGACCCTGGCCGGAGTGCTGGTGGGCCTCGCCGGGCTCGCGGTGCTGACCAGCCCGGGGCTCAGCGGCGCGGTGCAGCTGTCGGGGGTGCTGCTGGTGGTGGCCGCGTCGGTGCTGTGGTCGCTGGGCTCGTTCTCCGGGTCGAAGCTGAGCCTTCCGGAGAATCCTTTCACCGGGAGTGCCTACCAGATGCTCGCGGGCGGGCTCGGCGGAGTGGTCGTCGGCCTGCTGCGCGGCGAGCACCGCGGCCTCGACCCGGCGGCGTATTCCACCGCCTCCTGGCTGGCCCTCGGCTACCTGATCGTCTTCGGCTCGCTCGTCGGGTTCACCGCGTACGCCTGGCTGCTGCGCAAGGCGCCGCTGTCGCTGGTGTCCACGTACGCGTACGTCAATCCGGTGGTGGCCGTGGCGCTCGGCGCGCTGATCCTGGGCGAGGCCCTGACCTGGCCGATCGTGCTCGGCGGCACGATCGTCGTGGCGGCGGTGGGCGTGATCGTCAGCACGGAGCGCAGGAAGTAGCGGGCAGCGGCCCCACCCGGGCGGCCCGGCCCCTCTCAGCCGCGCGCGGCCCGCTCGTACAGCGCCTTCGCGTGCTCGTCGAACAGGGCGGCCGTGGAGTCCACGTCCGTGTCCCCGCCGCTCAGCACCCCGATCAGCCGGCCGGGACGCTCCGGTCCGCCCCGGTCGGCGATCCAGGGACTGCCGCTGGTTCCCGTCCAGAACCCGGCGCAGCTGATGTACAGCATGTCCGGGTCGTCATCGTCGTGGCGGGTCTGCGTCGTGCAGGAGACGGGCTTGTTCTGCGGGTTGTGCTCGGACTGCGGGTATCCGATGACGGTCACGTCCCGCTCGTACCCCGAGGTCCAGTCGGGTTTGGGGGTCTCGGCGCTGCCGCCGACGGCCTCCTGGACGCTGCGCCCGTCGTCGTCCGGCGCGATGGTCAGGAAGGCGAAGTCGGCGGTGTCCTCGCCCCACTTCGTCCAGCGGTCGTCGACGTGGATCGAGCGGACCTTCCACGTGCCCAGGGGCCGGCTGCCGTCGCCCTCGCCGGAGAAGGCGGGGGCGAAGGCGAGCTCGCCGATGGCCAGGCCGTCGTGGGCGACCTCGCCCGGCTGCCCGTCCTCGCCGGCCGGGGCCACGCAGTGCGCGGCGGTCGCGACGACGTTGCCGCGGGGGCTGTCGACCACGCTCGCCGTGCACCAGTGCTCGCCGTTGGCCATGAGCACGCCGACGGTGGGGAAGGGCTGCACCGGCAGCTCGACGGGCGACTTCAGGAACACCACGGCGCACATCGCCGCGATCCCCGCCGCCACGGCCGCGACCGCCGAGGCGCCCTTCACCACCGGGCTCACCGCACGCCGGGCTCGGGTGTCGGCGCCGCCATCACCTTGCTGATCCACGCCAGTGCGCCCTCCCGCATCCCGCGTACGTACGACTTCCCGTTGTGCTCACCATCCTGGATCACCTGCAGTGCGGTGTGCACGGGACCCTTGCCGTAATCCTTCATGAACTGCTCGGCCTTCTCGCGGCCGGTCTCCGCGGTGCCGATCTGGAAGTTGATGTAGACGTCGGGGCCGCCCGCGCCGATCAGCTTCTGGGCGAGCTTCTCGGGGTTGTTCTCGTCCATGGCCTGCGTGTTCCCGTTCCACAGCGGGGAATCGGGGACGATGTCGACCCCGCTGGCGATGGCCGCCTTGAAGCGGTCGGGGTACTTCAGGACGTGCTTGAAGGCGCCGAATCCGCCCGCGGAGGAGCCCATGAAGGCCCACCCGTCACGGGAGGTGAAGGTCCGGAAATTGGCCTTCGTGAAATCCGGGACGTCTTCGACCATCCAGGTGCCCATCTTGGGCTGGCCGGGGATGTCCGAGGCGTCGAAGTGGTGCTTGGTGTCGGCGTTGTGCACCGGCATGATCAGGATGAAGGGCAGGCTCGTACCGGCCTTCGCGCCGTCGCTCACGGCCTTCTGGAGGCCGAGGCCCGGGCCCGTCCCCCAGTAGTTCGTGGGGTAGCCGCGGCCGCCGGGCAGGGAGATCAGGACGGGGAAGGCGCTCTTGGCGTACTTCGGGTCGTCGTACTCCTTGGGCACCCACACCCACACGTCGCCCGTGAACCCGGACTTCGGGCCGGTGAGCGTGGTGCGGGCGATCTGGGTGCCGTCGGGCAGCCGGTTGGTGCGGATGAACTCGGCCTTCGGGCCGGTGGGCATGCGGACGCCCGGACGGGTGTCGGAGGCCGCGGTGGCCTTGTCCTTGCCCGTCCCCTTGCCCGCCTCCTTGCCCGTCTCCTTGGCCTCGACCTTCCCGAAGGAGACCGGCTCCCCTATGTCCGAGAAGAGCCCGTACTTGTACGCCGCGGCGCCGCCCCCGGCGGCGAGGGTGAGCGCGAGGCCACCGCTGATCAGAAGCAGGCGCAGGCGCTTGGGACGACGGCCGCCCCCGGTCGTGGGGCTGCCGTCGCCTTGCTGGTCATGCTGCACGGATTTGTCCCGTTCCTTCTCCGGCGCTCACGTGGGAGCGCGGGCCGGACCGATCGGTCCCCCTTACACCCCTTACAGAGGTATGAACGACGGGATGGGTTGCCTGGGACGGATGTGACGTGCCGCGGGGATGCCGTCAGGCCGCGTCGGGCTTCGGGGCCTTGAGCACCTTGCTGATCCACTCCAGGGAGCCCTCCTTCATGCCCCGGACGTAGTGCCAGCCGTTGTGCTCGCCGTTCTGGATGTCGCGGATGGTCGTCTTGACGGGGCCCTTGCCGTACGTCTGCACGAACGCCGTCATCCGCTCCTTCCCGCTCTCCTTGGTGCCGATCTGGAAGTTGATGTAGACCTCGGGCCCGTTGGTGTCGATCAGCTTGCGCGCGAGCTTCTCCGGGTTGTTCGCGTCCATCTCCGCCTGGTGGCCCTTCCAGAGCGGGGAGTCGGGGACGATCTCGCCGCCGCTGGCGATGACGGCCTTGAACTTGTCCGGGTGCTGCAGCACGGTCTTCATGCCGACGAAGGCACCCGAGGAGGAGCCCATGAAGGCCCAGCCGTCGCGGGACTTGTACGTGCGGAAGTTGGCCTTGGTGAAGGCCGGGACGTCCTCGGCGATCCAGGTGCCCATCTTGGGCTGGCCGGGAATGTCGGCGCCGTCGTAGTAGTACTTGTTGTCCGGGTTGAGCACCGGCATGATCACGATGAAGGGGAGGCTGGTGCCGGCCCGGACGCCCTCGCTGATGGCCTTCTGCAGGCCGAGGCTGCGGTCGGACCAGTAGTTCGCGGGGAAGCCGTTGCCGCCGGGGAGCGCGATGAGCACCGGGAACCCGCTCTTGGCGTACTTCGGGTCGTCGTACTCCTTGGGCGCCCACACCCATACGTCGCCCTCGAAGCCGGACTTCGCGCCCGCGAGGCGGGTCTTGGCGATGATGGTGCCGTCGTCGAGCTTGGTGGTCTGCTTGAAGTCGGCCTTCGGGCCCGTCGGCATGAGCACGTCCGGGTCGCCGGTGGGCGAGGGCTTGCCGGACGGGGACTTGCCCGCCTGCGGGTCCGCGGCGGCCGAGGGCTGGCTGCCGGTCTTGCCGAAACTCACGGCCTCACCGTTGCCGGAGAACCAGTCGAGCTTCCAGGCGGCGAATCCGCCGCCGCCGAGTAGGAGCGCGAGGGCGGCCACCGCGCTGATCCATATGAGGCGGCGGGAGCGCTTGGGCTCCGGCTGGTACGGGTCGTGGTCCACGAACTTCGCTCCGAACGGTCTTGACTGCCCCCGAGGGCCGGGGGCAGAACGGCTGGGCACGCGGGGCGCGGGGGCATGACCGGGCACGCCGGGCGCGCCGGGCACGGCTGGGCATGACCGGGCACGCTCGGGCACCCGTTAGTCCTGATGCACGAAATCCCAGCACAGTTCCAAATCCGAGCAAAAACCCGTCAGGGAAACCCGGCCGATCCCGCCGCAAAACGGGCGGCGTTCAGCGCTGGCCGTCGAGGACCTCCGCACACCGGCCGAGCAGCCGGATGAGCTGCTCCCGCTCCTCCCCGGTGAACGCGGCGGCCAGCGCCCGCTCCACGCGCACCGCACCGGAGTCGGCCAGCTCGAGCGCCGCGCGTCCCGCGTCCGTCAGGCGGGTCTCCAGCACGTTGCGGTGCCACTCGTGCGGGGTCCGCTCGATGAACCCGCGCTCCTGGAGGTTCTTCAGCACCGTGTTCATGGTCGGCGGGGTGACCCCGCACAGCCGTGCGAGCGCGGCGGCGGAGATGCCGGGCTTCTCGTCCAGCCAGAGCAGCGCGGCGTACTGCGGAACCGTTACTGCGGCCGGCTTGCACGCGGCGTTCTTCGCTGCCAGAAGCGCCTGCTCAGCGCGCTTGATGTGCGAGCCGATGCGCTCCGCGGGGGCCATGGACGTCATGACCGCATCCTACGGCCCGACCCTTGCGGACATTAGAGCTCTCACATACATTCGCCCACACCCGACCAGTAGAGGACACCTGATGAAGCTTCGGGCCACCGCCCTGACCACCACCACCGTGACCACCACCCTGGCCACCGCCCTGGCCGGAGCCCTCACCCTGGGCGCGGCCGCGCCCGCGTCCCCCGCGACGGACGCCCGCATATCCACGGCCTTCTCCATACCCGGCGCGAAGGTCTACCCGGAGGGCATCGCCACGGATGCCCGTACGCGCACCGTCTACGTCGGCTCGTACGCGGACGGCACCGTCTACCGGGCCCGCCCCGGCCGGTCTCAGGCCGAGGTCTTCCTGCCCGCCGGCACCGACGGCCGCCGCACGGCGAACGGACTGCGCGTCGACGCGCAGGGCCGCCTGTGGGTGACGGACTCCACCGCCGGGGTCGCCGTGTACGACACCGCGACCGGGACCCGCCTGGCCCACTTCGAGGTGGCCGGCGACGCGCCCCGCTTCGTCAACGACCTGACGATCACCCCGGACGGCACCGCCTACCTGACGGACAGCATCCGCGGAGCGGTGTACGCGGTGACCCCCGCCCAGCTGGCCGCCGGCAGCGGCCCGCTCACCGAGGCCTACGACCTCGCCCCGGCCCTGCGCCCGCGGCCCGCGGGCGGGTTCAGCCTCAACGGCATCGTCTCGGACCGGGCGGGCCGCTACCTGCTCACCGTCGACATGGTCGGGGGCGACCTCTACCGCGTGGACCTGCGCACCGGCGCCGTCCGCCGCGTCGACCTCGCCGGCGCCGACCTCAAGGCCGCGGACGGCCTCGACCTCTCCCCCGACGGCACCCTGCGCGTGGCGCACAACACGACGAACACGCTGACCCGCTGGCAGCTCACCACGGACGGCACCCGCGCCCGGCTGCTGCACACGCTCACGGACCCGTCCCTGCAGATCCCCACCACCCTCGCCCACACCCGCGGCCGCACCCTGGTGGTCCGCTCCCAGTTCGACAAGGGCGGCCCCATGTCCCCGGGCACCGGCACCCCCACGACGTTCACCGTCGCCTCGGTCCGCGGCCTCTAGTGCCGCTGTGGGCCTCCCCGTACAGTGCGATCACGAGGGTGTTCCGATAAAAGAGGCGGTCGTGGGGGAACTGGACGGCAAGTCCGCACTGGTCACGGGCGGTTCGCGGGGGATCGGGCGTGCGGTCGCCCTGCGGCTCGCCGCCGAGGGGGCGCTGGTCGCGGTCCACTACGGCGGCAACGACGAGGCCGCCGCGGAGACCGTGGCGTCGATCGGCAAGGCCGGCGGCCGGGCGTTCGCGGTGTCGGCCAGGTTCGGCGAGAGTGGTGCGGTGGGCCGGTTGTTCGAGGGGCTCGGGGCCGGGCTCGCGGAACACGGCGCGGACGGCGGCCTGGACATCCTGGTGAACAACGCGGGCATCCACTCGGTCGGTTCGATCGGGCAGCTCACCGAGGAGGAGTTCGAGCGGCTCGTGACGGTCAACCTGAGCACGCCGATCTTCGTGATCCAGCGGGCCCTGCCGCTGCTGCGGGACGGCGGCCGGATCGTCAACATGGGCTCGGCGGCCACCCGCATCGCGAACCCCCTCCAGATCGGCTACACCGCCACCAAGGCGGCACTGGCCGCCCTGAGCCCCTCGCTCGCCAACGAACTGGGCCGGCGCGGGATCACGGTGAACACGGTCGAAGCCGGGGTGGTACTGACCGACATGACCGCCGCGTGGACCGGTGTTCCCGAGGCGATGGCCGGACTCGAGTCGATCACGGCGCTCGGACGGATCGGGCAGCCGGAGGACATCGCGGACGTGGTGGGCTTCCTGGCGGGTCCGCAGGGCCGCTGGGTGACCGGCCAGATCATCGACGCCTCCGGCGGCACCTACCTCGGCCCGATCACGGGCGGCTGACCCTGCGGACGGCCGGGGGCGCCGAGGCAGAGAAATCCGTGGCGCACCGGCCGGACCCGCGCCGCGACCACCGGGCGTCATGACCTCCCGCATCGAGCGACTCGTCCAGCAGCTCGACGGCAAGGCCGACGCGTCCTACGACGCCCTCGCGGAACTGCTCCGGATCGGCTCCGACGCCATCCCCACCATCATCGACGGACTCCCCTCCCTCAGCGGCTTCGGCCGGCTGACCGCCATCGAGGTCTTCCAGGAGGTGGGCGACCCCCGCTGCCGCCCAGCCCTCATCGGGCTGCTGGAGAGCGATAACCCGACCGTCCGCGCGTGGACGGCCACCGCCCTGGCCGGGCTGGAGATCGACGACGCGGTCGAGCCCCTGCGCCGCGCCTACGGCGCCTGCCTGGAGCGGGCCACTCCGCCGGACTGGACCGAGCCCGATGCCCTCCGCTGGGCCCTGACGGAACTCGGCGCCCGCAGCCCCGTCGTCCCCTCCCTGACCGCGAAGCTCCGCACCGATACCGGAGCGGACAGCCCCGGCCGGCCCTCAGCCCACTTCACGGCGATCATGGACGACCTGGCCGACCACTCCCAGCTGCTCCTCCACTCCCAGTTCTGGCGGGTGGACGCCGGATCGACCGCACCGACCTCTACCCGGAGAGGTGAGCCCATGCCGTTCCAGCACCCGAGGAGATCGGCTACCGCTACGTGGTCGAGCGCTGGGTGATCGCCCTGGCCCGCTTCGGCACGCACGCGGACGCCGAGATCTCCGCCACACCGAGCTGATCGATGGAGCCCTCGTCTTCATGATCTCGCCCCAGAGGTGGTGGCACGGCCACCTCGTCACCATGCTCACCGTCGCGCTCATGGAGCAGGTGCCGGCCGACAGCCGAGTCGGCCGCGAGATGACCATCAAGCTCGACCCCCGCAACCGTCCCGAACCGGACCTGCTGGTGATGACGGCCGATTTCGACGGCGACCGCACCTGGTTCGCACCGGAGGACGTCCAGCTCGTCATCGAGGTCGTCTCCCCTGAGTCCGCCCATCGCGATCGCACGGTGAAGCTCCGCAAGTACGCCGAGGCCGGCATCCGGCACTACTGGTGCATCGAGGACGAGGACGGGGCGCCCGTCGTCCACGTCTACGAGCTGGACGAACCCACCGGCGCCTACGCGCCCGCCGGGATCTTCCGGGGCACGCTCCGGCGCCCAGTGCCCTTCGAGATCAGCCTGGACCTCGACAAGCTCACACCGCCCCGCAGCAGCTGACTGCGGAGGCGGACGTGGCGTCCGTCGTCGGGTGACGACGGACGCCACGGGCGCTCATGCGTCGAGCGTGAGCTCGGCGGGCAAGGCCGAGGCCAACAGCTGGGCCATGGCCGCCGGGTTCTCGAGCGGCGCCGAATGCGCGCCCTCGATGCTCCGGGTCACGAACGTGCCCCTGGTCAGTGCGGACCAGCCCTTCATCGTGCCCTCGGGCAGCACCGGGTCGGCCGTGGCCGACACCGCCGTGATCGGGATGTCCAGCGGACCCCTGCGGTCACCGTCCAGCATGAGCTGGTACCGGCTCCACATCGCGGAATCGTTCCGCAGGTTCTCCACGTAGGCGGCGAAGACCTCGTCGCTGGCGAGGATCTCGTCGGGCAGCACCCCCCGGAAGAACTCGATCAGGGTGCCCGGCTCCGCCGTGTCCCACCTCACCGACACCTCCTGGAAGCGCTTGAGCGCCTCCGGCGCCTCGCTGAACGGCGGCAGCGCACAGGCGACGACGAGGGACAGTTCCGGTCCCCCCGCCCTGCTGCCCAGCCGGTGGGCGATCTCCCATGCTCCGCATGCGCCCTGGCTGTGGCCGTACAGGACGGTCGGCACGTCGAGACGGTCGGACATCTCCGCCACGACCCGGTCGACGAGGACGTTCACATCGGTCACCGGTGCTTCCCCACTGCGTCCCTCACGGCCGGGAATCCGGATGCCGAGCAGTTCCACGTCCTCGGGAAGGTGCGGGATGAGCGGGACGTGGGCGGTGGTCGTGCCTCCCATTCCCGCCATGCACAGGATCCGTGCCCGGGGGTGTCGCGCCGGCTTGAGCACCCGCACCAACTGGTCGGGCACGGCCTCGGTGACGGGCTGCCGCCCGGTGAGTTCGTCGACCAGGTGTTCCGCGATGCCCGCACACGTGCCGTACCGGAACAGCGCGTCCGTGGCGAGCGGCAGGCCGCTTCGCCGGGCGAGCCTGGCGCGCAGGCCGACCGCCGTCAGCGAGTCCATCCCGAGCTGCTGCAGAGGCCGTTCGGCGGGGATCTGCGCTACCCCCAGGGCAGCCGCGGCCTCGACGCGGACCAGTTCGAGCACCGTACTGAGCTGTGCGTCCCGCCCCATGCCCGCCAGCCGCGCTTCGAGTCCGCTCTCCCGGCGCTCGCCGGCCATCTCGGCGCGCGCCTCCGGAATCCCCAGCAGCAGCGGACGCCGCCTGGCGACGCAGAACGTGGGGGTGAAGCGTGACCAGTCGACATCGGCCACGCCCAGCGCCACCCGGTCCGTTCCGAGGACCAGGTCCAGTGCGCTCAGTGCCAGGTCCGGGGACATCATCCGCAGACCCCGTGCCCGGAGCTGCTCCTCGACCTCCGCCGTCACCATGCCTCCGTCGGCCCAGCCACCCCAGTGCACCACGGTGGCCGTGCGGCCGCCCGCCACCCGGTGCCGGGCGAGGGCGTCCAGCGCGGCGTTGCCGGCCGCGTAGGTCGTCCCGCCGCCCGCACCCCACAGACCGGCGCCACTGCCATAGAGCAGGAACGCGTCCAGTGGCCGGTCGCCGAGCAGTTCGTGCAGGTGCCAGGCGCCGGACACCTTCGCGGAGAGTTCCTCGGCGGCCTGGGCGCCGTCGAGCTCGGCCAGGAGTGTCATCCCGGCGATGCCCGCGAGGTGCGCGACGACCGTCAGCGGCGGGCCGTCGGCGTCGATCCGGTCGATCAGTTCGGCGACCTGCCTCCTGTCGCCGACGTCGCAGGCCGTCGTCACGATCTCCGCCCCGGTCGCCGCGAGTTCCTCGCGCCACTGTGCGGAGACCTCACCGGAACGGGAGGCGAGTACGACGCGCCGCGTTCCGCGTTCCACCAGCCAGCGGGCGAGTCGCCGGCCGAGGGCTCCCGTGCCACCGGTGATCAGGGCGGTGCCGCTGGTCGTCCACGGCGACCGCGGTGCGGGCGTGGTGCGGCGCAGCCTTCGCACGTACCGGCCGCCGGCGCGCAGGGCGATCTGGTCCTCGTCGTCACCGGCGAGAACGGCGCGGACGAGCTGCCCGGCCCAGTCCGGGTGCGGCTGTTCGGGCAGGTCCGCGGTACCGCCCCAGCCTTCGGGGCGTTCCAGTGCCGCGACCCGGCCCAGTCCGCTGATCAGAGCCTGTTCGGGACGCGTGACCGGGTCGGCTTCGTCCACACCGACAGCGCCCCTGGTGACCAGCCACACCGGAGTCCTCGGGTGACGTGTTCCGAGTTCCTGCAGCAGTCGCAGCGTTCGGAGGAAGCCTTGCCGTGTGCCGTCCTCGTCCAGTGGCGTCAGGATGATCACACCTTGCATCTCCGTCGGCAGGGAGGCCAGGTCCCCCGGATCCGTGCCGGCCCGGTGAGTGCCCGCTCCGGCCTCGCGCAGGGCCGTCACCAGCTCCGCGGCGGGTGACGCGGGGTCTCCGAGGACGGCCCAGACCCCGTCGGCCGGTGCCGGGTCGGGCTCGATGGCCTGCCAGGTCTCCTCGTACAGCCAGTCGGCGATCCCGGCGTGGTCGTCGCGGGCCTCGTGCCAGCGCCGGAGCAACGGCAGCAGGTCCACGACGCTGTCCCTGTGCTGCCCGGACGCGCCGAGCAGTTCGGCGAGCCCGTCCGCCTCGCCCGCACCGACGGCGTCCCAGAAACGCTGGTCGGTCGTCTTGCGGGGAGCGGGTTCCTTCCAGTGGCGCTGCCGCTGGAACGCGTAGCCGGGCAGGCCGACCAGGCGACCGTCGGGGACGGCCGCCGACCAGTCGATCCCGACACCGTGCGCGTGCAGGGCGCCCAGTGTGCGCTGGAGCCGGTCCAGGCCGCCCTGGTCCCGTTCCATGGCCGCCAGGACCACCGCGTCCCGGTGCGCGCCGCCGTCGGCCAGCGGCATTGCCAGCACGGGATGCGGACTGATCTCGACGAACACCGTGTATCCGTCGGCGAGCAGCTCTTGCTGGGCGAGGTCGAGCCGTACGGGTTCGCGCAGGTTCCGGCACCAGTAAGCGGCGTCCAGTTCCTCACCTGCGGCCCGCCGGCCCAGCACCGTGGAGTACAGCGGGATCCCGGTCGGGCGGGGACGCAGCGAGGCGAGCTGGTCCCGGAGGCCGGGCAGCAGCGCGTCCATGTGCGAACTGTGGGATGCGCAGGCGGCGTTCAGCTTGCCGCACCACACGTCCTGGTCGTCCCACCGGTAGAGCAGCTCTTCCACGATCGCGCGGTCTCCTGAGATGACCGTGGATCCGGGTGTGTTCACCACGGCGACCGAGACGGCGTTCCCGTAGGGAGCCAGTGCCGCCTCGACATCGGCGACCGGGAGTTCCACCGTCGCCATCTCACCGCCCGAGGGCAGCGCGGCGAGGGCCGTGCTGCGTTCGGCCACGATCCGGGCGCCCTCCTCCAAGGTCAGGGCGCCGGCGACCACGGCTGCGGGTATCTCGCCCTGGCTGTGTCCGACGACGGCCTGTGCTTCCAGGCCCAGATCCCGCATGGCCGCCGCCAGGCCGAGGTACATGGTGAACAACACCGGCTGGGCGACGTCCAGACGGTCCCACGCGATGCGGTCCTCATCCTGGAGCAGTTCGAGGACCGACCAGCCGGTCCAGGGGCGCAGTGCCTCGTCACAGCGGGCGACCGTGTCGGCGAAGGCCGGGCTTTCGGTGAGCAGCCGCTGCGCCATGCCCGGCCACTGCGAACCCTGGCCGGGGAAGACGAACACGACCTTGCCCGGACGTGCGGTGGCGAGCGTGACCGACGCGTGCGGCTGGTCACGGGCGATGGCGGTCAGTCCTTCGATGACCGTGGACAGATCAGGTCCGGCCACCGATGCGCGTTCGGCGAAGTGCCGGCGGTGCCGGGTGGTGGTCCAGGCGAGGTCGGTGAGGGTGGTGTCGGGGTGTTCGGTGAGCCAGTGGGCCCACTGCCGGGCCTGGTCCCGGAGTGCCTGGGGGGTGCGTCCGGAGACGACCACCGGCGCTGCGGCCCGTGTCCGGGCAGGTGGCGCGGCCGGCTGGGGTGCCTGTTCCAGCACCAGGTGGGCGTTGGTGCCTCCGATGCCGAACGAGGACACTCCGGCGCGCCGGACGCCCGGCCAGGCCCGTGTGTCGTCGCTGATCCGCAAGACCGCCGGATCCAGCCCCAGTTCGGGGTTGACCCGCTGGAAGTTGACCGTGGGTACCAGTTCGCCGTGGTAGACGCACAGTGCCGCCTTGACCAGCCCTGCCAGGCCCGCGGCCACGTCGACGTGGCCGATGTTGGACTTCACCGAGCCGACCGCGCAGGGCTCGTCGCGGTCGGCGGAGAAGACCTCCTGCAGGGCCTGGACCTCGATGGGATCGCCCATGGCGGTGGCGGTGCCGTGGGCTTCGACGTAGCCGATGTCGGCGGAGGACAGCCCGGCGTCCGCGAGGGCGTCGGTGATGACGGTGGC
>NZ_JBVJFA010000043.1:0-50415 GCF_055588085.1 Streptomyces sp. NPDC046303
AGAGGGAAAAAAGAAAAAAAAAAAAACAAAAAGAACGAAGAAAGAAAACCGCCCCCCCCCCCCCCCCCCCCCCCCCCCCCCCCCCGCCCCTGTATGCCGCTACGGTCAGCGCCTGGCGCCTACGCGCCCTTCGAGAGGTCCGGGCCGGAGCCCGTGGCCTCGATCGGGGGAAGGTCGGGCAGCGCCGACTTCTCCTCGCCCCGGAAGGTGAACTTGGCTTCCTCGCCCTCACCCTCGACACCCACGACCACGATGTGACCGGGGCGCAGCTCGCCGAAGAGGATCTTCTCCGACAGCATGTCCTCGATCTCGCGCTGGATGGTCCGGCGCAGCGGGCGCGCACCCATGATCGGGTCGTAGCCGCGCTTGGCCAGGAGCTGCTTCGCGTCACCGCTGAGCTCGATGCCCATGTCGCGGTCCTTGAGGCGCTCGTCCACCTTGGCGATCATCAGGTCGACGATCTGGATGATGTCTTCCTGGGTGAGCTGGTGGAAGACGACCGTGTCGTCCACGCGGTTGAGGAACTCGGGCCGGAAGTGCTGCTTGAGCTCTTCGTTGACCTTCGCCTTCATCCGGTCGTAGCCGGTCTTGGTGTCGCCCTGGGCCGCGAAGCCCAGGTTGAAGCCCTTCGAGATGTCCCGGGTACCCAGGTTGGTCGTCATGATGATGACCGTGTTCTTGAAGTCCACGACCCGGCCCTGGGAGTCGGTCAGGCGACCGTCCTCCAGGATCTGGAGAAGGGAATTGAAGATATCCGGGTGGGCCTTCTCGACCTCGTCGAAGAGGACGACGGAGAACGGCTTCCGGCGGACCTTCTCGGTGAGCTGGCCGCCCTCTTCGTAGCCCACGTAGCCGGGGGGCGAACCGAAGAGACGGGAAACCGTGTGCTTCTCGCTGAACTCCGACATGTCGAGGGAGATCAGCGCGTCCTCGTCGCCGAAGAGGAATTCGGCGAGCGTCTTCGAGAGCTCGGTCTTACCGACACCGGACGGACCGGCGAAGATGAACGAGCCACCCGGGCGCTTCGGGTCCTTCAGACCCGCACGGGTACGGCGGATCGCCTGGGAGAGCGCCTTGATGGCGTCCTTCTGGCCGATGACCCGACGGTGGAGCTCGTCCTCCATGCGGAGCAGTCGCGAGGACTCCTCCTCGGTGAGCTTGAAGACGGGAATGCCGGTCGCGGTCGCGAGGACTTCGGCGATGAGCTCGCCGTCGACCTCGGCGACGACGTCCATGTCGCCGGCCTTCCATTCCTTCTCGCGCTTGGTCTTCGCCGCCAGCAGCTGCTTCTCCTTGTCACGGAGAGACGCCGCCTTCTCGAAGTCCTGGGAGTCGATGGCCGACTCCTTGTCGCGGCGCACGGCCGCGATCTTCTCGTCGAACTCGCGGAGGTCCGGCGGCGCGGTCATCCGGCGGATGCGCATCCGGGAGCCGGCCTCGTCGATCAGGTCGATCGCCTTGTCCGGCAGGAAGCGGTCCGAGATGTACCGGTCCGCCAGCGTCGCCGCCTGGACGAGGGCCTCGTCCGTGATGGAGACGCGGTGGTGGGCCTCGTAACGGTCGCGCAGGCCCTTGAGGATCTCGATCGTGTGGGGGAGGGAAGGCTCCGCCACCTGGATCGGCTGGAAGCGGCGCTCGAGGGCCGCGTCCTTCTCGAGGTGCTTGCGGTACTCGTCCAGCGTCGTGGCACCGATGGTCTGGAGCTCACCACGGGCCAGCATGGGCTTGAGGATGCTGGCGGCGTCGATCGCGCCCTCGGCGGCACCCGCACCCACGAGGGTGTGGAGCTCGTCGATGAACAGGATGATGTCGCCGCGGGTGCGGATCTCCTTGAGCACCTTCTTCAGGCGCTCCTCGAAGTCACCGCGGTAGCGGGAACCGGCGACCAGGGCACCCAGGTCAAGCGTGTAGAGGTGCTTGTCCTTGAGGGTCTCGGGGACCTCGCCCTTGACGATCGCCTGGGCCAGGCCCTCGACGACGGCGGTCTTGCCGACGCCGGGCTCGCCGATGAGGACCGGGTTGTTCTTGGTGCGGCGGGACAGCACCTGCATGACCCGCTCGATCTCCTTCTCGCGCCCGATGACCGGGTCGAGCTTGGATTCGCGGGCCGCCTGGGTGAGGTTGCGGCCGAACTGGTCCAGGACGAGCGAGGTCGAGGGCGTGCCCTCGGCCGGGCCGCCTGCCGTGGCCGACTCCTTGCCTCCGCCGGTGTAGCCGGAGAGCAGCTGGATGACCTGCTGCCGGACTCGGTTGAGATCGGCGCCCAGCTTCACGAGGACCTGGGCGGCGACGCCCTCGCCCTCGCGGATCAGGCCGAGCAGGATGTGCTCGGTGCCGATGTAGTTGTGGCCGAGCTGGAGGGCCTCTCGGAGCGAAAGCTCCAGGACCTTCTTCGCCCGCGGGGTGAAGGGGATGTGGCCGGAAGGGGCCTGCTGCCCCTGTCCGATGATCTCCTCAACCTGCTGGCGAACAGCCTCGAGCGAAATCCCGAGGCTCTCCAGGGCCTTAGCGGCGACACCCTCACCCTCGTGGATCAAGCCCAGGAGGATGTGCTCGGTGCCGATGTAGTTGTGGTTGAGCATCCGGGCTTCTTCCTGAGCCAGGACGACAACCCGCCGCGCGCGGTCGGTGAACCTCTCGAACATCGTTTATCGCTCCTCAGAGCGGTCGGGCAGTTCGGGGTCGGTCCCCGCCCTGTCCTTCCGCATGCTAGTCCCGTGGGGCGGGACAGCTCATTCCAACTGCCGACATCCGTCCACGGCTCACCCCCGCCTCGGCGGGGAAAACCGGCTTGAAGAGCCGACTACTGCTCCAACTCGATGGTGCGAGACGATGTTCCCGCAGGCCAGGCAGATACCCGTCATGCGTGTACGCCGATGGCGAACGGGCGCCCGTCAAATCAGCGTGTCGCCCCGATCCACTAGGAATGTCTTACCCGTCGGGACTGACACTCCATGCCGGTGGCACCGGTTCCCTCCGCTAAGGGCGAACACAGTTCCGTCCCGAATGCGGGACTCCACCTCTGCGGATGTTTACGTTCCGCATTGATCCGCCTGCGGACCGTCACATCGGCCGTAACCCCGGAGCGCCCCTGGAGTTGCTCAGGACATGGCCTCCAGCACCGCCGGCGCCCCCACCGTCCCGCTGCCCCGCGTCCCGGCCGAGGAGGCCGCGTACGCCGCGTACGCCTCCTGGTACGAGGGGGTGCTCGGCTGGCCGGTGGCGGGGGGCCCGCCCGTGCAGCTCGTCACGGGGTCCCGTTTCGACGTCCTGGAGCTGCCGTCCGATGCGGGGGCGGCGCTCTTGCGCAGGCCGGTCGACACGGGCCCGGTGGCGCTCATGGGGCGCAGGATGCGGTTCCTGGTGGCCGCGGGCAGCGCAGAAGAGCTCGACGGGCTGCTCGACTGGCTGGAGTGGGGCGGGGTCGCCCTGGATCTCGCCGCCCTGGGTGCGGGGGGCCGGATCACCGCCCCGGCTCCCCCGGGGCCGCCCCCGGGCCCTCGGGAGGCCGCCGTGTGGCTGCGGCCCCCCGAGCAGGGGTGTGAGGCACTGCTGCCGGCCCTGCCGGGTCTCCCCGGGCAGGGCGCCGGGCCCGCCCGCGGGCCCGATCTCGTACGCCTGGTGGCGGCGGCGGCGACGGAATGCCACCGTGCGCGCCTGCGGCGCCGTGCGGAGCGGAGTGCTCAGCCCTTGGCCTTCTCGTAGGCCTCGCGGATCTCGGCCGGGACGCGGCCGCGGTCGTTCACGTTGTAACCGTTCTCCTTGGCCCACGCGCGGATCTCGGCAGTGTCCGGGTTGCCGGCCGTGGCCGAGGCGCGGCCCTTGGCGCGGGTCGCGCTCGCGCGGCCACCGGTGCGGCGGCCGCCCTTGGTGTACGGGTCGAGCAGACCGCGGAGCTTTTCAGCGTTGGCGGTGGTGAGGTCGATCTCGTAGGTCTTGCCATCCAGAGCGAACGTCACCGTCTCGTCCGCCTCGCCACCGTCGAGGTCGTCGACAAGAAGGACCTGAACCTTCTGTGCCACCGGGATTTCCTTTCATCGAAAAGCAGTACGCGGAAAGGAAACCGCTTTTGCCTGGAAAACACAAACCCCCGGGGAGAGGTTCAGGACCGCAACGGGGCGGGAAACGTGCGCGATTCGGACATAGGCCACAGGTACGTGGAGCGCCGGAAAAGCCAGGGCCATCGATCAGAGGTGCAGAAGCATCCGACTGTTGCCCAAGGTGTTCGGCTTCACTCGTTCGAGACCGAGGAACTCGGCGACGCCCTCGTCATAGGAACGCAGGAGCTCCATGTAGACATCGGTCTCGACCGGGGTCTCGCCGATCTCGACGAAGCCGTGCTTCGCGAAGAAGTCCACTTCGAAGGTCAGACAGAAAACCCGGCTCACCCCGAGCGTGCGCGCCGTCCGCAACAACTGCTCGAGCACCAGATGACCGACGCCGGCGCCCTTGAGGTCGCGGTCGACGGCGAGAGTGCGTACTTCGGCGAGGTCTTCCCACATGACGTGGAGAGCGCCGCAGCCGACCACCTGGTGGTCGGAGTCCCGTTCCGCGACCCAGAACTCCTGGATGTCCTCGTAAAGGACGACGGGGGCTTTGTCGAGCAGGATCCGCTGCTGCACGTACTGGTCGAGCAGGCGGCGCAGCGCGGGAACATCACCGGTGCGGGCACGGCGGATCGTCACTGTTTCTGGATGTGCGGCGGAAAACTCTCCCATGGCCCCGGACGCTATCGCCCCGGCCCCTCCGTACGCGCGCCGGAGTCCCCTTCGGGCGGGGCGGGCGGGGCGGCGGGCCCGGCGGCCCGGGCGGCTTCTGCCGCGTCCGCCGGTTCGGACGTTTCGGCAGCTTCGGCCGCTTCCGCCGCTTCCGCCGCTTCCGCCGCTTCGTCGTCGTGCTGGACGATCCGGACGGCGTCCCGGAGGGCTTCGCGCTGTTCCGCGGACATCATGCCGAAGAAGGCGACGAGGGCGGCCGCGGGGTTGTCACTGGTCGACCACGCTTCGTTCATCAGTGCGGCCGAGTATGCGGCGCGGGTGGAGACCGCCGTATATCGATAGGCGCGGCCTTCCGCTTCCCGGCGGACCCAGCCCTTCTGATGAAGATTGTCCATAACGGTCATGACCGTGGTGTACGCGATGGACCGTTCCTGCTGGAGGTCTTCCAGCACTTCCCGAACGGTGACCGGGCGGTTCCACTGCCACACCCGCGTCATGACGGCGTCTTCGAGTTCTCCCAAGGGGCGAGGCACAACAGCACGATAGTGCGGCTTGTGGGTAATTGCCCGACTATTCGCTCGGCAACGCGCGACAAAATCCGGGGTCCCCGGAGGGACCCCGGAAGGAGCCGGTTACTTGGCCGTCTGCCGGGCGGCCTCGGCCTTGGCGATCACGGCGTCGACCGCCGCGTCCTCCTTGGCCTTGTTGGAGCCGCCCTGGCTCTTCACGATCGTCACGACGAGGGCGATGAAGAACGCGGCCATCGCGAAGGGGGGTACGAGCGCGGAAACGTAGTCCATGCCCCTCAGCGTAGCCAGTGCCGGTGCCCGGAAGGCCTGCCGGGTCGGTCACAAGGGCTAGCCGGCCGCCCGGCTCTCCGCCCGGCCCTCCGCCCGGCCCTCCGCCGGGGGCGGGGTGGGCTTGCGGCGCGGCGGGAAGACCTCGCCGGGGGTCGGGATCGGGCGCGGGGGCCGGCCGGGGTGCGGCGCTTCCCCGGGCTGGGGCTTGGGAGCGGGCGCCGGCTCCTCGCGGCCGCCGGCCAGGGCCAGCAGCCGGGTCCGGGGCGCCGGGGTGGTCGACAGCCGGCGCCGTACGGAGCGCTCGGCGACGGCCTGGGCGCGGTCCAGCAGTGCGGCGGCGAGCGGGTTGGCCCGCAGGGCGCGCAGGGCGGCCAGGTCGTCGGGGGCCGGCTCGTACCCGGCCGCCATGGCGTCCTGGAGCAGCTCCAGGTACCCGGACAGGCTGCCGGGCAGGGCGCCCCGGTAGCGGGCCAGGTCCTCCAGGAGGAAGGCTCTGAGCCGGGCCGCCTCCTGGACCGCGTCGTCCACCGACTGCGCGAGGCGCAGGCAGTCCTGGACCTCCGAGGCCCTGAGGGGGGCCTCGGAGGACTGAAGGGCGTGGGCGAGCGAGCGCCTGAGCACGTGCAGCTCGGCGGCACTGAACGCCATGCCGCCGCGGGATCCGTAGGGCGTGGGCATGGGCCGAAGATACGCGCTAATCGGACAAAATCCCCTGAGGGCGGGCGGGTGCGGCGCGGCGGATCCCTCAGCCGGACGCTTTGACGGCGGCCAGGAAGTCGGCCCAGGCCGCCTGGGTCGTGGCGAGCACGAGGTGGGCCGGGTCGGCGCGGTCGGCGACGCGCACGAGCCTGCCGGGGGCAGTGGAAACGTAGACGCAGGCGTCGTCCTTCTCGCCGCAGAACGAGGACTTCTGCCACACGGGCCGAGCGGTCATGGTGTCTCCTCGCGGGATGTTCCGGTGGGGGGACGGTATCGCCGTGACCGGCCCCTGCCGGTGTCTTTAACGCAATTCGGCGATTCCCCGGTTCCCGGGCGGGGTTCCGGGCTACAACCGGGACGCGAAGGCCGTGGCGGCTTCGGTCACCTCGGACGGGGTCCAGGACAGGCCCGGTTCCGTGACCTCGACCTCCGTCATGGCGAGGCCCGGGACGGGCGTCGGGGACCAGCGGCGGAAGAGGACCCGGCCGGTCTCCTCCGCGAGGCGGACGCCCGCATCCGTCAGGTGGTCCGCGTCGTACGGGAGCCAGACCTGGAACTGGTGGGTGTGCGGCCGCTCCGGGTGGATCCGGGACCAGGGGATCCCGGCCTCCGCGAAGGCCGGCCCCAGCGCGGCGGCGACCATCCGCGCCTGCGCCACGTACGAGGGCAGCCGCGGCAGCTCCCGTTCCAGCCCGGTCAGCGCGGCCAGGGCCTGCGGGAACTGGCGGAAGATCTGGCCGCCGTACCGGTGGCGCCAGACCCTGGTCTCCTCCACGAACTCCCGCGGCCCGGCCAGCGCGGCCCCGCTCAGACCGCCGAGCGACTTGTAGAACGAGACGTACACCGAGTCGGCGAGCGCCGCGATCTCCGGCAGCGGGCGGCCGAAGTGCACCGTGGACTCCCACAGCCGGGCCCCGTCGAAGTGGACCACGGCCTCCCGCTCCCGGGCCGCCTCGGCCAGCGCCTCCAGCTCCTCCCACGTGGGCAGGACGAAGCCCGCGTCCCGCAGGGGCAGCTCCAGCATCAGCGTGCCGAACGGCTCCGCGAGGTCCGAGACCTCCTGAGCCGTCGGCTGCCGCGCCTCCGTCGTGGGGTGCACCACCCGCAGCCCGGAGACGACCGACAGCGCGTCCCCCTCCCACCGCTCGGGGTGGCTCATCGGGTGCAGCGCCACGACCGGGTTCCCGGTCCGCCCGGCCCAGCAGCGCAGTGCGACCTGCTGGGCCATGGTCCCGCTCGGGAAGAACGCCGCGTCCTGCGTGCCCAGCAGCTCCGCGACCCGCCGCTCCACCTCGGCGACCACGCCATTGCCGTAGACGTCGGCCGGCTGGTCCATGTCGTACGGGGCTTCGGCGAGCGGCGCCAGCAGCTCCGCCACGGTGGCCTCCTTCAGGGAACGGGAGAGCGTCCGCCCGGCCCCGCGCCATGCCGCCGCCCGCCGCTCCTCCCGCTCCTCCCGCTCCGCGTCTCCGCCGTCCGCGCCACTGTCCGGGCCGTCGTCCCCGCCGTCGTGCCTGCTGTGGTCCTCGCTCATGGCACACGATCATCGCCGACGGGCCAAAGGGCCCAGGAGCTAGCATGGCGGCGTATCGTCCGGTACCCCCCGCGGACTGGAACGGAAGGCCCTCCCCGCGTGAATCCATCACAGCAGCCACGCCCTGCCCGGCTGGCCGTCGGTGTCGTCGGAGCCGGCCGGGTCGGCCCCGCGCTGGCCTGCGCGCTCCAGCAGGCCGGGCACCGGCCCGTCGCCGTGTCCGGCGTGTCCGACGCCTCGGTGCGCCGCGCCGCGCGGATGCTGCCCGACGTACCCCTCGTCCCGCCCGCACAGGTATTCGAGAAGGCCGATCTGGTCCTCCTCACCGTGCCGGACGACGCGCTGCCGTCCCTGGTCGAAGGCCTCGCCGAGACCGGTGCGGTCCGGCCCGGACAGCTCCTCGTCCACACCTCCGGCCGGTACGGCACCGCCGTGCTCGACCCGGCGCGCCGCGCGGGCGCGCTGCCGCTGGCCCTGCACCCCGCGATGACGTTCACCGGCACCGAGGTCGACGTGCAGCGGCTGGCCGGCTGCTCCTTCGGCGTCACCGCCCCCGAGGAGCTGCGGCTCGCCGCCGAGGCCCTGGTCATCGAGATGGGCGGGGAGCCCGAGTGGATCGCGGAGGAGAACCGTCCGCTCTACCACGCCGCCCTCGCCCTCGGCGCGAACCACCTGGTCACCCTGGTCGCCCAGTCGATGGAGCTGCTGCGCAAGGCCGGGGTCGGACACCCCGACCGGATGCTCGGCCCGCTCCTCGGCGCGGCCCTCGACAACGCCCTGCGCTCCGGCGACGCGGCCCTGACCGGCCCGGTGGCCCGCGGCGACGCCGGCACGGTCGCCGCGCACGTCTCGGAGCTGCGCAAGCACGCGCCCGGCACGGTCGCCGGATACCTGGCGATGGCCCGCACCACCGCGGACCGGGCCCTCGCGCACGGACTGCTCAAGCCCGAGCTCGCCGAGGACCTGCTCGGTGTGCTCGCCGACACCGACACGGACCCGGAAGGGGGCACTGCCTCATGAGCGGACTGCTGCTGGACACCGCCGAAGAGCTCCGCAAGCTCCCCCGCACCGGGCGCCGGGCCGTGGTGATGACCATGGGCGCCCTGCACGAGGGCCACGCCACCCTGATCCGCTCGGCCCGTGAGCTGGTGGGGCCGCAGGGCCAGGTCGTCGCCACCGTCTTCGTCAACCCGCTGCAGTTCGGGGCGAACGAGGACCTGGACCGCTACCCCCGCACCCTCGACGCCGACCTCGCGCTCGCCGAAGCTGCGGGCGCCGACGCGGTGTTCGCGCCCGCCGTCGACGAGGTCTACCCGGGCGGCGACCCGCAGGTGCGGATCAGCGCCGGCCCCATGGGTGAGCGCCTCGAAGGAGCCACCCGGCCCGGCCACTTCGACGGCATGCTGACCGTCGTCGCGAAGCTGCTCCACCTCACCCAGCCCGACCTGGCCCTCTTCGGCCAGAAGGACGCCCAGCAACTGGCCCTGATCCGGCGGATGGTGACCGACCTGAACTTCCCCGTGGAGGTGGTCGGCGTACCGACCGTCCGCGAGGAGGACGGGCTCGCGCTGTCGTCCCGCAACCGCTACCTCTCCCCCGCCGAGCGGCGCACCGCCCTGGCCCTGTCCCGCGCCCTGTTCGCCGGGCGGGACCGGCTCGCCGCGCAGGCGGCGCTGCAGGCCCGCGCCGAGGCCTCCCCGGCCAGCGACGAGCGGGCCACGGCCCTGGCCCGGCTCGGCGAGATCCGCGCCTCCGCCGACGCGCACGCCGTCTCGGCGGCGGGCACCGGGCTGCCGGACGCCGTACGGGCCGCCGCCCGGCACGTCCTGGAGGAGGCGGGCCGCCACGAGCCGCCGCTCGTCCTGGACTACCTGGCACTGGTGGACCCGCAGGACTTCACCGAGGCCGGGCCCGCGTTCACCGGGCAGGCCGTGCTGGCCGTCGCCGCGAAGGTGGGCACGACCCGGCTGATCGACAACATCCCACTGGAATTCGGAGCACACTCGTGAGCACCCCAGGCAGAGGCCTCCCGTCGGGCGGCGCAGCCGCGGCCGCGGGCACCGGCATACGTCTGCACGCGCCGGCCCCCGGCTGGTCCGTCGACGCCGATGTCGTGGTCGTCGGCTCCGGCGTCGCGGGGCTGACCGCGGCGCTGCGCTGCGCCGCCGCGGGCCGCCGCACCGTCGTGGTCACCAAGGCCCGGCTCGACGACGGCTCCACCCGCTGGGCGCAGGGCGGCATCGCCGCGGCCCTCGGCGAGGGCGACACCCCCGAGCAGCACCTGGACGACACGCTGGTCGCGGGCGCGGGCCTGTGCGACGAGGCGGCCGTACGGCTGCTCGTCACCGAAGGTCCCGACGCGGTACGGCGGTTGATGGCCACGGGCGCCGTCTTCGACACCTCCGCGGACACCGGGGAGATAGAGCTGACCCGGGAGGGCGGCCACCACCGGCGCCGGATCGCGCACGCGGGCGGCGACGCCACCGGAGCGGAGATCTCCCGGGCGCTCGTCGAAGCCGTGCAGGCCGCGGGGATCCGTACCGTCGAGAACGCGCTCGTCCTGGACCTGCTCCAGGACGCGCAGGGCCGTACCGCCGGAGTCACGCTGCACGTGATGGGCGAGGGCCAGCACGACGGCGTCGGCGCCGTCCACGCGCCCGCCGTGATCCTCGCGACCGGCGGCATGGGCCAGGTCTTCTCCGCGACCACCAACCCCTCGGTGTCCACGGGTGACGGGGTGGCGCTCGCGCTGCGCGCCGGGGCCGAGGTCTCGGACCTGGAGTTCGTGCAGTTCCACCCGACCGTGCTGTTCCTCGGCCCGGACGCCGAGGGCCAGCAGCCCCTCGTCTCGGAGGCGGTCCGCGGCGAAGGCGCGTACCTCGTCGACGCGGACGGCGTGCGCTTCATGGCCGGGCAGCACGAACTCGGCGAACTCGCCCCGCGGGACATCGTCGCCAAGGGCATCATGCGCCGCATGCAGGAGCAGGGCGCCCGGCACATGTACCTGGACGCCCGGCACTTCGGCGCCGAGATGTGGGAGCAGCGCTTCCCCACCATCCTGGCCTCCTGCCGCGCGCACGGCATCGACCCGGTGACCGAGCCGATCCCCGTCGCGCCCGCCGCGCACTACGCGTCCGGCGGCGTACGGACCGACCTGCACGGCCGCACCACCGTCCCCGGCCTGTACGCGTGCGGCGAGGTCGCCTGCACCGGTGTGCACGGCGCGAACCGGCTGGCCTCCAACTCCCTGCTGGAGGGCCTGGTCTTCGCCGAGCGGATCGCCGACGACATCGCCGCGCAGGCCCGCTGCGGCAACGGGCCGGGCATACCGGTGCCCTCGACCGGTCCGCTGCAGCCCGCCGAGGCGCGGTACGAGATCCAGCGGATCATGACGGACGGCGCGGGCGTGCTGCGCTCGGCCGAGTCGCTGGCCGCGGCCGCCGAGGCGCTCGAAGCCCTGTACACCACCGCCCTGAACACCCTCGAAACGCACGGCAAGACCGCCGAACCGGGGGTGGACACCTGGGAGGCCACGAACCTGCTGTGCGTGGCCCGGGTGCTGGTCGCCGCCGCACAGCGGCGCGTGGAGACCCGCGGCTGCCACTGGCGCGAGGACCATCCGGACCGGGACGATGCCGCCTGGCGCCGCCATCTCGTCGTCCGGCTGTCGGCGACCGAGAAGCGCGCCCTGGTCGTCACCCCCACCGACTCCGCGGACTTCCCGTCCGTGACCCACCCCCTCAGCCTGGAGCAGTGACCGTGAGCACCCCCGAACTTCCCCTGATCGACCAGAACGACGGCGGCTGCGGCGACGGCTGCGGCTGCGGCGACGGCGAGGAGACCGGCCTGGACCCGGCGCTGGCCCAGCTGCTCGAGGACGCCGGGCTGGACCCCGTCGAGGTCGAGGACATCGCCCACATGGCGCTCTCCGAGGACCTGGACGGCGGCGTGGACGTCACCACCGTGGCCACGGTGCCCGAGGAGGCCGAGGCCGTGGCCGACTTCGTCGCCCGCGAGGACGGCGTGGTGGCGGGCCTGCGCATCGCCGAAGCCGTGTTCTCGGTGGTCTGCACGGAGGCCTTCGAGGTCGAGCGGCACGCGGAGGACGGCGACACCGTCAAGGCCGGGCAGGTCCTCCTGTCCGTACGCTCGCGCACCCGCGACCTGCTGACGGCGGAGCGCAGCGCGCTCAACATCCTGTGCCGCCTGTCGGGCATCGCGACCGCCACCCGGCGCTGGGCGGACGTGCTGGAGGGCACCCGGGCGAAGGTCCGCGACACCCGCAAGACCACGCCGGGGCTGCGTTCGCTGGAGAAGTACGCGGTGCGCTGCGGCGGCGGCGTCAACCACCGCATGTCCCTGTCGGACGCGGCGCTGGTGAAGGACAACCACGTGGTGGCGGCGGGCGGCGTCGCCCAGGCCTTCGAGGCCGTACGGGAGGCCTTCCCGGACGTTCCGATCGAGGTCGAGGTCGACACCCTGGAGCAGATCGGCGAGGTCCTGGGTGCGGGCGCCGACCTGATCCTGCTGGACAACTTCACGGTCGCGCAGACCGCCGAGGCCGTGGCCCTGGTGGCCGGCCGCGCGGTGCTGGAGTCCTCGGGCCGCCTGACGCTGGACACCGCCCGGGCGTACGCGGAGACCGGCGTGGACTACCTGGCGGTCGGCGCGCTGACCCACTCCTCGCCGATCCTGGACATCGGCCTCGATCTGCGCGAGGCGGTGTAACCCGTGCTCCTCACCATCGACGTAGGCAACACCCACACGGTCCTGGGCCTGTTCGACGGTGACGAGATCGTCGAGCACTGGCGCATCTCGACCGACCCGCGCCGCACGGCCGACGAGATGGCCGTGCTGATGCAGGGTCTGATGGGCATGCACCCGATGCTCGGCAGCGAGCTGGGCGACGGGATCCACGGCATCGCGATCTGCTCGACGGTGCCGTCGGTCCTGCACGAGCTGCGGGAGGTCACCCGGCGCTACTACGGCGACGTGCCGGCGGTCCTCGTGGAACCCGGCATCAAGACGGGCGTGCCGATCCTCATGGACAACCCGAAGGAGGTCGGCGCGGACCGCATCATCAACGCGGTCGCGGCGGTCGAGCTCTACGGGGGCCCGGCGATCGTGGTCGACTTCGGTACGGCGACCACCTTCGACGCGGTGTCCGCGAAGGGCGAGTACGTGGGCGGGGTGATCTCCCCGGGCATCGAGATCTCGATGGAGGCCCTCGGCGTGCGGGGCGCCCAGCTGCGGAAGATCGAGCTGGCCCGCCCGCGCAACGTGATCGGCAAGTCCACGGTCGAGGCGATGCAGTCGGGCGTGGTGTACGGCTTCGCCGGCCAGGTCGACGGGGTCGTGGGCCGGATGGCCAAGGAGCTGGCCGGCCCGAACGGCGACCCCGACGACGTCCGCGTCATCGCCACCGGCGGCCTGGCCCCGATGGTGCTGGGCGAGTCCTCGGTGATCGACGACCACGAGCCGTGGCTGACGCTGATCGGGCTGCGCCTGGTGTACGAGCGCAACGCCCCGAACTTCGACTGAGGGGCCGTCCCCGGCCGGACCGGGCCGTTCCGCCGGGGACGGACGTACGGGTGTCCCCGGCTTCACCCGCGCGGGCGGGGAAGCCGGGGCGAGGCCCGGGCGCCGGTGTTAGCGTGGCCAAATGCCTCGTGATACGGCGTACTTGGAGATTGCCGACGCACTCCGGAAGCGGATCCTGGCCGGGGAATGGCAGGTCGGCGCGCGGCTGCCGTCGCGGGCGCGCTTCGCCGGGGAGTACGGCGTGGGCCAGTCCATCGCCCAGCGCGCCATGGAGCTGCTGATCATCGAGGGCTTCCTCGAGGGCCGTGCCGGATCCGGCACGTACATCCGCGTCCCGCGCAAGCGGATGCGGATCCCGCGCTCCCGGCTGCGGCGGCTGAGCGGTCCGGGCGGCCGCGACAACGGCGGCGGGACCTGGCAGGCCCGCTCCAAGGCCCGCACCCCGGCGCCCGAGCGCATCGCCGGGCGCCTCGCCATCTCCGCGGGCGACCCGTGCGTGCTCACCTCGTACGCCTTCCTGTCCGAGGGACGGCCGGTGGAGACGTGCGAGTCCTGGGAGCCGATGGCGGTCACGGACCGCACCCCGGTGGTGCTGCCGGAGAGCGGGCCGCTCAAGGGGGCGGGGGTGGTCGAGCGGATGCGGTCGATCGGGGTGACGGTCGTGTCGGCGACCGAGATCCCGCGTCCCGCGCGCGCCACCCGGACGCAGGCCAACCTGCTCGGCATCAGCGTCGGCGACCTGATCACCGAGATCGAGCGGACCCACTACGCGGCGGACGGCCGCCCGGTGGAAACCGCCGACATCGTGATCGCCGACCGCCGTGCGGAGGTCGCGTACGAGATTGCGTTCGCCTGATCGGACCCAGCCCGCGTTTGGCGCGCGGGAGTTCCGGATCCGAGCCCTCAGAATGGCCTGATGAGCGTCACCATCGACATCGCCGGGCTCCCCGCCGAGCGGATCAGCTTCACGCCCTCGCCGCTCGCAGAGCTCTGCATGGCGCTGCACGCGCTCTCGCAGCCCGCCCACCACCCCCGGCTCGCGTCCTGGACCGCCGCCACCGCCGCCGCCCTCGACCCTTGCCTCGCGGACCGGCTGCTGGAGGCCGAGTTCATGTGGCGCAGCTCCTTCTCCGACGTCTTCATGCCCTTCGCCGCAATGCCCGGCGGGACCGGGCTGCCCGGCGCGACCCTGGCCGAGGAGCTCGACGTACTCGACCGGATGGACGACGAGCGGTTCGTGACGGCCGCCCTGGAGCACTGCTGGCTCGCCTCGTACAACGACGGCGGGGCGCCCTCCCCGCTCACGGACCCCGCGAGCCGGGCCAGGGCGCTGGAGACGGCCGCCGCCCGCGGCCCGCGCCAGCTGGACTTCTCGCTCCGGCTGCTGGACGACACCGCCGCGGTACGGGTGTGGATGCGGCGGCTGATCGAGGACTGCGACGAGGCCTTCTTCGCCGAGACCTGGAAGCGCGTCGAGCCCGCGCAGAGCGCCGACGCCCGGCACAAGACCGAGCTGCTGCGCCGCAAGGGGCTGCCGGCCGCGCTGAAGGAGGTCTCGGCGGCGCTCGCCGTCGACGAGGGCCGCACCACCATCACCGCCGACAAGATGGTGAACGGGTCGACGACAGCCACGGACCCCCGGATAGGCGCCGGCCTGGTCTTCATACCGACCCACTTCGGCTGGCCGCATCTGCTGGTGCTGCACGCCCCGGGCTGGCGTCCGGTGGTCCACTACCCGCTCGGCACCCCCGAACTGGGCTCCGCGCCCGGATCGGTGGAGCTGCTGCAGCGGCGGATGGAGGCGCTGGCGCATCCCGTGCGGATGATGCTGTGCCGGAGCCTGGCCCGGGCCTCGTACACGACGGGCGAGCTCGCGACCGTGTACGGGATCACCGCGCCGGAGGTGTCACGGCATCTGGCTGTCCTGAAAAAGGCCGGTCTGATCCATACGCAACGCCAAGGCCGGTATGCCCAGCATCAGTTGGATCTGCCCGCGGTCGCACGCATCGGCTCGGACTTCATCGAGGGCATCCTGCGCTAGGCCGCGTCGCCGATATACGGAATTGACACACCGGAATCAGCTGAAAGTCTGGCCAGACCGGCTCCTTGCTGCATAACGTGCGTCCACCGTTCGGACCTGCTCGCACTTTTGCCGTGGAAGGACCTTGCATGCCCTCACGCCGTATAGCCGCTGCGACCGCCGCCCTGGCGGCCGCGGCCCTTGTCTCACCGCTGCTGCTCGCCGGGCCGGCCGGAGCCACCAGCCCGGACAGCGACGCCGCTCGCGGTGACGCGCTGGCCAGGAAGCTGGTCAAGGACGCCACTGGCAAGGGCGCCTACAACCACCTGAAGGTCCTGCAGTCCATCGCGGACTACAACAACGGCACGCGCGTGGCCGGTTCGCCCGGTCACGAGAAGTCCGCGAAGTACGTCGAGGCCGTGATGAAGGCCGCCGGCTACAAGGTCACGAAGAACGAGTTCGACTTCGTGTACGTGGAGACCATCGCCGAGAAGCTGACGGTGAACGGCTCGAACGGGCGCGACGTCCCGATCCACCTGATGACGTACACGACCAGCACGCCGGCCGGGGGTGTCACCGCCCAGGTGGCCGTCGCACCGGTCGACGCGGACGGTACGAACGGCTGCGAGCCCGGCGACTTCGCCGCCGGCGCGTTCACCGGAAAGATCGCCCTGGTCAAGCGCGGCGGCTGCACCTTCGCCGCCAAGCAGGCCAACGCGGCGGCGGCCGGCGCGGTCGCCACGGTCATCTACAACAACACCGCGGGCGCCCTGAACGGCACCCTCGGCGACGCGACCGCGGGCAAGGTGCCGACGGGCGGCATCTCCCAGGCCGACGGCGAGAAGCTCGCCGCGGACGCCGCGGCCGGACCGGTCGAGCTCACCCTCGACATCCGCGAGTTCCGCGAGAACCGCAAGACGTACAACGTGATCGCGGAGACCCGCGGCGGGGACGAGAACAACACCGTCTTCCTCGGCGCGCACCTCGACTCGGTCGCGGCGGGCCCGGGCATCAACGACAACGGCTCCGGCTCGGCCGGCATCCTCCAGGTCGCGCAGCGCCTGGCGAGCAGCCAGTCGAAGATCAAGAACAAGGTCAAGTTCGGCTGGTGGTCGGCGGAGGAGTTCGGCCTGCTCGGCTCCGAGGCGTACGTCGCGGGGCTGACGGAGGAGCAGAAGAAGCAGATCAAGCTCTACCTGAACTTCGACATGATCGCCTCGCCGAATGCCGCGTACTTCGTCTACGACGGCGACAACTCGGACGGCGTGGGTGCGGGCCCCGGCCCGGAGGGCTCCGCCCAGATCGAGAAGGGGATCACCGACTTCCTCGACTCCAAGAACCTCCCGCACGCGGGCACGGACTTCTCCGGCCGCTCGGACTACGGCCCGTTCATCGAGGTCGGCATCCCGTCCGGCGGTACCTTCACCGGCGCCGAGGGCATCAAGACGGCGGAGGAGGCCGCGAAGTTCGGCGGTCAGGCGGGTGTCGCCTACGACGTGAACTACCACGCCAAGGGTGACGACATCACGAACATCGACCAGAAGGCGCTCGACATCAACGTCGACGTCATCGCGGACGCGGTCGGCCACTACGCCTTCGACCTGGCCCCGCTCTCGAAGCCGGTCGTCTCCGTCCCGACCCCGGGCGGCAGCGGCGGCGGCGGAGGCCTGCACGAGGGCCACGGCCACGACGTCACAGAGTAAGAGCGTGCACTGAGGAGGGGGCGGAATCCCGCAAGGGATCCCGCCCCCTCCGGCGTTCGGGGCGCCGGGCCGGGGCGCGGGCCGGGCCCCGGCCCCGGCAGCGGGCGCAGGGGCACGTCCCGTCAGTCCGCCGCGCCGGGCCAGGCCGCCGCGATGCCCACCGGCTGGCACAGCCAGAGGAAGTCCCCCAGCCCGCCGCGGGCCGTCAGCTCCGCGGCCTCCCCCGCCGAGCCGAGGGCCCGGAGGTAGCCCGCCGGATCCGTGGAGGCCAGGGCCAGCGGGGGCCGGGCGCCCGAGACGCCGAGGGCGGCCAGCGCCTCGCGCTGGGTCAGCAGCACCGAGCCCGGCCCCGCGCACGCGTCCAGTGCCACGTGGGCGGTGACGTCGCAGCTGCCGTCCGGGACCGGCGGGACCTCCCGGCCCCCGCGGAAGCCCGTCAGCGTGCCGTACGGGGGCCTCGTCTCCCGGGTATGGGCGTAGTCCACCGCCACCGCCAGGCCCCGCTCCACGCCGGCCACGGCCGCCGCCCAGGCCTCGTCGCGCGCCCGGCCGATCTCCACGCGGCCGCCGCCGGGCCACCACCGCTCCAGCCAGGCCAGGTCCGCACCGTCCACGGGGCCGCCGGGGCTCTCCGTACCGTCCGGCGCGACCAGGACGTACCGCCCGTCCTCGGCGATGTCGAGGGGCACGTTGTCCAGCCATTCGTTGGCGAACAGCAGCCCCGTGGCCCCTTCGGGCGGCGCCGTGACCCAGCGGATCCGCGGGTCGAGCCCCGGGGGCCGCCCGGCCCGCTCCACGGCGTACGGGCGCACGCGCGCGGCCACCTCCGCCGGCAGCTCGGCGAGCACCCCGGCCAGCAGCTCCGCCCGCCCGGCGCCCACGTCGACCAGGTCCAGCGCCGTCGGGTGGCCGAGCTGCGCGTCGACCCACCGCAGCAGCCGGGCCACGGCACCCGCGAACAGCCGCGAGGCGTGCACCGAGGTGCGGAAGTGCCCCGCGGGGCCGGGGCCGCCCGGCCGCACGTAGAAGCCGCCGGGCCCGTACAGCGCGGTGTCCATCGCACTGCGCCACCGGACCGGAGTCGCGTATCCACCCTGGGCACTCATCCCAGGAAGGTTATGCTCACCCTCCACCTTGGGGAGTACGCCCCCCGGGCCAGGTTGGAACCTCTGGTTGACTCCAGCACCTATCTCCGTTCCCTACTCTGGGTTACGTGCAGCGCCTCTACGACTTCCTCCGCAGACACCCGACGGGCGTCGACAGCTTCTGGGCTGTCCTCCTCTTCGGGGTCTCGATGCTGAACGTCGTGGCCGAGACGGACATCGGCTCCTCCATGAAGCTGGCAGCCGTCCCCGTGGTGATCGCCCTGAGCACGGCCGTGGCGCTGCGGCGCAGGTGGACGCAGGCGATGTTCTGGCTGACCCTCGCGGCGGGGGTCTACCAGCTGCTCCTGGGCATCGTCGCCGGGTTCTACGACGTCGCCATGTTCGTGATCCTCTTCACCGTCGCCGCGAGCGAGGTCCCGCGCTGGGTCTCCCGCACCGCGCTGGGCTGGGCCCTGGCCGCCGCACCGCTCTATTTCCTGCGGTTCGGGGTGGACAAGGGGACGAGCGACACCGACAACATCCTCTTCGCCCTCTTCATGATCGTCCCCTTCGCCCTGGCCTGGGTGCTGGGCGATTCGCTGCGCACCCGGCGGGCCTACTACGCGCAGCTCATCGAGCGGAACCAGCGGCTGGAGAAGGAGCGCGAGGCCCAGGCCAAGGTGGCCGTGGCCGCCGAGCGCGCCCGGATCGCCCGCGAGCTGCACGACGTCGTCGCGCACAACGTGTCGGTGATGGTGGTGCAGGCGGACGGGGCTGCGTACGTCATGGACGTGGCCCCCGAGCAGGCGAAGGAAGCCCTCCAGACCATCTCGGGCACCGGGCGCCAGGCACTCGCCGAGATGCGCCGGCTGCTGGGCGTGCTGCGCACCGGCGAGCCGCAGGAGTCCGAGGACTACGTGCCCCAGCCGGACGTCGAGCAGATCGAGGTCCTGGTCGAGCAGGTGCGGGCGGCCGGGCTCGCGGTGGACTTCGAGGTCGAGGGCGCCCCCCGGCGGCTGCCCAGCGGCGTCGAGCTGACCGCGTACCGGATCGTGCAGGAGGCCCTGACGAACACCCGCAAGCACGGGGGCCCCGACGCGAAGGCGAGCGTCCGGCTGGTCTACTTCGACGACGGGCTCGGCCTGCTGGTCGAGGACGACGGGCGGGGAGCGGCACACGAGCTGTACGAGGACGGCGGCGCCGACGGCGCCGGACACGGCCTGATCGGCATGCGCGAGCGGATCGGTATGGTCGGCGGAACCCTGGACGCCGGGCCCCGGCCCGGCGGGGGCTTCCGGATCAGCGCGCTGCTGCCCCTGAAGAAGAGTTGAAGAGGACGAGGTGACGGATGTCCATCCGAGTGATGCTGGTCGACGACCAGGTGCTGCTGCGCACCGGCTTCCGCATGGTGCTCGCCGCCCAGCCGGACATGGAGGTCGTCGCCGAGGCGGGCGACGGCCTGGAGGCGCTGGAGGTGCTGCGGGCCACGAAGGTGGACGTGGTGCTGATGGACGTGCGCATGCCCAGGCTCGACGGGGTGGAGGCGACGCGGCGGATCTGTGAGCCGGAGGAGCACCCGAAGGTGATCATCCTGACCACCTTCGACCTGGACGAGTACGCGTTCTCCGGGCTGAAGGCGGGGGCGAGCGGCTTCATGCTGAAGGACGTGCCGCCGGCGGAGCTGCTGGCGGCGATCCGCTCGGTGCACAGCGGCGACGCGGTGGTCGCCCCGTCGACGACGCGGCGGCTGCTGGACCGTTTCGCCCCGATGCTGCCGACGACCACGCAGGAGCCGCAGAACAAGGAGATCGAGCGGCTGACGGAACGCGAGCGGGAGGTCATGCTGCTGGTCGCCCAGGGCCTGTCGAACGGCGAGATCGCGGCGCGGCTGGTTCTCTCCGAGGCGACGGTGAAGACCCACGTGGGCCGCATCCTGACGAAGCTGAGCCTGCGCGACCGGGTCCAGGTGGTGGTCCTGGCGTACGAGACGGGCCTGGTCCGGGCGGGCGGCGGCGCCGTCGGCTAGGGGGCGTCTGGTGGATCAGGGCCGGGGATCCGCCGGACCGGGCACCCACGCCGCGGGGTGGTCATCCGCCTTGCGTCATCCAGCGGTCCGGCCGGGCCGACGCCCGGGAGGTGCGCGAGCGCGCCGCCTGGGCGCGCAGCAGCTCGGCGGCCTCGGCCGCCGCCCGCAGCCGGGCCGTCACCGTGCCGTTGGCGCCGGTGTCCACGTGCACGTCGGCCACACCGCGGGCACGCTGCCAGGGCCCCTGGCCGAGCCGGACGCTCTGCACCTTGGCGTGCGGGACGATCTCCGTACGGCGGCACAGACGGCCGTGCCGGGCGGCGAACACGTCCGGGGAGACGGCCAGGGCGTAGCCCTTCCACCACACCGGGACCACCCAGCGCGAACCGGCCGCCGGGGAGCCGGTGAAGGACAGGGCGGCCAGGTCCACTCCCGGCAGCACCCGGGCGATCACGGCGTGCGCGGCGGCCCGGGAGGCCACCGGGACCAGGACCTCGTTCTTCGAACCCGCCACGGCCAGCTCCACCCGGACCCAGTCGCGCCGCCGCCACAGCAGCGGCTCCACGATCCGTACGCTCTGCACGCGGCCCGGCGGCACGGTCTCGTGGGCCCGGTCCAGCAGTCCGTGGTCCAGGCGCAGCCCGTCCGGGGATTCGGCGACCCGCCAGTCGTACTCGGCGAGGAAGCGGCCCGCGCTGCCCGCCCAGACCGCGCCGAGCAGCGGGAGCAGGGTGACGAGGGCCGCCCACGGGCTGGAGCTGAACCACCACACGGTGATGGGCGCGGTCAGCCCGCCGGCCAGCGCCGCCCAGACACCGAGGCTCAGCAGCAGCGATACGGCCAGATCGCGGGGGCGTACGCGCAGCAGCTCCCGTTCGGGGGCCTCGCCCAGGCGCACCGCCTCCTCGGGGGCGAACCCGGCCGCCCGGGCCAGCAGCTCGGCGCGCAGGGCCACGGCCTGCTTCTCGGAGAGGAAGGCCAGCTCGTCCTTGTCCTCGGTGCCGATGACGTCGAGGCGGAGCTTGGCGACCCCCGCGAGACGGGCCAGCAGCGGCCGGGTGACGTCCACGGCCTGGATCCGGTCGAGCCGGATGTGCGCGGTGCGCCGGAACAGCAGGCCGGTGCGGATGCGCAGCTCGGTGTCGGTCACCGAGTAGTACGTGACCCACCAGCTCAGGAAGCCGTACAGGCCGAAGACGAGGACCAGGGCGGCCAGCGCCAGGACCCGCAGCGCGGCCGGCTGGTCCGCTATCCACGCCTGCGCCTTGTCGCCCTGCTGGAGGACGATGCCGAGGGTGGCGGCGATCGGCACCCACGCGCGGCGCAGCGGGGTGAAGGGGTGCAGCCGCTGCCCCGGGCCGGACGCGGGATCGGAGGCGGGGCGGGACGCGGGATCGGACACGGGGCCGGCGACGGGGGCGGGCCCGGGCTCGGGCTCGGTCACAGGCCCGCCGACCTTGCCTGGCCGAGCTCGGTGAGCCGGTCGCGCAGCCGTTCCGCCTCGGCCGGCACCAGGCCCGGGATCTTGGCGTCCGTGGCCGCGGCGGCCGTGTGCAGCTGTACGGAGGCCAGCCCGAAGCGCCGCTCCAGCGGGCCCGAGGTCACCTCGACCAGCTGCATCCGCCCGTACGGGACCACGGTCTGCTCCCGCCACAGCACACCCCGGCTGATCAGCAGGTCGTCCGCGCGCTCGGCGTACCGCCAGGACCGCCAGTTCCGGCCGAGCATCACCCACCCCCACGCCAGGACGAGCAGCCAGACCGCCCCCAGCAGGGCCCAGGCCGGGCCGACGGCCAGGCCGGTGACGACGCCGGTCACCGCTGCCGGAATCAGCGTCCAGACCACCAGCATCGTCCGGCGCAGCCTGAGCAGACCGCCCGGCAGCCCCACCCACACGGGCCCCGCCGTCTCACCCGTTGTCCCCTTATTCATTCCTCAAGCGTAGGGCTGAGACAATGCCCGCATGACGGAGACCACGGTCGGCATCGGCGGAGCGGCGGAGAGCACCGACATGGTGCTCAACATCGGCCCCCAGCACCCTTCCACGCACGGCGTGCTGCGCCTGCGACTCGTCCTGGACGGCGAGCGGATCGTCAGTGCCGAGCCGGTGGTCGGCTATATGCACCGCGGCGCCGAGAAGCTGTTCGAGGCCCGCGACTACCGGCAGATCGTGATGCTCGCCAACCGCCACGACTGGCTGTCGGCGTTCTCGAACGAGCTCGGCGTGGTCATGGCCGTCGAGCGGATGCTCGGCATGGAGGTCCCCGAGCGGGCCGTGTGGATGCGGACGCTGCTGGCCGAGCTGAACCGGGTGCTGAACCACCTGATGTTCCTCGGCTCGTACCCCCTCGAACTGGGCGGGATCACCCCGATCTTCCACGCGTTCCGCGAGCGCGAGGAGCTCCAGGCCGTCATGGAGGAGATCTCCGGCGGCCGCATGCACTACATGTTCAACCGTGTCGGCGGCCTCAAGGAGGACCTCCCGGCCGGCTGGCTCGGCCGGGCCCGGGAGGCCATCGCCGACGTCCGCACCCGCATGGACGTCTACGACAAGCTGGTCCACGGGAACGAGATCTTCCGCGGCCGTACGCGCGGGGTCGGCGTCCTGTCCGCCGAGGCGGTGCACGCGTACGGGGTCTCCGGCCCGATCGCCCGCGCCTCCGGCGTCGACTTCGACCTGCGCCGCGACGAGCCGTACCTCGCGTACGGCGAGCTCCAGGACGTCCTGCGGGTGGTCACCCGCACCGAGGGCGACTGCCTGGCCCGCTTCGAGGTCCTGCTGGACCAGACGCACAACGCCCTCGACCTGGCCGTGGCCTGCCTGGACCGGATGGCGGAGCTCCCGCCGGGGCCGGTCAACCAGCGTCTGCCCAAGGTCCTGAAGGCCCCCGAGGGCCACACGTACGCCTGGACCGAGAACCCCCTCGGCATCAACGGCTACTACCTCGTCTCCAAGGGCGAGAAGACCCCGTACCGGCTGAAGCTGCGCAGCGCCTCGTACAACAACATCCAGGCGCTGGCCGTGTTGCTGCCCGGGACGCTGGTGGCGGACATGGTGGCGATCCTGGGCTCGCTGTTCTTCGTGGTCGGGGACATCGACAAGTAGCCAACACCACAGCCCATTTGGCGCGATCCAGGCATGTGACCCATAGGGTGATCACATGACTTCTGGCATATTCGACGCGTACTTGCGACGACTGGGCATGCCCGACCCCGGCGCGCCCTCCGCCGAAGGGCTCGCCGCCCTCCAGCGGACCCATCTGGAGCGCGTCCCCTACGAGAACATCGACATCCAGCTCGGCCGGCCGCCCGGCATCGACCCCGAGCTGTCGGCGCGCCGGTTCGCCGCCGGACACGGCGGCTACTGCTTCCACCTCAACGGGGCCTTCGCCGCGCTGCTGGCCCACCTCGGCTACGACGTCACCCGGCACGTGGGCGGCGTGTTCGAGGAGACCGGGGCGCAGGACGTCAACGGCAACCACCTCGCGCTGACCGTGCGGGTCGACGGCGAGGCCTACTTCGTCGACGTGGGACTCGGCGACGGCCCCCACGAACCGCTGCCGCTGCGCGAGGGCTCCTACGAGCAGGGCGGCTTCTCCTACCGGCTGGAACGGCTGGCCGGGCCGGTGGAGGGCTGGAGCTACCACAACCCGGGAAGCCCCTTCCCCCTCATGAACTTCCGGTCGGCCCCGGCCGGCATGGACGCGTTCGAGGCGGAGCACCTGAAGCTGTCCACCGCCGAGGACTCCTCCTTCGTGCGCACCCTGGCGCTGCTGCGCCGGGACGCCGAGTCCATCGACATCATGCGCGGGCGGATCCTGACCCGGGTCGACGCGGTCAAGGGGCCGAGCGACCGGGAACTGGCCACCCCTGAGGAGTTCTACGAGGCCGTCTCCACCGTCTTCGGGCGGGAGCTGGACGATCTGACGCCGGCGGACCGCACGGCCCTGTGGGACCGGGTGAGCCGGGCCCACGAGGCATGGCTGGCCTCCCGGCAGGGCTGATGTCGGTGCGGCGGGGCAGACTTGGGGCATGTCCCACTCCCCCCGCCGCGCCTGCCCCGCCTGCGGCCGCGACTGCGCCGTGACCGCAGGCCGGATCGCCCGCCACGACCCGCCGGCCGGGCGGGGCCGCGGCGACCTGGTGTCCTGCCCCGGCTCGCGGGCCCGCGTGGTGCTCGGCGCCTCGGCGCCGACCCTGGACGGTTTCGTCCTCGGACCGCATCCGGGGCAGTTGCCCCTGTTCTGAGTACGGATGCCCGCGCGGGCCGAGTACCCGCGCGGATCTGCGTACGGCGGCCGCGGGACAGGATGGCCGCATGTCCTGGAAGCCACAGCCCGCCACCGCGTCCGCGCCCCAGTCCGAGGACGCGGCCCGGATCCGGACGCGCGCGGTCGTCGCCGCGCTGCTGTTCCCGCCCGTCCTGTTCGTCGCGAAGATCCTGGTGCTGGCCACCGACAGGGGCGGCCGGTGCTTCGTGAACGACATCGACTGCGCGCCGTTCCCGGGCACGGTCTTCGCAACCCTGCTCGTCGCCCTGGCGGTGGCCTTCGTCGCGGCGCTGGCCGCGCCGGTTCGGGCGGCCCGGTTCGCGCTGTGGGGCCAACTCCTGCTGGAGGCCGTGGCCGTGGTGCTCGTCCTGGCGTTTCCCTGACCTGGCCTGACCTGACCTGGCCAGGCGGCTGTCCCGCTAGGAGATCGCGGTGCGCAGCCGGGCCACGTCGATCGGCTCGGTCTCGTCGTGGGCCGTCAGGTCGATGACCTGGCCCGCCGCGGGCGCCTCGTCCGGCGCCGCTTCGGCGGCCGGCTCGGCGTCGGCCCCGGCGGCCGGGGTGCGCGCCGCCTCCGCCTCGTGGACCGCGAGGGCCTCCGCGCCGACCACGTCCGCCAGGTCCTCGTTCTGGACCGCCTCGATGGCCGCGCGGGCCTGTGCCGCGTTCTTGGTGCCGAAGAAGTCGAAGCCGCCCTCGGCGCGGGAGGCGGTCCGCTGCTGGGCCGCGTACGGGGCCACCGCCGCGGCCGGCCGGCGGGCCGGAACCGAGGCCGCGGGGACGGGCGCGGGGGAAGGCGCGGCCGCGGGTGCCGGCAGCGCCCGGGTCTTCGTCCTGCGGGCCAGCGCGCCCATCGCCGCGTGGGCCCGGGCGTAGCCGACCGCGGTGGGCGCCCCCGCCGAGGTGCGCTCCTCGGAGCCCGTGGTGAGCTCCTTGCGAGCCGCGGCCGTGCCCGCGTTGGCCTCGATGGCCAGCAGCCGGCGGCCCTCCAGGGCGCTGGCGCGCTCGGTCTCGGCGGTCGCGTACCGCCGCAGCAGCGAGGCGTGTTCGCCGCGCAGCCCGGCCAGTTCGACGCGCTTGGCGCGCAGCTTCGCGTCCAGCTTGGCGCGCAGCAGCCGGGCCTCTTCGAGGTCGGATTCGAGCTCGGCTATCCGCTCGTCCGTCTTCCACTCGTCCTTGACCCGCTCGCGCGCCAGCTCCGCGACGCGGCGGCCCGCCGAACGGTCCCAGGCGCGCATCACCACGGCGCCCGCGACCCCGGCGGCGGCCGTGAGGCCCACGAGCAGCCTCAGCGCCACTGGTTCCGCGAGCAGCCAGGCCGCGCCGGCACTGGCGAGGGACACACCGGCGACGGCCGTCGGCGTGAGCAGCCGGTGCAGGGGTTCGGGATTGCGGTGGCGTCCACGGGGCATGGCCTGAAATTTACAGGGCGTGGGGGCCATGTGGGGTACCCGCCCGGCAATCTCTTGCCGGGCAGTTGTCCCGCAATTCCCCGTCAACCCGGTAACCGCTACTTCTTCAGAAGGCCCTTGGACTCCAGGTAGGCCTTCGCCACGTCCGCCGGCTTGGTGCGCTCGGCGTCCACCTTGCGGTTCAGGTCCACCAGGTCGGCCGTCGTGAGCGCCTGCGTCAACGCGCCCAGCGCGGCGGCGATCTCGGGGGCGCCCGCGTCCTTGGCGTTGACCACGGGCAGCACGTTGTCGGCGTTCTGGAGCTTCTTGTCGTCCTCGAGCAGGACCAGACCGTAGCTGTCGAGCGTGGCGTCCGTGGTGGTGGTCAGCACCAGCTGGTCCGCACCGTCCTTCACCGCCTGCTTGGCCTGCGGGGTGCCGACACCCTTGGGATCAATACCGGAAACCTGGATTCCGTACGTCTTCGTCAACCCGGGAGCGCAGAAGGGCCGGACGGCGCATTCGTCACCCGCCGCGATCTTCACCTTCAGTCCCGACTTTCCAAGATCGGAAAGCGACTTCAGGTTGTTCTTCCGGGCGAATTCCCCGGTCACCGCGAAGGCGTTCTGGTCGACCGCCGCGCCCGCGGGCAGCGCCTTGAGGCCGAGCGGGGCCGCGAGCTTCTCCAGGGCCGCCACCGTGGCCGTGGCGTCGCTCGACGCGACCGGCTTCTCCTCCGGCGCCTTGGGGCCGTTCACCTTGGCGTTCAGGAACTCCGCGAGGGTGGCCGCGTACTCCGGGACGACGTCGATCTCGCCCTTCTCCAGCGACGGTTCGTACAGCTCGCGGTTGTTGACCGTCTTGATCGACGTGCTGTAGCCGGCGTCCCTGAGGACCTGCGCGTACAGCTCGGCCAGCACGTTGGACTCGGTGAACCCGGCCGCACCGATCACCAGGGCGCCCTTGCCGCCCCCGGCGGAAGACGCGGAGGAGGAGGCCGAGCCGCCGTCCTTGCTCTTCTCCAGGCTGTCGCCGCCGCACGCGGCCAGCGACACCGTCAGGGCGAGGCCGCCCAGGGACGCGCCGAGGACGCGGGTGGACTTGCTCATGGAGACACTCCGTTCGAAGCGGGGAAAGGGATCGGTCAGCGGGACGCGGCGCCCGCCGGCCGCGGCAGCAGCCGGTCGGCCGCCACCAGGGCGCCTTCCACCAGCAGGGCCAGCGCCGCCACCAGCAGGGCGCCGGCGACGACCTGCGCGGTGTTGTACGTGTTGAATCCGGCGGTGATGATCCGGCCGAGGCCGCCCTGGCCGACCATCGCCGCGATCGTGGCCGTGGCGATCACCTGGACGGCGCCCGAGCGCAGGCCGGTCATCACCAGGCCCCGGGCGAGCGGCAGCTCCACCCGGAAGAAGAGCTGGCCGCCGGACATGCCCATGCCCCGGGCGGCCTCCACGACCGAGCGGTCCACCTCGCGCATGCCGACGTACGCGTTCGTCAGCAGCGGCGGAACGGCGAACAGCACGAGCGCGGCGATGGTGGGCAGATGCCCCGCGTTGCGCAGCGGGGACACCATGAACAGGGCCAGCACCGCGAAAACGGGCACGGCCCGGCCGGCGTTGGAGATGTTGACCGCGAGGGCGCCGCCCTTGCCGAGGTGGCCGAGGAACAGGCCGACGGGCAGGGCCACCGCGCAGGCGATCGCCAGGGCGATCCCGCTGACGTAGACGTGCTCGCCCAGCCGGTGCCAGACGCCGCTCTCCCCCGACCAGTTGGCGCCGTCCGCCAGCCAGTCCCAGGCCCCTCCCAGGACGCCCATCGCCTCAGGCCTCCTTCACGAGCCGGGCGGTGCGCGGGGCTCGCGGAGTACGGGTGGTGCGGGCGGTTCGGGTCCACGGCGTCAGCAGCCGCTGCACACCGAGCAGCAGCAGATCGGCTGCGAGCGCGAGGAGCACGCACAGCACCGAGGCGGTGAGCACCTGGGCCTTGAAGGAGCTGTTCACGGCCGGGGCGATGAGATTGCCGAGACCGCCCTTGCCGACGATGGAGCCCACCGTGGTCAGCGCCACCGTGGAGACCGTGGCGATCCGTACCCCGGCGAGCAGCGCGGGCAGCGCCAGGGGCAGTTCGACCTGCCACAGCAGCCGCCCGGGGCCGTACCCCATGCCGCGCGCGGCCTCCCGCACCTCTTCGGGGACGGCTTCCAGTCCGGCCAGCACGTTGCGGACCAGGATGGTCAGCGAGTACAGCACGAGACCGGTCACCACCAGCGCCGCCGAGAGCCCGAACACGGGCAGCAGCAGGGAGAACATGGCGAGCGAGGGGATCGTGTAGAGCAGGGTGGTGAAGGCGAGCACGGGCGCCGCCCAGCCGCGGCCGCGGCGGGCCAGCAGGGCGAGCGGCAGCGACACGGCGACGCCGATGACGACCGATACGCCGGTGATCCAGACGTGTTCGAGGGTGGCGTCGGTGAGCTCCTGGGAGCGCGAGGAAACGTACTCCCAGCAGATCCAGTCGTTCGCCACCAGGCAGTTCTGCCCGGCCATCCCCCACCCCCCGTCATCGACGCGCGTACCAGGCCGACCCTAACCCCCCGCACCGACAACGGCCGGAACCCTTCGCAGCGACGTAACACTCTCCTCATGAATCCTTCGCCGGTCAGGGCGAGCGGGTAGGGAAGGATGGCGGTGTGATCCGATTCGAGCACGTGACCAAGCGCTACCCCGACGGGACGACGGCCGTCGACGACCTGTCCTTCGACGTGGCGGAGGGTGAGCTGGTCACGCTCGTGGGACCGTCCGGCTGCGGCAAGACGACCACGATGAAGATGGTCAACCGCCTCATCGAGCCGACCTCCGGCCGGATCCTGCTCGGCGGCGAGGACATCTCCGCCGCCGATCCGGTCGAACTGCGCCGCCGGATCGGATACGTCATCCAGCAGGTCGGGCTGTTCCCCCACAAAACGGTGCTGGAGAACACGGCGACCGTGCCCCAGCTGATCGGCACCCCCAGGGCCAAGGCCCGCGCACGGGCGGCGGAGCTGCTCGAACTGGTGGGCCTGGACCCGGCCGTGTACGGGGGCCGGTACCCGCAGCAGCTGTCGGGCGGGCAGCGCCAGCGCGTCGGCGTGGCCCGCGCGCTCGCCGCCGATCCGCCGGTGCTGCTGATGGACGAGCCGTTCGGCGCGGTGGACCCGGTGGTGCGCGAGCGGCTGCAGAACGAGTTCCTGACGCTGCAGAAGACGGTGCGCAAGACGATCCTGCTGGTCACCCACGACCTGGAGGAGGCGATCCGGCTCGGCGACCGCATGGCGGTGTACGGGGCGGGCACCATCGAGCAGTTCGCCGGCCCTGCGGCGGTGCTCGCCGCGCCGGCCACCGACTACGTGGCCTCGTTCGTCGGGGCGGACCGGGGGCTCAAGCGGCTCGCGGTCACCGCGCTGGGAACGGCCGACCTGACGGCGGTGGACGGTGGTTCCCCGGCCCCGGCGGCGGCCGTGGAACTGGGGGCGACGCTGCGCGAGGCGCTCTCGGCCCTGCTCCAGGAGGACTCGGGCCGGATCGGGGTCACGGACCCGGACTCCGGCGAACTGGTCGGCGTACTGACCCCGGCGGGCGTCCACCGGGCCCTGCGCCGGGCGCAGCTGCAAGGGACATGAGAACGGCGAAGGGCCCGACCGCTCTCGTATCCCGCGGTCGGGCCCTTCCTGCTGCTCTGCTGTGCGTGCCGTCCGGCCGTCAGGCCTGGATGCGGCCGCTCATCCACACCAGCATCGGCGGGATCTCGCGGCGCCACGTGTTGAAGTTGTGGCCGCCGCTGTCGAGGATGATCGAGGAGACCCGGTCCGGGCCCTTGACCGCCTTGACGAACTTCTTGGTGTCGGCGAGGTTCGGTTCGCCGATCTCGCTGCTGGTGACGAGGAAGGACGTACCGGTCGGCTTCTTGTTCTGGATGCTCGTCAGGACGTTGGCGCGCTGCTTCAGCTTGTCGTCCCCGTGGAACAGGTCGCCGGTCGTCGGGTCGTCGGGTGCGTCGTAGTACGCGGACAGGCCCGCAGCGGCGCCGAAGGTCTCCGGGTAGTGCGCGGCGATCTTCAGGGCGCAGTAACCGCCGGTGGAATTGCCGATGAAGCCCATGTTCTGGGGCTCCTTGCCCACCCGGAAGGTGTCCTGGATGGCCTGAGGCAGGTCCACGCCGAAGAAGGTCTCGGTCTGCGGTCCGCCGGGTATGTCCACGCACTCGGTGTCACGCGGAGGCGCGACGGTCGGCCGCAGCATGACCAGGATCATCGGCTTCATCTTGCCCGCCTTGGACAGGCTGAAGGCCTTCATCGGGTAGTCGAGCCCTTTGATCAGGTTCTCGGCGGTGCCCGGGTACCCGGTCAGGACGATGGACGCCGGAAAGTTCTCGTCCTTGTGCTGCGGCTGGAAGTACTCCGGCGGGAGCCACACGTAGCCGGGACTCGATATCTTCGACTTCTGCCCGGAGATGGCAACCTTCAGGATCTGTCCGCCGACCTGGGGCTTGGCGCCGCCGGGCACGTCCAGCTTCTGCTTGTCGACGACCTTGATGTCCTTGCTGCTCATCGAGTGGTCGACGACCTTGCCCATGGACGTCTCCCGGCCCAACAGGTCGGCCCAGGATCCGTAGAAGAGGAACGACTTGTTGGCTGCGAGGCCCACGGCCGAGAACAGCGCCAGCTGGGTCGCCAGCAGGAGTCCGATCCGGCCGGCGAACGCGCGCCAGGTGCGGCCCGAGAGCCTCGGCCAGAACCAGACCGTGGCGGCGAAGAGCAGCACACCGGCGAGGACGGCCAGCGCCAGAACCGTATTACTGGTGAGACCCATGAGCAGTCAGTCGACTTTCTGATGGCAGGACCGGAAATTTCCGACGGAAGAGTGAACCCGCTCCCCGTCACTGTCGTCCTAATGGACGCACCACACCCGGAGGCTGTCGCGGCCTTCGGCCACTTGATCTCTCGCGGAGCAACGGGAAGCGATGTCTAGCAGGATAGATGGCGATAAGTCCGGACAGGTTCCGAAGCGGGTCCGCCGAATCCTCCGCGGGCCACGACCGGAGACCGTGCCCGGCCTCGTAGGTTCGGCCGTCATGATCGTCGGCCTTCTGGACATCGCGGCGGGCGTCTTCCCGCGGTTCCGGCACAGCCGGATCCACGCCGTGACCGAGGTGCTGCCCGGTTCCCTGGGCCCCTTCGCCGCCGCCCTGTCCATCAGCGCGGGCGTGCTGCTCCTGCTGCTCGCCCACGGGCTGAAGCGGCACAAGCGGCGGGCCTGGCGGGCCGCCGTGGTCCTGCTGCCCGCGGGCGCCGCGGCGCAGTTCACCTACCGGCACTCGATCATCGGCGTGATCATCGCGGCGGTGCTCCTCGCCCTGCTGCTGCGCCACCAGAGCGAATTCAAGGCCCTGCCGGACCCGCGCAGCCGCTGGAAGGCGCTCGCGAACTTCGTCCTCATGAGCGCCGGTTCCATCGGCCTCGGCCTGGTCATCGTCAACGTCCACCCGGGCAAGGTCGTCGGCAACCCCGGCCTGTACGAGCAGATCACGCACGTGGTCTACGGGCTCTTCGGCTTCGAGGGCCCCGTCGACTACGCCGGCCGGGTGTCCTGGACCGTCGGCTACTCCCTCGGCGCCCTCGGCATGCTGACCGCGCTCACCACCATCTACCTGGCCTTCCGCCCCGAACACCCGGCCGCCCGGCTGACCGCCGACGACGAGGCCAAGCTGCGCGGCCTCCTCGACAAGCACGGCGGCCGCGACTCCCTGGGCCACTTCGCGCTCCGCCGCGACAAGGCCGTCGTCTTCTCCCCCAGCGGCAAGGCGGCCGTCACCTACCGCGTCGTGTCCGGCGTGATGCTCGCTTCCGGCGACCCCATCGGCGACGTCGAGGCCTGGCCCGGCGCCATCGAGCGGTTCATGGAAGAAGCCAAGATCCACTCCTGGACCCCGGCCGTCATGGGATGCAGCGAGACCGGCGGCGAGGTCTGGACCCGCGAGACCGGCCTGGACGCGCTGGAGCTGGGTGACGAGGCGATTGTCGATGTCAAAGACTTCTCCCTGTCGGGCCGCGCCATGCGCAATGTCCGCCAAATGGTGAAGCGCATCGAGCGCAACGGCTACACCACCAAGGTCCGCCGGGTCAGCGAACTCACCGAAACCGAGCTCGAACAGGTGCGCGGCGCCGCCGAGGCCTGGCGCGGCACCGACACCGAGCGCGGCTTCTCCATGGCCCTGGGCCGGGTCGGCGACCCGGGCGACGGCGACTGCTTCATCGCGACCGCCCACCGCGTCGAGGAGGGCGACACCAGCCCCTTCGGCGACCTCAAGGCGATCCAGCACTTCGTCCCCTGGGGCAAGGACGGCATGTCGCTGGAGCTGATGCGCCGCGACCGCTCCGCCGACCCGGGCATGAACGAGCTGCTGATCGTGGCCTCCCTGGAGGCCGCCCCCTCGCTCGGCATCGAGAAGGTCTCCCTGAACTTCGCGATGTTCCGCTCGGCCCTGGCCCGCGGCGAGAAGATCGGCGCCGGCCCGGTGCTGCGGATGTGGCGGAACCTGCTGGTCTTCCTGTCCCGCTGGTTCCAGATCGAGTCGCTGTACAAGTTCAACGCCAAGTTCCGCCCCCGCTGGGAGCCCCGCTTCGTGGTCTTCCGCACGACCCGCGACCTGCCCCGCATCGGCTTCGCCGCGATGCAGGCCGAGGGCTTCGTGACGCTGGCGCTGCCCCGGCTCTTCGCCAGCCGCCGCCGTCCCAAGCCGCTCCGCACGTGCGCGCACCAGCACACCCCGGCCACGGTCCCCGCGAAGGTCGAACGCGAGGTCCAGGCGGCCTGAGCCCGGACGGGGCGGGCTGCGGGGGGCCGCTGCGCGGAGCCGTCCCCTGCCCGCCCTTCCACCGTTCCCCGGGCTCTGCCCGGGCCCGTCCTCAAACGCCGACGGGCTGAAAAGATCAGCCTCGCCGGCGTTTGAGGCGCGGGGGCCGGGGGGGCGGAGCCCCCTAGCGGGCGCGGCTCCGCGCAGGGGACCCCGCGCAACCGCCCGGCCAGGGCAGGGGCTCTACCCTGAACCCATGAACAGCAACCGCGGTCCGGCCCCCAGGGGCCAGGTCACAGGCCTGCCCGACTGGGACCGCTGCGCGGTCATGGGCGTCGTCAACGTCACCCCCGACTCCTTCTCCGACGGCGGCCGCTGGTTCGACACGACCGCGGCCGTCAAGCGCGGCCTCGACCTCGCCGCCCAGGGAGCCGACCTCATCGACGTCGGCGGCGAGTCCACCCGGCCGGGCGCCACCCGCGTCGACGAGGAGGAGGAGCTGCGCCGGGTCGTCCCCGTCGTGCGCGGCCTGGCCTCCGAGGGCGTCACCGTCTCCGTGGACACCATGCGCGCCTCCGTCGCCGCCCGGGCCGTCGCCGCCGGCGCGCTCCTGGTCAACGACGTCAGCGGCGGACTCGCCGACCCCGGCATGATCCCGGCGGTCGCCGCCGCCGAGGTGCCGTTCGTGGTGATGCACTGGCGCGGCTTCAGCGACGGCATGAACAGCCTCGCCGTCTACGGGGACGTCCTCGCCGAGGTCACCGCCGAGCTCCGGACCCGCATCGACGCGGTCGTGACCGGCGGGATCGCCCCCGAGCGGCTCCTCGTCGACCCCGGACTGGGCTTCGCGAAGAACGCCGAGCACGACCTGGCCCTCGTGGCCCACCTTCCCGAGCTGCGCGCCCTCGGCTTCCCGCTGCTGGTCGCCGCCTCGCGGAAGCGTTTCCTCGGCCGGGTCCTGGCCGGCGGCACCGACGCCGCCCCGCCGCCCGCCCGCGAGCGCGACGCCGCCACGGCCGCCGTCTCGGCCATCGCGGCCCACCAGGGCGCCTGGGCCGTACGGGTCCACGAGGTACGGGCCACCGCGGACGCGGTTCGGGTGGCCCGGGCCGTGGAAGGAGCGCTGTGACCACAGACCGAGAAGGAGCCTTGTGAGCAGAACCGACATCGAAGCGGTCGAAGAGGTCAACACGGCCTTCTACGAGGCCATGGAGCGGGGGGACTTCGACCTGCTGTCGGCACTCTGGCTCGATGACGAGATCTCCTGCGTGCACCCGGGCTGGCCGGTCCTGTCCGGCCGCGGCGAGGTGCTGCGCTCGTACGCGCTGATCATGTCCCACACCGACTACATCCAGTTCTTCCTCACCGACACCAAAGTGGCCGTCATCGGCGACACCGCCCTGGTGACGTGCACGGAGAACATCCTCAGCGGCGGGCCCGCCGAGGACGGCGGCGAGCTCGGCCCGCTCGTGGGCCAGCTGGTCGTCGCCACGAATGTGTTCCGACGCACATCCGAGGGCTGGCGCCTGTGGTCCCACCACGGTTCCCCGGTGCTCACGGAGTCCGACGAGGACGAAGAGGACGACGCCTCCTGACCCCTCCGGCGGGGTCCGGAGTATTTCGCAGGTAAATTCGAAGTCGGACGACGCCGACCGCACTCGGCGTAGGCCCATGGCCCCGGGGAGTCCCGGGACCGGAAGAACCTACGAAAGCAGGAGTGATTCGCGTGGATCGTGTCGCGCTGCGCGGCCTCAAGGCTCGCGGGCACCACGGCGTCTTCCCCCGGGAGCGCGAGGAGGGCCAGACCTTCATCGTCGACCTGGTGCTGCACCTCGATACCCGACCCGCGGCGGCCGGAGACGACCTGGCGAAGACCGTGCACTACGGTGTCGTCGCCGAAGAGGTCGTCGACGTGGTCCAGGGAGAGCCCGTGGACCTGATCGAGACCCTTGCCGAGCGGATCGCCCAGCAGTGCCTCAAGCACGAAGCGGTGGCGCAGGTGGAGGTCGTCGTCCACAAGCCGGACGCGCCCATCACCGTCCCCTTCGACGACGTGACCATCACGATCACCCGGAGCCGCGCATGAACAACGGACTGAACGCACAGAGCGACCCCACCGTCCAGCCGGTCCCCGCCTCGGTCGTCCAGACCGTCGACGCGGCGGACACCACCCTGTCCAACCCGAAATGGGCCGTGATCGCGCTCGGCGCGAACCTGGGCAACCGGCTGGAGACCCTGCAGGGCGCCATCGACGCCCTCGGCGACACCCCGGGCCTGCGGGTCAAGGCCGTCTCCCCCGTCTACGAGACCGAGCCGTGGGGCGTCGCGCCCGGCTCGCAGCCCGCGTACTTCAACGCGGTGGTCAAGGTACGGACCACCCTGCCCCCGTCCTCGCTGCTGGAGCGCGGCCAGGCCATCGAAGAGGCCTTCGATCGTGTCCGCGAGGAGCGCTGGGGCCCGCGCACGATCGACGTCGACATCGTCGCGTACGCGGACGTCGTCTCCGACGACCCCGTCCTCACCCTTCCGCACCCGCGCGCCCACCAGCGCGCCTTCGTGCTGGCCCCGTGGCACGACATCGACCCCGAGGCCCAGATCCCGGGCCAGGGAGGCATCGGCCCGCTGCTGGCCGGAATCGGTCTCACCGGCGTCACGCCGCGCCCCGACCTGGAACTCCGCCTGCCGGAGTAGTCGTTAACCTGTGGACTGCTGACGTACGGCGCAGAAAGCGGGGATCTGGCAAGTGAAGCAACTGAGGCCGGCCGTCCTGGCGGGCATCTTCGCCGTCGCCGGGATCCTGTCCTGGGCGGGCGCCCGGCTGTGGAACGCGTACGGCACCCTGCCGGGCGTTCCGCTGGCCGCCCCCATCGTCCTGGGCGCCATCGCGGCGATCCTCCTCGCGACGGCCCTGTCGATGCGCTCCCGCCTCAAGGCCCAGCGCGAGCGGCGGCCGGAGGCCAAGGGAGTGGAGCCGCTGATGGCGGCCCGCGCGGTGGTCTTCGGCCAGGCCAGCGCCCTGGTCGCGGCCCTGGTGGCGGGCGCCTACGGCGGCGTCGGCGTCTTCCTGCTCACCAACGCCCTCGACGTGCCCGCCCGCCGCGACCAGGCCTGGTACGCCGGCTTCTCGGTCCTGGCGGGCGCGGCGGTCATCGCCGCGGCCCTCTTCCTCGAACACGTCCTGAAGCTCCCGGAGGACGACGACGAGTCCCCCGAGTCCGCGGCACGCGCCTGAGCGCCCGCCGCGCTCTGCACCGGCTTGGAGGCCACCACCGGGCCGTCCTGCCCCGGCGGAGCCGCCAGGGCCGCCTCCTGGTCCACCAGCAGGTACGTACTAGCGGGCCATGATCAGGGACATGGCCTCGTTGCGGGTCGCGGGGTCGCGGAGCTGGCCGCGGACCGCCGAGGTGATGGTCTTCGCGCCGGGCTTGCGGACTCCGCGCATGGTCATGCACATGTGCTCGCACTCGATGACCACGATGCACCCGCGCGGGTCCAGGATCTCCATCAGGGAGTCCGCTATCTGGGTGGTCAGCCGCTCCTGCACCTGGGGCCGGCGGGCGTACACGTCCACCAGGCGGGCCAGCTTCGACAGACCGGTGATCTTGCCGTCAAGGGACGGTATGTACCCGACGTGGGCCACACCGTGGAACGGCACCAGGTGGTGTTCACAGGACGACATGACCTCGATGTCCTTCACCAGGACCATCTCGTCGTGGCCGAGGTCGAACGTCGTCGTCAGGACCTCTTCGGGCTTCTGGTAGAGGCCGGCGAATATCTCCTTGTACGCCCGCGCCACGCGCGCCGGGGTCTCCAGCAGGCCCTCGCGGTCCGGGTCCTCGCCGACCGCGATCAGGAGCTCACGGACCGCCGCCTCGGCTCGCTTCTCGTCGAACTCGCCGATCGTGCCCTCGTCGCCGGTCAGGGTCACTGGGTCCGTCATTGCTTCCTCGTTCCTGTAAAAGTGCCGCGCCCCCCAGGCTAGAACCTGGGGGGCGCGGCTTCCATTCCGGGTGGATCAGGCTTCGGGGCGGTCCTCCGGGGCCACCTCGATGCCCTTCTCCGTGGCGACCGGCGTGACGGCGGTGGCCGCCGACGTGCCGTTCGCCGAGTTCGTCAGCTGGAGCTCCTTGGGAGAGAGCACCGGCGGACGGGTGGAGGGGGTGCGGCGGGAGGAACCGGTCCACGCGGGGCGGGCCGGACGCTTCACGATCGTCGAGAAGATCTCGGCGATCTGCTCCTTGTTCAGCGTCTCCTTCTCCAGCAGCGCGAGGACCAGGTTGTCGAGGACGTCACGGTTCTCGACGAGGATCTCCCAGGCCTCGTTGTGCGCGGTCTCGATGAGCTTCTTGACCTCTTCGTCGACCAGCGCCGCGACCTCTTCCGAGTAGTCCCGCGGGTGCGCCATCTCGCGCCCCAGGAACGGCTCGGTGTTGTCGCCGCCGAACTTGATCGCACCGAGACGCTCGGTCATGCCGTACTGCGTGACCATGGCCCGCGCCGTGGCGGTGGCCTTCTCGATGTCGTTCGCCGCGCCCGTCGTCGGGTCGTGGAAGACCAGCTCCTCGGCCGCGCGCCCGCCCAGCATGTACGCCAGCTGGTCGAGCATCTCGTTGCGCGTGGTCGAGTACTTGTCCTCGTCGGGCAGGACCATGGTGTAGCCCAGGGCCCGGCCGCGGGACAGGATCGTGATCTTGTGGACCGGGTCCGAGTTCGGCGAGGCCGCCGCGACCAGGGCGTGTCCGCCCTCGTGGTACGCGGTGATCTTCTTTTCCCGGTCGGACATGATCCGGGTCCGCTTCTGCGGACCCGCCACGACGCGGTCGATCGCCTCGTCCAGCGAGTGGTTGTCGATCAGCTTCTTGTCCGAGCGGGCCGTGAGGAGCGCGGCCTCGTTCAGGACGTTGGAGAGATCGGCACCCGTGAAGCCGGGCGTGCGGCGGGCGACGGCACCCAGGTCGACGTCCGGCGCGACCGGCTTGCCCTTCTGGTGGACCTTGAGGATCTCCAGACGGCCCTGCATGTCCGGCCGGTCGACCGCGATCTGCCGGTCGAAGCGGCCGGGGCGCAGGAGCGCCGGGTCGAGGATGTCGGGACGGTTCGTGGCGGCGATCAGGATGACCCCGCCCTTCACGTCGAAGCCGTCCATCTCGACCAGCAGCTGGTTCAGGGTCTGCTCGCGCTCGTCGTGACCGCCGCCGAGGCCCGCACCGCGGTGCCGGCCGACGGCGTCGATCTCGTCGACGAAGACGATCGCCGGCGCGTTGGCCTTGGCCTGCTCGAACAGGTCGCGGACACGCGAGGCACCGACACCGACGAACATCTCGACGAAGTCGGAACCGGAGATCGAGTAGAAGGGCACACCGGCCTCGCCCGCGACGGCGCGCGCGAGCAGGGTCTTGCCGGTGCCGGGCGGGCCGTACAGCAGCACACCCTTGGGGATCTTGGCGCCGACGGCCTGGAACTTCGCCGGCTCCTGGAGGAACTCCTTGATCTCGTGGAGTTCCTCGACGGCCTCGTCGGAGCCCGCGACATCGGCGAACGTCGTCTTCGGGGTGTCCTTGGTGATGAGCTTGGCCTTGGACTTCCCGAAGTTCATGACCCGGGAGCCGCCGCCCTGCATCTGGTTCATCAGGAACAGGAAGACAACGACGATGAGGACGAAGGGCAGGAGCGAGAGCAGCACGCTCAGGAACGGGCTGGTCTTGTCCGGGGTGACGGAGTACCCGTCCGGAATCTGACCGGCTTCGTACTTGGTCTGGAGGTTCTGGGCGAGCTGGACGCCCTGATCCCCGATGTAGTTGGCCTGGAACTTGGTGCCGTCGTGCTTGCCGAGCTTCTGGCCTTCGCTCAGCTCGATCTTGATCATCTGGCTGTCGCCGGTGGTCAGCTTCGCTGTCTCCACCTGGCCACTGTTGATCGCCTTGACGACCTCGCTGGTGTCCACCGACTTGAAGCCGCCGCCGGAGCCGACGACATTCATCAACACGACCACGGCGAGGACGGCCAGCACGATCCACATGACCGGCCCACGGAAGTATCGCTTCACGTCCATCCATACGGGGCGCAAAGCACCCCGTCCCTCCTGCCCGTAGGTAAATGCTGCTGTGAGTAAAGACTGTTCTTCGGAATGTACCTCTGTATTGTCACCCGCGGCCCCATGGGACGGCTGACAGACCCGCCTTCCCCTGCTCCAACGGCGGGAATCGCCCCCAGGTTCCCCGGAGCTTCCGGGGCGCGGGCGGGAGCGGGGTCAGCCGCCGTAGACGTGCGGGGCGAGCGTGCCGACGAACGGCAGGTTGCGGTACTTCTCCGCGTAGTCGAGGCCGTATCCGACGACGAACTCGTTCGGGATGTCGAAGCCGACCCACTTCACGTCGATCGCGACCTTCGCGGCGTCGGGCTTGCGCAGCAGCGTGACGACCTCGAGGGAGGCCGGCTGGCGCGAGCCCAGGTTCGACAGCAGCCAGGACAGCGTCAGACCGGAGTCGATGATGTCCTCGACGATCAGGACGTGCTTGTCCTTGATGTCGGTGTCCAGGTCCTTGAGGATCCGCACCACGCCGGAGGACTGGGTCCCGGCGCCGTACGAGGACACCGCCATCCAGTCCATGGTGAGCGGGGTGGACAAGGCACGCGCCAGGTCCGCCATCACCATCACCGCGCCCTTGAGGACGCCGACGATGAGCAGGTCCTTGCCCGCGTACTCCGCGTCGATCTTCGCGGCCAGCTCGGCCAGCTTCGCGTCGATCTCTTCCTTGGTGATGAGCACCGACTGGAGGTCGCCGCCCATGTCCTTCTCGTCCACCCGCATCACTTTCGTTGGCGGCCGGGGCTCCGGGGGTGCCCCCGGAGGACTCAGCCGTGTTTCAGCACCAATCAGCCCTGCCGGATGACAAGTCTGCCACCCTGCCGCTGGGCCTCGACCCGGCCGGGCAGGTTGATGGCGCCCTGACCGCGCCATCCGGTGATGAGGCGGTCGACTTCCTCGATGTGCCGGGCGAAGAGGGAGCCCGCGGGAGAACCGGCGGCGACCACGGCCCTGCGCAGCACTCGGCGGCGGACGGCCGGGGGCAGGGCGTACAGCTTGGCGCACTCCAGGCGGCCGTCCTCGTCCCGTACGCCGGTCTCCGCCTCGGCGGCCCAGGCGTCCAGCGCGTCGGCGTCGTCGCGCGACAGCTGGGCGGTGCGGGCCAGCGCCTCGACGACTCCCTTGCCCAGCGCCTTCTCCAGGGCGGGCAGTCCCTCGTGGCGCAGGCGGGAGCGGGTGTAGGCGGGGTCGGCGTTGTGCGGGTCGTCCCAGACGGGGAGGGACTGGACCATGCAGGCCTTGCGGGCGGTCTGCCGGTCGACCTGGAGGAAGGGGCGGCGGTAGCGGTGGCTGCGGCCGGGACCTCCGCTGACCTCGGCCATGCCGGAGAGCGAGCGGATGCCGGAGCCGCGGGCGAGACCCAGCAGGACGGTTTCGGCTTGATCGTCACGCGTGTGGCCGAGCAGCACGGCGGAGGCGCCCAGCCGGTCGGCGGCCTCGTCCAGGGCGCCGTAACGGGCGTCGCGGGCCGCGGCCTCGGGACCGCCGTCGCGGCCGACGCGCACGGCGACGGACTCCACCGGGTCGAGGCCGAGGGCGGTCATGCGGACGACGACCTCGGCGGCGCGGAGGTCGGAGCCGGGCTGGAGCCCGTGGTCCACGGTGATGCCGCCGGCCCGGATGCCGAGCTTGGGCGCCTCGAAGGCCAGGGCGGAGGCGAGGGCCATCGAGTCGGCGCCGCCGGAGCAGGCGACGAGGACGAGCGGCAGGGTGCCGGCCGGGGGGCGGGGGCCGGCCGAGGGAGTACCCGCGGACGGGGTCCGGGGGAGGTCGGTGAGGTCGGTGAGGACGTCGTGGAGTGCGCGGCGGACCGCCAGGCGTATCGCCGCGACCGCAGGATGGGGACCCATGTCCGGTGCCCTTCGATGGAGTTCGGATGCCTCGGAGGCTTCGGGGGGTGGAGCGTCAGGTGGTGGTGCGTCAGGGGTGCTGCCGGGCGCCCCCCCCGCAGGGCGGGGGTTGTCACTCAGAGTGCGTCGATGGTGACAGAGCCGAGCCGTTCCCCGAGCATCGCACGCCCTTCCACGGCCCACGGTCCCTCGGACGGGTGATGCTGCTTCCCCCAAGGAGACATGTTTACGCCCCCTCCGTCACGCCTATTCGCTCTCTTCGCTCCCCTTGCGGTGGACGCGGGCCACCCAGTCCGCGGGCTTGGCGATCTCGGCCTTGGTCGGCAGTGTGTTCGGAGAGGTCCACACCCGGTTGAAGCCGTCCATGCCGACCTGGCCGACGACGGCGCGCACGAAGCGCTCGCCGTCGCGGTACTGGCGCAGCTTGGCGTCGAGGCCCAGGAGCTTGCGCAGGGCGGCATCGAGGCGGCCGGCGCCGCTGGCCCTGCGCTGCTGGAACTTCTCGCGGATCTCGGCGACCGAGGGCACCACCTGGGGGCCGACCCCGTCCATCACGAAGTCGGCGTGGCCCTCCAGCAAGGACATGACGGCGGTGAGCCGGCCCAGCACCTCCCGCTGCTCGGGGGTCTGCACGATCTCCACGAGGGAGCGTCCCTCCTCGCCCCGCTCGGCGTCGGGGCGGGCTCCCGCGAAGGACTGGGCGGCCTCGCGCAGCCGTTCCAGGACGGTCACCGGATCCACTTCGGTGGCGCCGAGGAACGTCTGGATTTCGCCTTCGAGGTGGTCGCGGAGCCACGGGACGGCCGTGAACTGGGTACGGTGCGTCTCCTCGTGCAGGCAGACCCACAGCCGGAAGTCGTGCGGGTGCACCTCCAGCTCGCGCTCGACGTGCACGATGTTCGGGGCGACGAGCAGCAGCCGGCCGCCCCCCGTGGCGGAGCCGGGCAGCTCGCGGGAGGCCGGCGCGAAGGTCTCGTACTGGCCGAGGACCCGGGAGGCCAGGAAGCTCAGCAGCATGCCCAGCTCGACGCCGGTGACCTTGCCGCCGACCGCGCCGAGGACGGCCGCGCCGGGGGTGCCCGCGCGCCGGTCCTGCAACTTGCCGAGGAGCGGCTGGAGCAGCTCACGGAAGCCGGCCACGTTGGCCTTGACCCAGCCGGCCCGGTCGACGACCAGGACGGGGGTGTCGTTGACCGGCGCCCCTCCGGGGAGCGCATGGGCCATCCGGGTGAACTCCCGTACGTGCCGTTCCGAGGTCCTGGCGTGTCCGCGCAGCTCCGCGACGACGGCCCGGGCCTCGTCCCGGCTGACCTCCGGGCCGGGCCGCACCAGCCGGGTCGCGGTCGCCACCGCGAGGTTCCAGTCGACCATCTCCGCACCACCGATGCTCGTCATGCGTCAACCGTACGTGGACCAGCCCCCGGGCGGACCCCCTGAGGGCAGAGTCCGAAGCGGCGTCGTCCTGCCGGAGCGCGGGCGGCCGGGCGCCGCGCGCACGGCGCTTCCCCACCGGGGCCGCTGCGGGCTCCTCCGCTAGGACGTGGCGGCGACCGCGGCGGCCAGCTTGTCGAGGCCCTTCTCGGCGGCCGCGCCGTCCTGACTGCCCGCGGTCAGGAAGGCGAAGGCGAGGAGCCGGCCGGAGCGGTCGACGACGGTGCCCGCCAGGGAGTTCACGCCCGTCAGGGTGCCCGTCTTGGCGCGGATCAGGCCGGCGGCCGGGGAGCTGCCGGCGTTGCGGGCGCGCAGGGTCCCGGTGAATCCGGCGACGGGCAGTCCGGTGAGGACGGGCCGCAGTTCGGGCCGCTGCGGGTCGGCGGCCTTGGCGAGCAGGCCCGCCAGGAGGCCGGTGCTGACCTTGTCGGCGCGGTTCAGGCCGCTGCCGTCGGCGAAGCGGGAGCCGGCGACGTCGACGCCGAGGGCGGCGAGCCGGTCGGTGACGGCCTTCTCGCCGCCTTCGAAGCTGGCGGGCCGGCCGGAGGCGAGGGCGGTCTGCCGGGCGAGGGCCTCGGCGATGTCGTTGTCGCTGTGGGTGAGCATCCGCTCGACCAGGCCCGCCAGCGGGGCGGAGAGGGTGGCCGCCAGGGGCTGCGCGCCGTCGGGCGCCTTGGCCCGGGCGGGTTCGCCGGTGACCTTGATGCCGCGCTCGGTCAGCAGGGCGGCGAAGGAGCGGGCGGCGTCCCCGGAGGGGTCGCCGGTGCGCTCCACGGGCCCCGAGATGGAATCGTCGGAGCGCCCCTCGTCCGCCATCAGGGCGGTGACGGGCGCGATATTGGGGTTGTTGTCGCCGATCGGGTGGCGGACCGGGCCGGTGTAGAGGCTGTCGTCGTAGCCCAGGGCCACGCTGCCGGTGCCGGCGGCCTTGAGGGCCTGGGCGGTGTCGGCGGCGAGGGCGACGAGGCTGCCGCCCGATCCGGCCGGGTTCTTCTTCCTGGCGGTGAGGGAGGGGTCGCCGCCGCCGACGAGGAGGATCTGTCCCGGCGCGGCGCCGGGCACGACGGCGGTCCGGATCCGGTGCTCGGGCCCGAGGGCGGCCAGCGCGGCCGCGGCGGTGGCGATCTTGATGGTGGAGGCGGGCGTCATCGCGTCCCGCGCGCCCGACTCGTACAGCACCTCCCCGGTGGCGGTGTCGACCACGGAGGCGGTACGGGCGGTGCCGAGCGCGGGGTCGGCGAGCAGCGGCCCCAGCGCGGCGGCGAGGCCCTCGGAGGCGGCGGCCGCCGCCGGGCGCGGGGCGCCGGGTCCGATCGCGCCGAGCACCCCGGGGGCGCTGGGGGCGGCCTGCGGGAAGGTTCCGGCAGCGGACCCGCCACCGTGATCTGCACCACCCGTGAGGCTCCGGGAGGCAACCCTGTCCCGCTCGGCCTTACGCTGGCCGGAGTCCCACGGACCGGCGGCGGTCACCACTGCCGCCGACAGGGCGAGACCGGCGACGGCCGAGCCCGCGACGAGCTGCCACGTCTTGATCAATGGCACCTCGGACCAGCCCCTTTCGCGATCACACATATGCGTGAGGGACACTTAACCACTGCGTCTTGCCGCGAGCATGGCACCCCACCCGGCTGGGCTGGGCCGGACGCGCGCGTATTGAATCAAATGCAGTCTCGAAGCGATCCAGACTGCTGAAGCTGATCATGGAGGAGCAGGACGTGGAGTTCGACGTCACCATCGAGATCCCCAAGGGTTCGCGGAACAAGTACGAGGTGGACCACGAGACCGGCCGGATCCGTCTGGACCGTCGCCTCTTCACCTCGACCAGCTACCCGGCCGACTACGGCTTCGTCGAGAACACCCTCGGCGAGGACGGCGACCCGCTGGACGCGCTGGTCATCCTTGACGAGCCGACCTTCCCGGGCTGCCTGATCAAGTGCCGCGCCATCGGCATGTTCCGCATGACGGACGAGGCGGGCGGCGACGACAAGCTGCTGTGCGTGCCGGCCTCGGACCCGCGTGTCGAGCACCTGCGCGACATCCACCACGTGTCGGAGTTCGACCGCCTGGAGATCCAGCACTTCTTCGAGGTCTACAAGGACCTGGAGCCGGGCAAGTCCGTCGAGGGCGCGAACTGGGTCGGCCGCACCGAGGCCGAGGCCGAGATCGAGGCCTCGTACAAGCGCCTCGAGGCCCAGGGCGGCCACCACTAGGCTCCGCCGGTGTGGGGCTCCCCGGACGGAGTCTGGGGGAGGGTCGGCGGGGGTTCCCCCGGCCCCCTTGGCATGGCAGCGGGCGGTACCCCCCGGCGGGGTGCCGCCCGCTGTCGCGTTCCGGAACCGGGCTGCGCCCGGACCCGGGGCTCCGCAGGGCCCCGCAGGGCTGCGCCCACCGCCTGCTTTGGCCGGGGAGGAAACGGTTCCGCATACTGATACCGCCGGTGATCACTGAGTGGAGGACGTGTGGCGGAGGCCGACGGGGCCGAGGACAGGAAGCCCCAGTCCGACGAGGCGCACAGCGCCTTCACGCCGCCGCCCGGCATGGAGCCCGGGATACCGGAGGACGAACAGCCCACCTCGGAGTTCGCGCTCCCTGCGGGTACCGAGCCGGTGCCGCCCGAGCCCGAGGGCTCGGCCTTCGCGACCCCGGCCACCTACAGCGCCGCGCACTCCCCGCCCGCCTACACCCCCGGCCAGGGCTTCCCCGTCGCCCGGATGAAGGAGTCCCCCTGGCAGGACCGGATGCGCACGATGCTGCGCATGCCGGTCGACGTGCGGCCGGTACCGGACCTGGTGCAGCGGCCGACCGAGACCGGGCCCGCCGTGGGCCGCGTGCTCGACCTGACCCTGCGCATCGGCGAGCTGCTGCTCGCGGGCGGCGAGGGCGCCGAGGACGTCGAGGCGGCCATGTTCGCGGTGGCCCGCTCCTACGGGCTGGACCGCTGCGAGCCCACCGTCACCTTCACCATGCTGTCGATCACCCACCAGCCCTCGCTCGTGGACGACCCGGTGTCGGCGAACCGGACCGTGCGCCGCCGCGGCACCGACTACAACCGGCTCGCCGCCGTGTTCCGGCTGGTGGACGACATCAGCGCCCCCGAGATCGACGTCTCGCTGGAGGAGGCCTACCGGCGCCTCGCCGAGATCCGCCGCAACCGCCACCCGTACCCGGGCTGGATGCTCACCTGCGCCGCCGGACTGCTCGCCGGGGCCGCCTCCACGCTGGTCGGCGGCGGGGTGCTGGTCTTCATCGCGGCGGCCCTCGGGGCGGTCCTCGGCGACCGGCTGGCCTGGCTGTGCGCCGGGCGCGGGCTGCCGGAGTTCTACCAGTTCGTGGTCGCCGCGATGCCGCCGGCCGCGATCGGGGTGGCGCTCAACATGACGGGGATCGACGTCAAGGCCTCCGCCGTGATCACCGGCGGGCTCTTCGCGCTGCTGCCCGGGCGGGCCCTGGTCGCGGGCGTACAGGACGGGCTGACGGGCTTCTACATCACCGCCTCCGCCCGGCTGCTGGAGGTCATGTACCTCTTCATCGGCATCATCATGGGCGTGCTGGCCGTGCTCTACGTGGGCCTGCAGTTCGAGGCATCCCCGCGGCCGGAGGAGGTCCTCCAGATCCAGCAGCGGCCGCTGGTCCAGATCGCGGCCTCGATGGTGCTGGTGTTCACCTTCGCGATCCTGCTCCAGCAGGAGCGGTCCAGCGTGTGGATCGTGACCCTCAACGGCGGGGTCGCCTGGGTGACCTTCGGCGCCCTGCACTACGCGGGCGGCATCCCGCCCGTGCCGTCCACCGCCATCGCCGCCGGGCTGGTCGGCCTGTTCGGGCAGCTCTTCTCCCGCTACCGCTTCGCCTCCGCCCTGCCGTACACGACGGCGGCCATCGGGCCGCTGCTGCCCGGTTCGGCGACGTACTACGGGCTGCTGCTGATCGCCGAGGACCGGCTGAACGAGGGCCTGGCCTCCCTCGTGAACGCCGCGGCCATCGCCCTCGCCATCGCGATCGGCGTCAACCTGGGCTCCGAGGCCTCCCGCCTGTTCATGCGGATCCCGGGCGCCGCCAGCGCCGCCAAGCGCCGCGCGGCCAAGCGGACCCGCGGCTTCTGACGGGCACACGAACGCCCCGGGACCCTTGCGGGGGCCTCCGGGGCGTTACGGGCCGTACCGGTCGTACGGGCGGCTGCGATGCGACGGGCTAGCGCTTGGCGTGGCGGCCGCGCTGGCCCGGGGTCTGGACCTCGGCCTCGAGCGGGGCCTCGGCGGCCGCCGCCCTGTTCTCCTTGCGGGCCTTCAGCACCTCGAAGACCACCGGGATCACCGAGATCAGGACGATGCCCACCAGGATGGGCTCGATGTTGGTCTTGATGAACTCGATCTGGCCGAGCCAGTAGCCCGCGACGGTGACGCCCGCGCCCCAGCCGATGCCACCGATGATGTTGTAGGTCAGGAAGGTGCGGTACCTCATCGAGCCGGCGCCCGCGACCATCGGCGCGAAGGTGCGGATGATCGGCACGAAGCGGGCCAGGACGATGGCCTTGGGGCCGTGCCGGTCCATGAACTCGTGGGCCTTGTCCAGGTTCTCCCGCTTGAAGAGCTTGGAGTTCGGGCGGTTGAACAGCTTCGGCCCGAAGAACTTGCCGATCATGTAGCCGACCTGGTCACCGATGATCGCGGCGGCCACGATCAGCGTGCAGACCAGCCACAGCGGCTGCTTGATGTACTGCCCGTCGGCGACCAGCAGGCCTGCCGTGAACAGCAGCGAGTCGCCGGGCAGGAACGCGAAGAGTCCCGACTCCGCGAAGACGATGACCAGGATGCCGATCAGGCCGAAGTGCGAGATCAGATAGTCCGGGGACAGCCACTCAGGGCCGAGCGCGATCGTGTACACGGGTTCCGGACTCTCCTGGATGAGGGGGCGTGCTGCGGGGCGGGCGGTCTCAATTATCAACGCACACGGACCCCGCCCGGTTCCAGGGACCGGACGGGGTCGGGTGCGTGACGGTTTCCTACGCCTTGCGCACGGCGTTGGCGAGGATCGCGTCGCGTACGAACACCGCCAGGCCCGGCCGGACCACGTCGTAGTGCGCCGTGAACCGCTCGTCCGCGACGTACATCTCACCGAGACAGGTGTGGATCTCGTACGTGCAGAAGTAGTAGCTGCCGTTGATCCAGCCGCGGTGCTCCTCCGCGAGGTCCATGGCCTCCTCGGACTCCGCGGGCGTGCCGGAGTCCAGCAGGGCGGCGAACCGGCGGGTGATGTCCCGCTCCTGGGCCTGGATCCGCTGCCAGTCCTCCTTGGTGTACGAGGCCGTGCGGCGGGCCGACTCCTTGTACGCGTCCGTGTCGCCCCAGCGGCGCTCGGCCTCCGCGGCGTGCTCGTCCGGGTCGAAATCGCCGAAGACCTCGAACTTTTCCTCGGGCGTGAGGTTGATGCCCATCTTCTTCGCCTCCATGGCGTGCTCAACGGCCTTGGCCATCTGCTGGAGCCGGTCGATCCGGTCGGTCAGCAGGGCGTGCTGCCGGCGCAGGTGCTCCCGCGGATCCGTGTCCGGGTCGTCCAGCAGGACCGCGACCTCGTCGAGGGGGAAGCCGAGCTCCCGGTAGAACAGGATCCGCTGCAGCCGGTCCAGGTCGGCGTCGTCGTAGCGACGGTGACCCGCGTGGCTGCGGCCGCTCGGAGAGAGCAGGCCGATCTCGTCGTAGTGGTGCAGGGTGCGCACCGTGACTCCGGCGAATCCGGCGACCTGTCCCACGGAGTAGCCCATGTCCGCTTCCCTCCTCGGTGTCTGGTGGGGTACGCCCTTCACTGTGGGTCCTCACGCCGCGTGAGGTGCAAGCCCGCCCGTGCGGCTATCTGCTCAGGCCCCGGAAGCGGGCCACCGCCAGCGGGAAGAAGACCGCCAGCAGCAGGAGCGGCCACCCGACGGCGAGCAGGCCGGCGTGCTCGAAGGCCCAGGACGGCGAGGCCGGCGCGGAGGCCGCCGCCGGGTTGCCGAACAGGTCGCGGACCGCCGTCGCCGTCGCCGACATCGGGTTCCACTCGACCACCGCCCCCAGCCAGCCCGGCATCGACTCCGGAGTGGCGAAGGCGTTGGACAGGAAGCCCACGGGCCACACCAGGATCTGCACCGCCTGCACCATCTCGGGCCGGCCCGCGACCATGCCCAGGTGGATCCCGATCCACAGCATCGCGAACCGCAGCAGGAGGAGCAACGCGAAGGCCGCCAGCGCGGCCGCCGCCGAGCCGTGCCAGCGCCAGCCGAGCAGCAGCCCGACCCCCGCCAGGACCACGAGGCCCACCGCCGACTGGATCATGTCGGCGATGCTGCGGCCGACCAGGACCGCCGAGGAGGACATCGGCATGGCGCGGAAGCGGTCGATCACCCCCTTCTCCAGGTCCCGGGTGACGGCCGTCATGGTCGACTCCAGCCCGAAGGCCATGGTCAGCGCGAACATCCCGGGCACCAGGAACTCGACGTACTCCCCCTCGATCCCGCGGCCGCCGCCCACCAGGAAGCCGAACATCAGCAGCAGCATCACCGGGAAGACCAGTCCGACCACCACCTGTACGGGCTGCCGCGCCCAGTGCGCCAGCTCGCGCCGGGTCATCGTCCAGGAGTCCGTGACCACCCACGTCGCACTCATGCCGCCACCTCCTTCTTCTCCGTCAGGTGCAGGAAGACCTCGTCCAGCGTGGGCCGCCGGACCACCAGGTCCTCCGCCTCGATCCCGGCGTCCTGCAGCGCCCGCAGGGCCAGGGCCAGGCCCGCCATCCGGTCCTCCACCGGGAAGCTGAGCGTCGCGGAGTCCCGGTCCACCGACGGGTCCGGGAGCAGCGCCGCCGCCTGCGCCAGCCGCGCCGCGTCGCGCAGGACGACGACGATCCGGTCCGCCCCGACCAGGGCCTTCAGCTCGTCGGCCGTGCCCTCGCGCGCCACCCGGCCCCCGTCGATCAGCGCGATGCGGTCGGCGAGCTGGTCGGCCTCCTCCAGGTACTGCGTGGTCAGCAGGACGGTCGTGCCGCCGCCGACCAGGGAGCGGACCGCGCTCCACACCTCGGCGCGGCCGCGCGGGTCCAGTCCGGTGGTCGGCTCGTCCAGGAACAGCACCTCCGGGTCGGTGATCAAGGACGCGGCGAGGTCGAGGCGGCGCCGCATGCCGCCGCTGTACTTCTTCACGGGCTTGCGGCCGGTGTCCGCGAGGCCGAAGCGGTCCATCAGCTCCTGCGCCCGCAGTGCGGCGCGGCGCGCGCCCAGGTGGTACAGGCGGCCGAACATCTCGAGGTTCTGCCGTCCGTCCAGTTCCTCGTCGAGGGCCGCGTGCTGGCCGAGCAGCCCGATCCGGGAGCGGACGGCCGCCGCGCCGGTCCGTACGTCGTGGCCCGCCACCCGCACCACGCCCTCGTCGGGGCGCAGCAGGGTGCTCATGATCCGGACGGCCGTGGTCTTGCCGGCCCCGTTGGGGCCGAGTACCGCCTGGACCGTGCCGGGGGCCACCTCCAGATCGAGCCCGGCCAGGGCGTGCTTGTCGCCGTACCGCTTGTGGACACCTTCGAGGGAGATCGCCAACGCGAGGGGCTCCTTACTAGTCAAACTTGAATAGCAGCCTGCAAGGTAATGCCCGGTTGCCCGGTAGTCAAACTTGATGAGAAAAAAGGGCGGGCGTCAGGAGCCGGACTGGGCGAACGGGTTCTCCTCGCCGTCCGCCAGCACCCCGACGAACGGCTCGCCGCCCTCGCCCGCGAAGGAGTACGCGCCCCCCTCGATCCGGGCGATGAGGCCGCGCGTCCACTCCGCCTCGGCGTCCGCGGTGTGGACCCACATGTGCATGATCTCGCCGATGTGGCCCAGCTGCCCCGGCCCGCCCTCGGGCGTGTAGTAGTCCGTCACCGACGACCGCCAGCCCGCCAGCTTCGCCAGCCGCTCGCGGAGCAGCTCCAGCACCTCGGCCCGCGGCAGATCGACCATGAAGCCGATCGCCGCGGACAGCACGTCCGTCTTCTGGCCGTACGCGGCCAAGGCCTCGCGCAGCAGCCTGAAGTACTCCGCGCGCCCCGCCTCCGTGACCTCGTACTCGGTGCGCGGAGGCCCGCCGGCGGCGCTGGGCGCCACCTCGTGCGCGTGCAGGACCCCCTGCTTCGCCATCTGCTTGAGCGCGTGGTAGATCGATCCGGGCTTGGTGTTGGACCACTCGTGCGCGCCCCAGTACTCGAGGTCGTTGCGCACCTGGTACCCGTGCGCCCGCCCGTGCTGGCGGACGGCACCGAGGACGAGAAGCCGGATCGCTGACATGGGGCCAGGCTACTAGGGGGTGTCTGACGGAGGTCCGTGGCGTCGCGGTGCCCGGCACGCACTCTCGCCGCACCGGCCGAAAGCCCAAGTACGTCCAGTACGCGGGCATCCGGCCGGCACGCCGAGAGCACGCACCGGACACC